>NZ_JASPGN010000008.1:0-163069 GCF_030232655.1 Corynebacterium sp. MSK218
CCACTACATCTTGCGGTGCCTGATCCACTCCGGACAACTACAGGACAAAATCAACGCACTCTAAAACCGGAAGGGCCACTTAAGGGTGTAGTGTTACCTCTCCATTAGTCGTCGGCAGACCTAGTGAGCTTGGGATCGACGTCAATGACGGGCTCGGCGACTTCGATGACGTCGATGTCGGGAATGGGGGCGTCGCTAAGCGCCGGCTCCTCTGAGGGGCCCTGAGCGTACTCGCTATGACTTGGCCCTACAGTAATCTTAGAAGCCGCTAAGTTAGCTCTGTCGCGGGCGGTCTCAACGTCCTCAGCGGTCGTGGTCACCATGCCCATACGGCGGCCCGCGTAGGCGCTGGGCTTGCCGAAGAGACGGACGTCAGTTTCCTCGTAGGCGAGGGCGGCGTCGAGGCCGGCAAAGGAGACGGCGTCAAGCTTGGCGTCCGCGTGGAGAATGACCGCAGCACCAGGGCTGACCAACGTGACGTCAATGGGAAGGCCCAACATGGCGCGCACATGCAGATCGAACTCGGAGAAACGCTGCGTATAGTCCGTGAGCATCGCCGTATCCAACGGGCGTGGCGATACTGAGGAGAAGTACACATCATCGCCAGCCACGAAGAGCTCCACGCCGTACACGCCGCGTCCACCCAACTCATTAGAGATACGCGCGGCCACGGAACGCGCATTCGCAAGCGCATCCTCGCTCATCGCCATGGGCTGCCAGGACTCCACCAGGTCACCTTTTTCGTGACGGTGACCAATAGGCTCACTAAACCACGTGGCCATCTTGCCCGTGGCCGGGTCAATGGAGCGCACCGCCAGGAGCGTGACCTCATAATCAAAGTCCACAAAGCGCTCCACCACCACGCGCTTATTATCGGAGGACACGTGGCGCACCATGGTCCAGGCCTCCTCAACGTCCTCTTCTTCCTTAAGAAGGACGTGCCCCTTGCCGGAGGTCGTAATGTCCGGCTTCACAATGCACGGCAGGCCCAACTCCTCTACCGCCTTCTGCAATTCCTCAGGGGACTCTGCAAAGCGATAGCCGGACACGGGCAAGCCAATGCTCTCCGCCACGGCACGAACGGTCTCCCGCGATTGGGTCAGCGCGCACGCACGCGCGGAGGGCACCACAGTGGCCCCCAATTCTTCCTCCACGCGCTCGAGGGCTTCAATTGCCACGGTTTCTACCTCGGGGACCACGTAGTCTGGCTTGATGCGCTGGATGAGCTCCCAGACCTTTTCGGGGTCGCGGATATCCGCAATGTAGCTAAAGTGCGCGAGCTGCTGTGCGGGCGCTCCTGCGTAGCGGTCCACGGCATGGACTTCGAGCCCCACATTTTGGAAGGCTATGGCCAGCTGCTTGCCTAGCTCGCCCGCCCCCAGCAATAGCACCTTGGTAGCGGTTGCTGTAAGAGGGGTGCCGATGCGGCCTGCGTTATCGCCTGCGGTAG
This sequence comes from Corynebacterium sp. MSK218, assembly GCF_030232655.1. NCBI lineage: Bacteria > Bacillati > Actinomycetota > Actinomycetes > Mycobacteriales > Corynebacteriaceae > Corynebacterium > Corynebacterium sp. MSK218. The sequence goes on from NZ_JASPGN010000008.1 coordinate 1,451, forward strand.
TCATTCTCGAATTATCGCACACATTTAACGCCATGCTGCTTGGCGACGTCCCCCTGCCTGCTTACTGATCTTCCATGACGTCGTGGCGCACGATGGTCTGATCGCGACCTGGGCCAACACCAATGTAGGAGATGCGGCAGCTAGAGAGCTCTTCTAGACGTAGGACATAATCCTGGGCCTTCTGCGGGAGATCCTCAAAGGTCTTACAGTAAGTAATGTCCTCATCCCAGGCAGGCATGGTTTCAAAGATGGGCTCGGCGTGGTGGAACTCAGACTGAGTCAGGGGCATCTCGTCGTAGCGCTTGCCATCAACGTCATAGGCCACGCAGATGGGGATTTCACCAATGCCGGTAAGCACATCCAGCTTGGTGAGGAAGTAATCCGTGAAACCATTGACGCGGGTTGCGTAGCGGGCGATAACGGAGTCATACCAACCGCAACGGCGCTTGCGACCGGTGTTGACGCCGATTTCGCCACCGGTGGTCTGCAGGTACTCACCCCACTTATCGAAGAGCTCCGTGGGGAACGGGCCAGCGCCCACGCGGGTGGTGTAGGCCTTGATGATGCCCAGGGAGGTCCTAATACGAGTTGGGCCAATGCCGGAACCCACAGAGGCACCGCCGGCAGTCGGGTTCGAGGAGGTCACGAACGGATAGGTACCGTGATCCACATCCAGCATGGTGGCCTGGCCGCCTTCCATGAGGACGTGCTTGCCGGCATCCAGAGCCTTGTTGAGCTCCAACTCGGCCTCAATGACCATCGGGCGCAGGCGGTCGCGGTAGCTCAAGAAGTAGTCCACGATCTGATCCGGGTCGATCGCCTTGCGGTTGTACATCTTCACCAGCATCTGGTTCTTGATGTCTAGAGCAGACTCAACCTTCTGGCGCAGGATAGATTCATCGAAGATGTCCTGCACACGGATACTGATGCGAGCAACCTTGTCGGCATAAGCGGGGCCGATACCGCGGCCGGTAGTGCCGATGGCGCGCTTGCCGAGGAAGCGCTCCTGCACGCGGTCGAGCGTCTGGTGGTAGGGCGCCACGAGGTGGGCGTTGGCGGAAATCTTCAGACGCGACGCATTAGCGCCGCGGGCTTCGAGGCCATCAATCTCATCAAAGAGAGCCTCAAGGTTAATCACCACGCCGTTGCCCAGAACCGGGATTGCGTTTTCAGAAAGAATGCCGGCGGGAAGGAGCTTCAGCTCGTACTTCTCGCCGCCGACCACGACGGTGTGGCCGGCATTGTTACCGCCGTTGGGCTTAACTACGTAATCGACCTTGCCGCCGAGGATGTCGGTAGCCTTGCCCTTGCCTTCGTCGCCCCACTGGGCGCCGACGATGACGATCGCTGCCATTTTTGGTGTCACTTCCTAGTTATTGAAGTCAAATACGCACCTACTTTACCCGCCTTGCTGGAGAAGTGGTGGGTTTGTGACAAGGTCATCAAGAATTAGAGCGCTGGCGGCACGGGGTACCGTCCGCGGAGAATTAAGCGTGAGGCCGACTAGACGCTTTCGGTGTTCACGTCGCCACCGCCCGATTCCTCATTATCGAAGTAGATGGTGTCGTTGGTGAACATCAGCCTCGACTTGTCTGGGGTGCTGACGATGATGCTGTCATCAGCAACGGCGATCTGGGCCTCAATATCACCGATGCCAATTCGGTAGAGTCCGTTGCCCTCAATTTTCTTGCCGTTGGTTGGGATATCGTCGTCATACTGGCTGAACTCGGTGCTGTTCTCCAGTGGCAGGAAGGTCACTAAGTTAAATTCCATGCCCTCTGGCATTGGGGTCTTACCGCCCTTGACACCCCAGCCCCCGCCATCGCCATGTGCACAGTCGATAGAGTTATGTTCTTCAGCGATTCCGCAGACCATGTTCCAGCCATCGGCAGAGATAGTGAAGAGCTCTTCGCCACGAAGGTCTTCTTCATCCCTAGCCAAGTCTGCAGATTCGGTGGGTTCCGACTTCACGTCAATGAAGAAGATGTCCGAGTTCACTCCGTCAAAGGAGTTTTCCATCGAAGGCGCTTCGGTGCCTGGGCGCTTGTACACCTTTCCCTCAACGCCGACGATGTCGCCTACGGTCTTGGACTCATATGTGAAACCCTCCCCGTCCTCCTCGACCTTGAATGAGCTCGGCGTAATGTAGAGTGCATCCTCGTCATAAACTCTACCGTTGACAAAGAAGACAGGGACTTTAACGGATTCCCCATCGAATTTGCCCTCCAGCACCACGTAGCTGAGGAACTTGCACGGGTCGTACTTGTCCTCACCGACGGTCAGGTCCTCGAATTTCTCGTTGGAGCCCTTCACGTAGGCTTCCTTGTTCTCCAACACCTTGCCAAGGTCGGTATCCTCCAGCTTTGTACCCTCCCCGCAATTGGCGCTCGAGGTTGACGAGGCCGAGCTGCTGGAGGATCGGGTACTCGAGGCCGTAGGTGCTTCTGAGCTCGACTCTGCCAAGGTCATCGCCGCCGCTGTGGTGAAAGCAGGTTCTTCGGCTTTGTCACCAGAGCCTCCGCCAAAGCTACAGGCGCTCAGCGCCAGGCCCGTAGCGGAGAGGAGTGCGAGGGTAGTCATGCGAGCAGACACAGTGAGAAACCTCCAAGGGGTAGATAGGACTCTTTTAGAACTTTTCGATGTAGGAAACCTTGTGGGGTTTGACTGCCAGACTACCCAGCACTTGTGATGCGCACTACATGTTTGGGCAAGGCTCCCCGTTTCTCGGTTGGTGAATTGCCTGCCATTACAGCTTTGTAGATAGGGCTTCTATGATCCTTGTATGTTCTGTGCGCTTTTATACTGCGGTGGCCAAGCCGCAGGCACCGCTTCCGTTCCCCTTGCTCATGCCGAAGAGCAAGGATTAAAGGTGCGACGCCTGCACGTGAGCGAGGTTCCGACGCGTGCCGAACTCAAGGAGCTTGACGCACTGGCGAAGGAGGTCCTGCCGGAGGACCCGACGCCAACGCTCGATGAGATCGCTGCACAGCCGGATGTGGATCATTTAGGACAGCCTGGCTCAGCACCGCAAGCACGGTTCTTGCGGGAGCCGTTGCGTGTGGTCGTCGTAGGCAGCGATGCGGCGCTGAGTGCCGTGCTCACCCGGATGATGCGTGCGGACTATCTGTGGGCTGAGGTGGGCTTCGTACCAACGGATGAGGCATCCACGGCAGCGATGAATTGGGGACTACCAACATCCACAGAAGACGCTCTCTCATTTGCGTTGACTGCGCCGGTTAAACCGGTACCGCTCATTCGAAATGATGCGGGTCTGGCCGTTGCGGGCTCGGCCACCATTGCGGAATGGTCAGACGAGGAGATTACAGGCGAGATTATCGTCGATGATGCTGTGCTTTTGCGCGCGGACCGCGAGAAGCATGTCTTTGGCGCTCGCCTTGTTCCAATGACCGATGCGCCGGGCATCGTGGCGGCAAAAGCAGTATCGAGCTTTGCTCCGGAATCTGAGCCACGGCGGGGACTATTCGCTCGGTTCCGCAAGCAAGAGAAGACAGGACAGCTCGACCCCGACAGCGTGATGCAGGGAAGAGCCGTACAGGCAGGCGGGCCAGAGCTGAGCGTTAGCGTCGATGGCGTCCGCGCACCGCGTCCGGTCAAACGCGTGACGTTCTACCGGCACCTTCGGGACCTGCAGGTAGTGCGGCCCTAATTCTCCTGCTTAGTAATCCGATCAATCTGGCTCAGTACCGGGGCCACTAATTTGGGAGGCCAGCACGAAATGTCGTTTAGGCCCCGATTCTCGGGCACGAGTTTGAGGGTAAAACGAAATGAGGATCCGACCAGCATTACCTTTCGGTACTAGGCTCGGAACCGGATCCTCACCGCATGCGCATTGTGCAATGCGCCTAGGCGGTATGCGGAAAACTCTACCATTCTCGACTCCCGAAAGAACAAACCCATGCCACTCACAAGAAAAGTTTCTTGGGTATCCGAGGCCAGATTCGCTCCATACCTCGAAGAATGTGGCACACCGGAGGAAGCATGGAAGCTATATGAACTCAACGCACAAATCGCAGCTGCATTGTCTGAAGTCATTCATCACACTGAGGTCTTGCTGCGGAATGCCATGAGTGATTCACTTGCCGAAGCTCACCCTTTTGACTTCGGCTGGAGTCAAGATTCTTTCGATATTTCCGCACTCTCTACGAAGCTAGCCAAGAAATACAAGCGTCCTGTCACAAAAGACGACATCATCGCGCATCTGAACATGGGGTACTGGGCTTCACTACTTTCCACGAAGTCCGATGCCAATGAGGAAATCTGGAGAAAATACCTTCGAAACGCATTTCCGGGCCAAGGTAGCAGGAAAATAGTTGCAACCTTGTTGACAGACCTCAATGTCCTACGAAATCGGTGTGCTCATCAGGACTCACTTCTCAACGTGGACCCAACGGTAGAGCTAAAGAAAATTTTAAGACTTGCCAGTTGGATAGACCAAGATGCAAGACTATGGTTAGAAAACCTCGAACGCGTCACGGAGCTAGCCACAAATCGCACTCCAAAGCTCAATACCGCGATCTTGGGGCACGCCGACGACTCCCTTTTCACCTTCTACCAAAGGGTAGGTGCCGTGGTTCTGGAAGCCTCCACGCCACTTGCACAAGTAGATTACATAGGGTTCTATTTCAGCCAGAAAATCATCGGAATCTTTCCAAGGGTTTTAGACATCGAAATCGCTTCTAACTGGAACAAGAAGACCTCAAACGAGCTTAAGAAATCATCCGACCCCGAGGAAAATCGTCTCGGGAAGATCATGAGCTACGCCCTCTCAGATCCATTCGTTAAAAGCTATCCACCGGAGAAAACCTACAAGGTGTATCACCTTAGTGGACCCAAGCACCCCTTAACTCTCACTACCGCTGGTGAGCAGGAAATCTTGCACGAAGCAAGTGGACGCGGCTCCGCATTTGTGAAGAGACCCCGGTACTTTCAGAGTAGTTCTCTGTTGGCTGCCAAAGTCACATCTGATTTGCCTTCACCGAACAAGTAGTCCGAATGATTTCCGAATTCGCACTGCTAAAGTTGCGGCCCTAGTCATCCTTAGTCTTCGTCCTCCAGCACCTCCGGCGGGTAGGCCGGGTGCTTCGACGTGGGCACTAGCTGCGCCACCGCGGACTCGCGGGACATGCCACAAATCATGAGCAAGTCCACGATGATGGAACGCGTTTGTGCCAGCACCGCATAAGCGGAGAGAACCGGCTTGTCCCCCGCCATGTCAACGGAACAGCGTGCCGCTAGCTGGCGCAGACGGTGAACAATGTCGGGGATAGCGTGGGCCTCATCCACGCGGCGTTCCCGCGCGGATTGGTGACTGTAGAGTTCTGAGAGCTCCATCATGATGTCCGAGATGTCGTCGATAAGCTCGACCTGCTCCGGGGTTGCTTCATCATCATCTTCAGCCAGGACGAGTGCACGGCGGGACAGCACACGGGTGCCGCGGACAACGTTATCGACGGGGGTGAGAATACGCTCCAAGGAGCGGACGTTGCGCTGCGAGCCCCACAGGAACGGTGATAGACGTGCGGTCTCCGCACCACCTTTCGTGGCGTTCAGCATGTTGTTGATGTCATCCTGAGTTCCGCGCACAGCATCACGTGCTTCTTGGATGCGGTCGGGGTCGTTATCCTCGAGGCCTTTCGAGACATCGACAAGCACCGATGACGTGATTCCAAGAACCTTGGACACCTCGGTTCGGCCCGCTCGCAGAGGCGAATTCGGGATGAGCATGATCATGGACAGCCCGATGACTGCACCGATAATGGCGTCAATCGCGCGGGAGACTCCGCCCATCTCCGTCGGGGGCAAAATCGTGGCAATGAGGATGGCGGCGATGACAATCTGGTTGGACACCAACTGCGATCCGGTGACGAAAGAACCGATAATCAACGCCAGACCAATGATGATGGTCATATGAATTGGGCCGGTGCCCAGAGCATCCACGAGCAACGTGCCCACGAGGACGCCGATGACACCGCCGATGGCCATATCCACCGCGCGGCTAATGCGATCACTGCCGGAGAGACCCAAAATGATGATGACCGCCATCGGGGCGAAGAAGGGCTGCTCGTGGCCGAAAAAATCATGCGCTACATAGAATGCGAGGCCAGCACCGAGTGTGCTCTGCACCATGAAGACAAGCCGGTTGCGCACGCGCGTAAAGCGCGACTTAACCGACTTATCCACCAGCCGCAGCTGCTCGCGGGTAGTCCTGCGAACGCGCTTGACGGTACTCGACGTATTCGACGATGACTCTTGCGTTCCCATGGTTCCCGTATCTTACGCGTTCAGCTGTATACATTGACTGGGGCAGCCAAGGCTGGATGCAAAAAATGAGCACGGTAGCCTTCCGAACCGGGTGGATTCGGGAGCTATCGTGCTCAAATCGTGCGCGGGCTTGGAGTTCTGTACCAGGGGGACGTCGCCAAGCAACAGCGCCCTCGAACCGTTACTTGGAAACGGTCTTGCCCACAGAGTGCAGGTCCTGGCAGGCCTCAACCACGCGGTCAGCCATAGCCTGCTCAGCCTTCTTCATGTAGGAGCGCGGGTCGTAGACCTTCTTGTTGCCAACCTCGCCGTCAATCTTGAAGACGCCATCGTAGTTCGCGAACATGTGGCGCGCGACCGGGTTGGTGAAGGCGTACTGGGTATCGGTGTCAACGTTCATCTTGACAACGCCGTAGCCCAGAGCCTGCTCAATCTTCTCCTTCTCGGAGCCGGAGCCACCGTGGAAGACGAAGTCGAACGGCTTAGAGCCATCCTCAAGGCCGAGCTTCTTGGATGCGGTCTTCTGGCCCTCATCCAGAACCTCCGGGCGCAGCTTCACGTTGCCCGGCTTGTACACGCCGTGGACGTTACCGAAGGTAGCAGCCAACAGGTAGCGGCCCTTCTCACCGGTACCGAGGGCATCAACGGTCTTCTCAAAGTCCTCCGGGGAGGTGTAGAGGTTAGCACCAGCCTTAGCCTGAACGCCGTCCTCTTCGCCGCCGACAACACCAATCTCAACCTCGAGAATGATGTTGGCGTTCTTTGCCTTCTCCAGCAGCTCCTGAGCGATTTCCAGGTTCTCATCGATCGGGATAGCGGAGCCATCCCACATGTGGGACTGGAACAGCGGAAGCTCGCCGCGGTCAACGCGCTCCTGGGAGAAGGCGATCAGCGGGCGCACGTACTCATCCAGAACTTCCTTCTGGCAGTGGTCAGTGTGCAGCGCAACGTTAATGCCGTAGTTCTTAGCAGCCTCGTGAGCGAAGGCAGCCAGTGCCTTTGCACCGGCAACCTTGTTCTTCACGGACAGGCCGGAACCGAACTCGGCGCCGCCGGTGGAGAACTGGATGATGCCGTCGGACTCAGCCTCGGCGAAGCCGCGGAGTGCTGCGTTGATGGTTTCGGAGGAGGTGCAGTTGATTGCTGGGAATGCGAAGCCGCCCTTCTTGGCGGTATCGAGCATCTGGTTATAGACCTCAGGGGTTGCGATTGGCATAAAGATCCATCCTTTGGAGTTGCTGTGCAGTAAGCCGTGCTACCTCGCTGTTAGGCGAAACAACACGTTCCAACACCCAAGTATGCCTGTTAATGTTGGTTTCTGCCGTGAGATACGGTGTGATCTCACTTAAAGGGGTGGCGCCAGTTCACAGTTGTGCAGGTCTACTAGGAGTTTTGTACCTTTTTGGATTCTTCCTTGTGCTTCCAAATTCGGGCGCAGGCTTCCAGGAGCATCCAACCGGACAACTGAACGGACAGATCGCGCTCGGCCACGCGGATGATGCCAACCTTTTGGCCCAGGCTCGACGGGCCAAATCCATAGTTGTGGGGCAGTTTCGCGTCCGCAGTCCAGTCAGAACCGAAGATGGGAAGGCCGTCCACCTCGAGGCGGTGCTCCCACACTGACTCAGCGGAGCTGATTACTAGGCGTGCCGCCAGCTTCTTCGTGGCGCGATTGGCAGGCGAATCCCCAGGGAGGCGCACGGCCACGTCTGCGAGGTAGCGCACGAGAATGCCCTTGAATAGGCCGCCATCCCCGTCACCGGTTTTCCAGTCAATAACGCCTGTATGGGTTGCCATACCCGTCGCCACAGCCTGAACGAGACTGCGGATGCGGGTGGTGTAATCCATCATGTCTTTGGCCAAGTCAGCCTCGTAGATGGTGTCGATGGTTTCCAAGGAGGTCAGTCCCGACTTCTTGCGCAGGGCAAGGACAATTTCCAGGCAAGCACCAAGGACAACGCCTTGGCAGTAGGGGTGGATGGCGCGAACAATTTCGCGGCCGTCCATGCGCATGCGGATGCCGTCCATGACGAAGCCGTCGTCGTCGATGAGGTGGTCATAGATCCAGTCCACGATGTGGCGGGCTTCGTCGAGACGGCCCATGCGGGCGAGCATGATGGCGCCGGGGCCGTTGGAAGGCACGTTAAGGAAGGTCTCGCCTTCGCGCCACGGCAGTACTCCCACCTGGGAATCAATGCCGGCACGAATGTTGCCCTGCAAGACGCTGAGTTTCTTGTACGGGCGCAGCTTATTCAGCTCCCCGGCGCGGGCCATGGCGAGGGCCATCCAGGCCTTGTCATCGTAGTAACGGTTTTTAGTCAGCGCGCGCAGATTTCGCACGTGAATGCCGCGCATGGTGTTGGCAATGAGTGTCCGGCGCACCTTGGTGTTCTTGCGCAGCGCGGCATCTACCTGGCAATCCAGGTAGTGGGCCTGCCACCAGTAGTGCCAATGGACAAAGAGCGATTCCTTGGTGGTGGGCGGCCAGCTCACCACCGCAAGGTTGGTACGCGGCAAGCCCCACACGGCGCTCGCGTGGCGCTCGTTGATGGCTGTCTCCGCGAGGTCAGCACGGTGTGCCCATTTTTCTTTCACGTCTGTCTCATCATTCTGGCATGTGAATTCGTTACCTCACATGTAAACATAGTGGGTGGTGTCTCACCATGCTTTTGATAAGTCGGCGTGCTGCCGAATCCAGGCATGCATGGCAATACCTGCGGCCACGCCTGCATTAATGCTGCGCGTGGAACCAAACTGGGCGATGGAGCACGTCATTAGCGCTGCGTCTTGGGCCTCTTGGCTCACACCGGGGCCCTCTTGACCAAAGAGGAGAAGACAGCGCTCAGGCAGCTCTGCGGTTTCGAGAGGTACACACCCGGGGGTGTTGTCGATGGCAACGACGGTGAGTTCCTGCGCGGCGGCCCAAGCCATAAGTTCATTGACGTCCGCATGGTGCATGAGGTGCTGATACCTATCCGTCACCATGGCGCCGCGGCGGTTCCAGCGGCGGCGGCCCACGATGTGGACGGTGTCGACAGCAAAAGCGTTGGCTGTGCGCACGACCGTACCGATGTTGGCGTCGTTCTCGAAGTTCTCGATGGCGATGTGGAGGGCATGCCGGCGGGTATCAATGTCCGCACGGATGGCCTCACGCGACCAGTAGCGGTAGGCGTCCACGACGTTGCGGCGGTCGCCTTCGGCAAGCAGCTCTGGGTCGTATTTTTCTGCTTCTGGCCCTTTGGGAAGCGGCCCTTGCCAGGGGCCGACGCCATGGCGGCCTTCGTTCCACTCGGTGGGGCCTTTGGCATCGGTGGCTTCGTTGTGGTGAGCGGCGTCGCCGAGATTAGGCAAGGTCGAGATCCTCAAGGCCCAGGAGGTAGCGGTACTCCAAGCCTTCGGCGGCGATGGCTGCACCAGCGTCGGTATCACGGTCCACAACGGTGGCCACACCAACCACCTCCGCACCTGCATTTCGCAGGGCCTTGACGGCGGTCAGCGGGGAGTTACCGGTCGTGGTGGTGTCCTCCACAACGAGCACCTTCTGGCCCTCAACGTTAAAGCCTTCAATCTGGCGCTGCATGCCGTGCTTCTTGGCTTCCTTGCGCACGACGAAAGCGTCAATGTCACGGCCATCAGAATGCATGATGGACAGCGCGACAGGGTCAGCGCCCATGGTCAGTCCGCCGGCAGCGGCGAAGTCCCAGTCCGCAGTGAGCTCACGCAGCAAGGAGCCGATGAGGCGGGATGCCTCGTGCTGCAGGGTGGCACGGCGCAGGTCAACGTAGTAATCAGCCTCCTTGCCGGAGGACAGCGTGACCTTGCCGTGGACGACGGCCAGCTCCTTTACCAGTTCTGCTAGGCGTTGCTTCTTCTGCTGATCCAGGCTCATCGCGCGCTCCTTAGTAATCTGGCTGTCTTTAGCCCTTAAAAATCCGCCCTGTAGTCTACCCTCTTCCGAGTGACGGACCGCTAAGGGCCGCAATGCCCGCAGCAGACATCTCGTGCCGTTGGCTAGTCGAAAATAGAGGAGCCGCCATCGAAGCGGCGCGGAAGGCGAGCTTGATTCTGCTCGTGGGTGGGGTGTTCGCGACCATCAGCAATGGCGTCCACCTCGTCCGCTCCTAGGCTCGTGTGGCCGATGGGGCCATGTGCCTCGCTCGTCGTGCGGCTCGGCATGACCACAGGTTCAGTCGGGCGCTGGATATTGGGAGCACCGACGGAGGCGTCACGGTCAGGGACGGCCGTGGGGCCAGTGGGCTCCGGCTGCGGGGGTGCAGGGATGTCGCGGCTCGGGTCGAGCTCGTCTACGCGCAGCACCTGGGTAGCTTCGGAACGCGGCGGGAGGACGCGTGCGGTATCAGCCAGCACTGCAAGTGGTTCGAGCATCTCTTCCCACTCGGTGCTACGAGCTTGCTTGGTGGTTTGAGCAAGTACCCACTCCCCTTCCATCCACGCAGCAGTGACTACAGCGGGTAGCGCGCGCAAAGCACGAGAGACGCGGTCATCGATGAGACGCTGGCCCACGCCGGCTTCAGAAGCGAAGACGTCGAAGCCTTCCTCCGTGCACACATGTACGAGGTCGTCTGAGGGGGTGTCCACGGTCTCCCCTACGCGGCGGAAATCAATCACGATGTCAGAAGCTGCGCCGGTGCGCATGGCCATGATGGGGATAGCGCCCATATCGAAGAGCAGCGTTTCATGGCCGCGAACCGTTCCAGCAATGATGTCCTTCGGCTCCTGGCCACGGGCAGCAGCACCGCGGTTCCACTCATCCGCGAGGTAGGAATCATGCTTGTCGTACTCCCAGCCACGCTGTTGGCCGAAAGTTTTCCGCTCGCGGCGAGCGCTGCCGGGTACTAGCTGCTTAGCTCGTTCGGCGCGCTCCGCAAAGCGTGGTGCCGGGGCCGGTTCCGCGGTAATGGAATCGGCGGCAGTTTCTGGCTCCTGAATTGGCTCCGGAGTTGGTTCTGTTGTCTGCCTTGATTCCGGCATTGCTTCCGGCTGTGGCTCAGGCATGGGTTCCGGCTCGGGAGCGGGTTCGTACTCGGGCTCGGGTGCCGGTTCGGGCTGCGGCGCAGACTCGGCTGCCAGTGCGGCCTCGGTTGCTGTATCAGTTGCTGCGTTGTCGGCAACGTCCGATTCGGTGGCGACGGGCTCGGAGGTGGGCTGCTCAGGCAGCTGTTCGTCGGCGGAAGGAGTGGTGTCAGCGGCCGGAAATGTGGCGCGCTGGCGCTGGTCCCACCAGAGCAGGAGCAAGCCCGCTAGGAGCGCGGCGGCGGCGAGGAGTAAGAGTACGAAAGGCATTACTGACTGAGCTTAATCGCTCGGGACGAGGACGGGGCGCTTAGACGTGGTCGCGGTCGCCGCGCTCGATGGGGTTCTTCGGGTTCGCGGACCACTGAGACCAACCACCCACGAAGTGCCGCAGGCCCGTAAAGCCCACGTACTCAAAGAGGGCGATGGCCAGGGAGGAGTGGTTACCAGAGCCGGAGTAGATAATGGCGCCGTCGGTGTTCTCCTTGGTAACGCCGTGTTCACCCAGGATGTCGAGGATTTCTTCCTTGGAGCGCCAGACGGTAACACCGTCGGTGTGGAAGAGGCGCTCCGGCAGGTTGACTGCGCCCGGGATGTGACCAGCCTTAAGGTCGAGGTTTTCGCGGCGGCCGGCGAAGCGGTTGCGCGTGCGGGCGTCGAGAAGCAGCCCCGTATGTTCCTTGACCTCATCGATCGTGACCGTGGGCATGGAACCTGGCTGGACGGTGATGTCTGAGGTCATGCCCAAGTTGCCCGGCCCGGTGAGGGTAGGCATGCCCTGGGCGCGCCAGTTGGACAGGCCGCCGTCGAGAATGCGGACGTTCTGCACGCCCGCCCAGCGCAGCGTCCACCAGGCGCGGCCGGCGAAGAGGCCACGGCCCTCGTCGTAGACGACGACCTCGTAGCCCTGGCGCAGACCCCAGTGGTCAACCCACTCCTGGACCTTCTCCGGCAGCGGCAGCGGGTTGCGGCCCACCTTGGAGCCCGGCAGGCCCACGAAGGCAGAGGCAGCGTCCGCGTACTGGGCGGTCGGCACATGGAGGGAGGAAAATTGGTTGAAGGACTCTCCTTCGCCAGGAGCCCAAAGGGAGGCAAGGATAGTTGTCTTGTCGCCGTGGTAAATCTTGTCACGAAGCTCGTGCGGGGAGACCAAAATGCTCATGCCCCCGATGATAGGGGCATGAGCGAGTTGGCGCGCGCCGTGCGGAGACGGCTCGACTTAGCGGCGGGCGGTAAGGTCGAGGCGCTCGCCGCCATCGGCGACGTCGACATGGACGGTATCGCCATCCACGATGTCACCGGCCAGCAGCTTCTTGGCCAGCTGGTCACCGATGGCCTGCTGAATGGTGCGGCGCAGTGGGCGAGCACCGTAGGCCGGGTCATAGCCGCGGTCCGCAAGCCAAGACTTGGCAGAGTCCGAGACCTGCAGGGTCAGGCGGCGGGAGGCGAGGCGCTCAGCCAAGCCGCGCAGCTGGATGTCAACGATGCCACGCAGGAGCTCCTCGGACAGGGGCTCGAACATGACCACGTCATCGAGACGGTTGATGAACTCGGGCTTGAAGGCCTTCTTCACTGCGGCCATGGTCTCCTCACGGGTGCCGCCGGCGCCCAGATTGGAGGTCAGGATGATGACCGTGTTGCGGAAGTCCACCGTGCGGCCCTGGCCGTCCGTCAAGCGGCCTTCGTCGAGGACCTGCAGGAGGACGTCGAAGACGTCGGGGTGGGCTTTCTCGACTTCGTCGAAAAGCACGAGCGTGTACGGACGGCGACGCACAGCTTCGGTGAGCTGACCGCCGGCCTCGTGGCCAACGTATCCCGGAGGGGCACCGACGAGGCGGGAAACGGAGTGCTTCTCGCCGTACTCGGACATATCGATGCGGACCATGGCGGATTCATCATCGAAGAGGAAGTCCGCCACTGCCTTGGCCAGCTCCGTCTTACCCACGCCGGTGGGGCCGAGGAAGAGGAAGGAGCCGGTCGGGCGGTTCGGGTCAGCCACGCCCGCGCGGGAGCGGCGCACCGCATCCGAGACCGCGGTGACGGCTTCCTTTTGACCCACGACGCGCTTGCCCAGCACAGATTCCATATTGAGCAGCTTCTCGGTCTCTCCCTGCAGCATCTTGCCGGCAGGAATGCCGGTCCACGCGGAGACGACCTCCGCGATGGCGTCCGGGGTGACCTCCTCACTGAGCATGGTGTTGCGCTGCTGTGTGGCCTTCTCCTCGGCGGCAGCGAGCTCCTTCTCCAGCGGCGGGATCTTTCCGTAGTTGATCTCAGAAGCCAGTGCTAGGTCACCATCGCGCTCAGCGATTTCCGCCTGGCGGCGCAGGTCATCGAGTTCTTCCTTGATGTTCTGGACATCATCGATGGCCTTCTTCTCATTAGCCCAGCGGGCCTTGAGCTCGCCGAGCTTCTCGCGCTGGTCTGCCAGCTCCTGCTGGAGGGTTACCAGGCGGTCCTGGGAAGCGGCGTCGGACTCCTTCTTGAGAGCCAACTCTTCGATCTCCATGCGGCGCACGATGCGCTCCAGCTCGTCGATTTCCTGCGGGGAGGAGTCAATCTCCATGCGCAGGCGGGAGCCGGCCTCATCGACCAAGTCGATGGCCTTGTCCGGCAGGAAGCGGTTGGTGATGTAGCGGTTCGACAGCTCCGCGGCGGACACCAGGGCGGAGTCCATGATGCGCACGCCGTGGTGCACCTCGTAGCGCTCCTTGAGGCCACGCAGGATGCCGATGGTGTCTTCAACAGAAGGCTCGGCGGCATAAACCTGCTGGAAGCGGCGCTCGAGGGCGGCGTCCTTTTCGATGTACTTGCGGTACTCGTCCAGGGTCGTGGCACCGACCAGGCGCAGCTCACCGCGGGCCAGCATGGGCTTAATCATGTTGCCGGCGTCCATCGAGCCGTCACCGGTAGCGCCGGCGCCGACGATGGTGTGCAGCTCATCAATAAAGGTAATGATTTGCCCCTCGGAGGCCTTAATCTCATCGAGCACGGACTTGAGGCGTTCCTCAAATTCACCGCGGTACTTTGCACCGGCGACCATGGAACCGAGGTCCAGGCTAATGAGAGTCTTGCCCTTGAGGGACTCCGGGACGTCACCGGCCACGATGCGGCGAGCCAGGCCTTCGACGATGGCGGTTTTACCCACGCCGGGCTCACCGATAAGCACCGGGTTGTTCTTGGTACGGCGGCTAAGAACCTGCACCACGCGGCGGATTTCCTGGTCACGGCCAATAACCGGATCAATCTTTCCTTCGCGGGCACGGGCGGTAAGGTCCGTGGCGTACTTTTCTAGTGCCTGGAACTGATCCTCCGGGTTCTCCGAGGTCACCTTGGCAGCACCGCGCACGGACGGGAAAGCGCCCTTAAGTGCGTCGTAGGTCGCACCACGGGAGGTGAGAAGCTCAGCGGCATCCGACTTGGAACCCGCAATAGCGGCGAGCAGGACCTCCGTAGAAACGTATTCATCACCGAGCTCACCGGCCAGCTCCTGGGCGCGGGTAAGAACGTTGAGTGCGTCGCGGTTAAAGTTCGGGTTCGCCATGTTGGCGCCCTCTGCCTTGGGCAGGGCATCAATAAGCTCGCGCGCCTCCTTAAGAACCGTGTCCGGGTCCACGCCGGTGGCCTTGAGGACCGGGGCGGCGATGCCGTCCTTTTGCTCGAGGATGGCTGCTAAAAGGTGTGCCGGGCGAATGTCCGGGTTGCCGTTAGCGGAGGCAACTTTCAGCGCCTGCTGCAGGGCTTCCTGCGTCTTGGTGGTGGGGTTAAAAGAATTCATGTGTTTATCTCCTTGTGTTTATTGCCCTCCCTCGCACCAAGGTGATTGTGGTTATGCCCGGTGCGGGAAGGTGGCTTCACCGACTATAACGCCAAAGAACTTGAGTCTGTTCCACTCAAGTCAAACTTTTGTGGAGATTTTTATCCGGGCAGGTTGATATAGGTTCACTCAACTTTGTGGAAGGGCTTGCAGGCTTGTCCCGAATGCAGAAACCACGAAGCGCCCTCGGTGCGGGTGCAGGAGGGCGGGATGCGGTGCGGGTAGCGCGCGATGGGCGCGCGCTACGTGGAGAGAATGTTAGGCGCGGAGGCTGTGCTCGAAGGTGGCGAAGACGATGCCGATAACGGCGTAGTAGATCGACCACTTCTGTTCGAGGTCAATGGAGCGGAACTCGCCTACGGAGGCCAGGTGGCACATACCGTCGGCGCCGGCCCACAGGGTGAAGTTCTTGATGTAAACCAGGCGGTCCTTGGGCTCGAGGCCGGCTTCCCGCAGTGCTTCACGGTTAAAGCGCATGAGCTGCGCGAAGGACACGCCCATCTGAGTTTGGTCTACCTCGCCGTCCTCACTCAGCGGAACCACGGAGCCTGACGCAGCTGCGATGCAGGCACCGTAGCGATCCGGAGCAGTCATGGCGTAGTGGAAGTACGCCACGGCACTGCACAAGAGTTTGTCCTTGGCACTGGCATCCGCCGGCAGCTTATCTAGGAGGTAGAGAATCATGCCCTCAAGTTCGCGGTCGGTTTCATGTTCGACGCGCTCACGCAGCACAAACTCATTGTCCACGAGTGACGCCACAAAAACGTCAGACACACCAAAATACTCAGCGACGTTCTCGATAGTCACCGCCTGCATGCCTTGCCGGCCCGCAAGCTGAATGGCGCGTTCCATAACGGCAGCCCTAGCCCGCTCCGTAGGAAATGCCGTGAGGTCCTCAATAGTGGAGATATCCGGTAGCGCTTCGCGGCCTGGGTCGTAGGCGGAAATACGCTCGCGGAAGACAGACATGCTATCGCTGACGTCGAGTAGCTCACAGGTCTCAGCGGAATGGAAAAGCGTTCCGATAAGTGCCTTGCACACCTCGCGGAGATTAAAGCGGCGAACCACCGGGTGCTGGTGGCGCAAGACGCCCAGAACACTCAAGTGCGCCATGCCATGAACGGTGGCCCAGCTGGCCACACTGAGTTTTGCCAGGGTCTCCGGGCACACATCTGGGCCCACCTCAAGCCCAGCATGGTCCACGATGAGAGCCATGTTCTGGTGAACAAGATCCAAGGCCAAATTGTTGGAGGGGCCACCCTTCAGCAACGCCTGCCATTCATCATTGAGAACACGGGCCTTCTGTTCAAAGAGGTAGCGGAAAAGCTCCGGTTCACGCTCGGCATACTCGTAGTAGGACTCCACAAACGTAGTGAGCCTGTCAAACAAACCCGCGTAGCTCGGGACTGCCTCGAGAGTGTCCTTGAGGAAGTTCACCTTGCGCTGGGAGACATACTCGGGGATAGCAGAGATGATCTCCTCACGGTTAGGAAACACAGCAGTGACATCGGAGGGCTTCAGATCCGCGTACTTAGCCACCGATTCCGCAGTGACGGCATCGTCGCCCTGGGCAGCGGCCACGTGGATCGCCGACTCGAGGACAGCCTCGCGAGGAGACTCCTCATAAAGATGCTTCATGTATTTTCCTAAAGATTGTGCCCAGCAGGCGAAAGAATTGTAACCAGCAGGCGAAAGAGAAAGATAGAGGCAGATTAACAGTCCACAGATTTTAGCCTGAGCAATCTTTAAACAGCAATGCGAGAAGGGTATTTAATTGCTATCTCACAGCAGCTATACAGCGTGAGTTCAATTAACCCAGCCGCAGCGCCTGCCGTAATCTCTCCTCAAAATATTTTAGTATTTTGACTATTTGCTCAGCTCCCCTTTTTGCCAGGGCGAGCACGTGTGGCGGCGGTTTCTTTTGGCGCGGATTCTGATGGCTGTTGATCCTGATGGCCGTGGACGCATAGTAAAAGCCCCCAGGCTGCTCGTTCATGCAGCCTTGGGGAGCGACGAGGGATAGGTGCGCTCTACTTTTCTACTTAGAGGCGCCGACGTGCCCGATGCCCTCCTTGAAGATGGTGCCGCGTGGCGGCATCATGCCGGTGAACTTGAACACCAGGTAGATGACCACCGCAATGCCCAAGGAGAGCCAGCCAAAGCCTGCGGTGAAGCCGTACATGACGGCCAGCGGGGCGATGATGGTCCAGGAAATCTCGAAGGGGCCGAAGCCGATGTAGGCCATGCCGTACTCAGACAGCGTGCCGGACTTGAGCTTCGGGTCGACGATTTTGAGGATGGCAATACCCGTCGCCACGGTGGCGGTAGCCCAGCCCCAGCCGAAGATGCCGCGCTCGATCCACCGCTCGCCAAAGAACTCGGCGGGGAACCACATGAGGAAGAAAATGCAGTAGACAGTACCGAGGACGAAGAGCAGGAGGAGTGCCTGCCAGTAGGCGGCCACGGCAGCCGGCACGATGGCGGCCACGCCGAAGGCGATGAGGTAGTCGGTTGCTGCACCGGATACGGAGCTCACGGTGTCCTTATCCAGGTAGTCCTTGGCACCGATCATGTTCATAATGGCGCGGAAGAGGAGACCAACGACCATGGACATGGCAAACAGCGGGATGGAGACGTTCTCCCAGAGGGAGGCGATGCCCTGGGTGATGCCGTAGGCGGTCATCACGGTCAGCGCAATGAAACCGACGTGGAGGGTGATGGGCTCGATGGCAGACGGGTTGGTCGTCGCACGGCCCAGGGACGGGCGATCTTCAAGGCGGGAGATATAGCCGCGGCGCAGCTCTTCCGGAAGTTCCTTCGGGACATGGGACACCTTGCCCTTGCGAATACCCCAGTTACCGGCCACGATGCCGCCAACGATGGCGGCCAGCGTACCCACGGTGGCGGAAGTAAAGCCCAAGGAGGAGGCTGCATCCGCGCCCACGCCCTCGAGTGCGCCGCCCACGGCCGCAGCAGTACCAAAGCCACCGGTAAAGCCCACCGGAAGCATCATGCCGAACCAGTCCGGGGTGTCGAAGGCCGGCTTAAAGATCAGAAGACCCAGCACGATGAACAGTCCCCACTGGCCGGTGAACATCATGGTGGAATAACCCCACATATTGCGGGCACCTTTGCCCATGTTGCCGCCCATCTCCATGGAATACGCCATGGAGGCGAACACCACGGCGATGAGCAGCGAGGTGTAGTTGCCCAGGTTGTCCGATAGGCCGATCCAGCCTAAGACGTTGGGACCGAGGAGCAAGCCGAGCAGGCCGGCGGTAATGGGCGCGGGTAGGAGCAAATCCTGGAATACGAACTTGACCTGGTGGCGCAGAACGTTGCCGATGACCATGAGCAACGAGATCCAGCCGACGTCGACCATGATCGTATACGCAGAGAATTCTTCCATGCGAAAACTTCCTTCCATGCCGCTGAGCGCGGCGTCATAGAGATACGAGTCACCCTCTTCCGGGAAATGGACCGTAGATTACACTACAACCAGATGCCCGCTATGCCACCCCCTGCATATAACCCGTGGGTAATTGGTGGTTACCCCCGGCGACTAGGATGGGCGGACATGAGGGAACTGGGTGAGCATCTGCGCAATCATGCTGAGGACTATCGCGACGCAGTACATAGCCACTTTTTCAGCACTGTGGCACAGGCTCGCCAGATCTTCGCTCTCTCCATGAAGGACACGCACCCTTCGATGGCGCCGGCCTTGGCGTGGGTGCTGGAGAACTTGGAGGATGGGGAGGTTCGGGGGGACGTCGCCAAGCGCATGGCCCTCATGGGCCGTGATCATCGCCGCCATGGGTTCCCACCGGAGGTGTATCCGCAGTTTGAGGCCTCGCTCATTCATGGGCTGGGGGTGCTGGGGCTCACGCCGCATCAACATGAGGTGGCGGCGCGGACGATTTCTCGTATCTGCGCGCTGATGCAGGAGGCGGCACAGCTTGACGACGCCTCCGGGATCCCCCCTGCCCACAGCGCCCAAGTCGTGGCCGTGGAGAAGCCGAATCGACGCACGGCCGTGGTGCGGCTGGAATCGGGTGTGCCGCTGGAGTACCGCGCGGGTCAACACGTTCCAGTGACCTCGCAGCTCACGCCCGGTACCTGGCGCCTGCTGACTCCGGCTGCCCCGGCGGATCCGTCGGGGCAGTTGACTTTCCACGTAGCTTCGGCGGGCGAGGCCTCGTCGATGTTGGCCATGGCGCAGCCGGGCGATTGGTGGACGCTGGGCGCGCCTGCAGGCGAGCCGGTGACCTTGGATTCCTCCACGACGCTCATCTCGTTTGGCACGGGGTGGGCCGGTGCGCGGGCACTGCTTCTCAACGCCCTCCCCGACCTCCCCGCCGGCCTGCGCGTGGTCGTCGTTGCTCCCACGCCGGGCAAGCACTATGACACCGAGTTTCGGGCCAATTTGAAGGCGCTTGTTCCTTCCCTTGATATTCAGCACATTGTGCGCGATGCTCACGATCCCTGGCTACTGGGTGCAGAAGCACCAGCGGAGGGCTTTGAGCCACTCGTGGCGGAGGAGCCTATGGAACCTGTCCTTGCCCGCGGCACGGACCGCCGTTTCGTACTTATTGGCCCGGCGGACCGAGTCGAGGTAGCCCAGGCAGCACTACTTAAGGGCGAGGTGTCTCCTACATCCATCGTGACGGAGGGCTGGCAGCGCGGCAGCGAGTGGACGGCGTCGGCCGCCGAGCTCGACGGCTGGGGTGATGACTGGGAGGCCTGGGCTGCGTGGAAGAAATCACAATGGGCCTAAGCGCTTAGGCGTCCAGGACGGGGAGGGATTCCCTAACCTTTGCCACGGTGTCCGCGTCCACGTCGCCGTAGAGGATCTCCGGTTCATATCCGGCTTCGGCCACGCGGGTGCCATCGGGTGCCACGAGTACTGAGTGGCCAATTCCCGTTGGCCCCGAGGCCTCCCCTGCCTTCGCTTCCCCGCCTGGGCGCGCCTGGCCCGCGGCGAGGATGTAGCTCGTGGAATCCAGTGCGCGGGCAGCGGACAGCAGGCGCCATTGCTCCAGCTTGCCCGGTCCATCGGCCCAGCTGGTGGGCACGACGATGAGCTGCGCGCCTTGGCGGGCGAGCTCCTTAAACTGCTCGGGGAAGCGGATGTCATAGCAGGTAGCCACGCCGACGGTGATGTCGCCGGCGTCGAAAGCCACGAGGGATTCGCCCGGGCGCACGGTATCGGATTCTTTGTATTTAAAGGCGTCGTAAGTGTGGATTTTCTCGTATCCGCCCAGCACACCTGGGCCAGCAATGAGCGCCACGTTGGCCACGCGGTTGATTGTCTTACCGTCGCGCTCGACGGTATCGGCGGGCGCAAACATGCCCAGCACCACATAGACCCCGAGTTCTTCTGCCAGCGCGCGCACTGCCGTGGCCACGCGGCCATCGAGGTCCTCCGCGTGTGTATCGAGGCGCCCAGAGTCAAAGCTTTGGGTGGTGGCCTCTGGCAAGACGATGAGCGTGGCGCCATTCTCAGCGGCCTCTCGAATCTTTTCGAGGGCTACCGCGAGGTTCTCCTCAACGTCTCCGGTGCTGGTCAACTGTACTGCTGCTACCTTCATGCGGCCCACGGTAGACGAGCCCGGGCTAGTTATCCACAGATTGCGTTCTTCAGCGCCTCTGCCCCTTTACCTTGCCACGTTCGTGCCGCACTCTGGGCTGCATGAATCATCTCGATATTGTCCCCGCAGCGCTTCCGCATATCCGCTCTCTCTACGACCACCGCCCACCGCCTGGCCCCGCGGCCTTAGATGCCCCGCCCCGCACCGCGGCGGCTCTTGCGCATTTAGCTTCTCAGTGGGAATCTTCCCGCCATTCCAGTGACACCGCGCGCATGGCCCAATTAGAGGACTTGGAGCGTTTCGTGGTGGCGGCCCACGATATCGATTCTGGGCTTTCAGCCGGCTTGGGTGGCGTCCGATGACTAACGCTCAAGCTCTGTATGCCACCTCCTCTGCGCTCGCCACTTCATCCCGTGAGCTGGACAGTTATATCGATGCGTCCCACCATCATTGGGTAGCGCTAGCTATTTCCGGTGCCGCAGGCGATGCCGCCCGCTCCTCTCTTCGCCGCGCCACGGACAGTCTTCTCAGCCCTGCTCAGCAGATGCGTGCGGCCGCCCAGATTGTGTCGCTGTACGCTCCCCTCCAGGAGAAGATTGAGAACCTTCGAGCTCGCCTCAGCACCTCTCCCCTTGCCCATCCACGCAGTAGTCTCATGGGCCAGCTCGATACGCTTGCCGACGCCCTCGATTGGGCCTGCGCCCGCCAACTCCACGCCCTATGTACTCCGGAGATGTCCGCTCCCCCAACTCGCCTGGAGGACTTCGCCGACCTTTCCCTGGCTGAGCTCCATCAGGTGCAGCTCAGCGTCGCCAGTGACGAAGTCCGCGCGCTGGCCGCCGCGAACCCCGACATGACCATCCTGGAGACCAGCCCCGGGCGCCTCGTGGCTCTTATCGACCCTTCTGGACTCGCCACTCAACCCGCACAGGTGCCTCAGGTCAACACCTTCGTGGGCGGCGTGGGTTCGTCCGATCCTGCAGGCTGGCCAACCTCGCTTGAGCGAGCCCGTTCCATTGCCCGCGCCACCGGTGGGCCCACGGTGGCGTGGCTCGGTTATTCTGCTCCCTCGTCTCTGTCCCGCGCCGCGCACGAGGAGCCTGCCCAGCGCGGTGCCGCCGAGCTCATTCGCTTTCAGCGCGCACTTCATGCTCGTTTTCCCCAGGCGCAGCACATGCTTATCGGCTATTCCTATGGCTCGGTCGTGGTGGGCAAGGCTGCACAAGAGGCGAAGGTTGCTGATGACATCGTGCTCGTCGGCAGCCCTGGCGCTTCCACTCCCAGCGCAGACAAGCTCCACGGCCGGGTATGGAGTACAACCAATGCCGAGGATCCGATCGCCTTGACCACCGGCCCCCTCGGTGGCATCCACGGCCCCAGCCCGTCCTCCCCCAACTTTGGCGCCTCTCCCCTCCCCGGCGCGAATGGCTTGCCGGGTGACCACGGCACCTATTGGAAAGACCCCGCATTTCTGCGGGGTCTAGGCTCTATTGCTCAGCGCCCTCATCTTGAAGACCTCAATGTCCTACCGTAACGACGACGGGAACGTCCGAATGGTCTACGCTTGGGTCAATAGTGTCGAGATAGTCGCGTACCTGTGCTTCGGCGTTTTTAAGTTGAGCGGTACTTGTTGCGTTTTCCTCATCGATCACCAAGTCCCAACCATGCTCCCACCGAGAGGCGGTAACAGCTACAGGAGCCACAGTTTCAGTCACCGCCGATCACCTTCCTCACTTCTGCGATATCTAGTCTCTAGAATAGGCCAGCGTGCTCCTCTGAGTAAGACACGAGCATGTTCTTGGTCTCCTGGTAGTGCCCCAGCATCATGAGGTGATTCTCACGGCCGATGCCAGACTCCTTGTAGCCGCCGAAGGCACTGTGCGCTGGGTACACGTGATAGTGGTTAATCCACACGCGGCCGGCCTGAATCTCGCGGCCAGCGCGGTAGCAGGTGTTCTGGTGGCGCGACCACACGCCGGCACCGAGGCCGAAGTTGGTGTCGTTCGCAATCTGGATAGCTTCCTCGAAGTCCTTGAACGTGGCGACAGAGAGCACCGGACCAAAGATCTCCTCGCGGAAGATACGCATATCGTTGGTGCCCTTGAACACGGTGGGCTCGATGTAGTAGCCGTTCTCCAGGCCTTCCACCTTGTTCACGTGGCCGCCGACGAGGGTTTCCGCACCTTCCTTCGGGCCCACTTCGAGGTACTCGGTGATTTTATCCATCTGCTCCTGCGAGGCCTGGGCACCCATCATGGTCTCAGTGTCGAGCGGGTGCCCAATCTTGATTTTCTTTACGCGCTCAACGGCCAGCTCAAGGAACTTGTCCGCGATGTCCTCGTGGATAAGCGCACGCGACGGGCAAGTGCAGACCTCGCCCTGGTTGAGGGCGAACATGACAAAGCCCTCGACGCACTTCTCTAGGTAGTCATCGTCCTTATCCATGATGTCGGCGAAGAAGATGGACGGCGACTTTCCGCCCAGCTCCAGGGTGACCGGAATGACCTTGTCAGCAGCGGTCTTGTTGATGATCTTGCCCACCGGGGTGGAGCCGGTAAAGGCAATCTTGGCAATTCGGTCAGAACCGGACAATGCTGCACCGGCTTCTTCGCCAACACCATTAACGATGTTGAGCACGCCCTTAGGCAGGAGGTCCTCGATAATCTCAATGAGCAGCAGGATGGATGCGGGAGTCTGCTCGGCCGGCTTCATCACGATGGTGTTGCCGGCAGCCAGGGCCGGGGCAATCTTCCATGCGGCCATGAGCAGTGGGAAGTTCCACGGAATGATCTGGCCCACCACGCCCAGCGGCTCGTGGAAGTGATACGCCACGGTGTCCTGGTCAATTTGGGAAAGTCGGCCCTCTTGGGCGCGAATAGCACCAGCGAAGTAGCGGAAGTGGTCCACGGCTAGTGGAATGTCAGCGGCGAGAGTCTCACGCACGGCCTTGCCGTTCTCCCAAGTTTCCGCGACAGCAATCTTCTCCAGGTTCTCCTCGATGCGGTCCGCAATGCGGTGCAGCAACAGTGCACGTTCTGCCGGGGTGGTCTTGCCGAAGGTCTCGAAGGCTTTTTCGGCGGCGTCGATTGCCAGGTTAATGTCCGCTTCCTTACCGCGGGCCACCTGGCAGAAGACCTCGCCGGTGACCGGGGTGATGTTGTCCATGTACTCGCCATCGACGGGCGCGACCCACTCGCCGCCGATGTAGTTGTCGTAGCGCTCGCGGAAGGAGACGATGGCATCAGCGGTTCCGGGGTTTGCATACAAAGTCATGTGCGTAGTGCCTTTCTTGTGGGTTCTTTTCCATCACGGCGGCCGCCCACACAAAGCCTCATAAAAGTGATGGGCGACACAACGTTGAATGCGAGTGTAGCGATATATTTTGTCAAACTCACGTTTTTCCACAGGAAATCTTCTCGCGCTGGGTAGAAGCTCTTAAAGAAGGGCCCGTGAAGGCGTGGACGGCACGAAGACTGGTTCCACACAGCCGGCCGGGCAGGCTAAAACAGAAGAACCCCCTCCATCATGGAGGGGGTAAAAGCGCCTAGTTGTGGCGGCCGCGGCGCGGTTTCCACATCACCACGGAGGTGGAGCGCGGCACGTGGACGAGCTCGCCACGCGAGGGACGGGCCTGGCTGCGCAGCCGTTCGACCTCTGCCTGGAGTTCATCACGCTCAGCAGCAAGGCGGTCACGCTCGGCAGTGAGCTCGATAATGGATTTGATGCCTGCCAGGTTCACGCCATCGTCCTGCGACAAGGTCTGAATCTTACGGAGCAGTTCAATGTCGTTTTCAGAGTAGCGGCGACCGCCGCCCGAGGTGCGGGCTGGGGAGACCAGCCCCATCCGGTCATACGTGCGCAGGGTTTGCGCATGCATACCGGACAGCTCCGCCGCCACGGAAATGACGTACATGGCCTTCGGCTTTGCGGTATCGCTTCTGCCTGGTGTTTCCTTGTTCATCATTTACCTCTTTCTAACGCATGACCGGGTTTCCGGCCCAGCCCTTGCGCGGGTCGAAGCCGGAGTCCTTCTCCGCCTGCGCGTAGGTGCGCAGCGCCGAGGAGGCGGCAGCGTCCAAGGTAGAGGGCACGGTTACTTGCACGGTCACCATGAGGTCGCCGGCCTTGCCGGAACGCTTGGGCACACCGCGGCCCTTCACACGCAACGTGCGACCGTCAGGGGTGCCGGCAGGAACCTTGACGCGCACCGGTGAATCGAGGGTAGGCACCGTGATGGTGTCCCCCAACGCCAGCTCCGCAAAGGAGACCGGAACGGTGACGTGCAGGTCATCGCCCTCACGGGTGAAGACCTCGTCCGGCTTGACGGTCACGGCAACGAAGAGGTCACCAGACGGCGTGCCGTTGGGGCCCGCCTCGCCCTGGCCTGCCAAGCGCACCTTCTGTCCATCAATCACACCGGCCGGAATGCGCACCGTGATTGAGCGCGTGCGGTGCACCGTACCGGAGCCGGAGCAATCCGCACACGGGTCCTCAGCGCGCTGACCGGTGCCAGCGCAGTCGGTACAGGGAGCAGACAGCCCAAAGGAGCCGCGCTGCTCCGAGGTGAAGCCGGTACCGTCACAGGTCGAGCACGTCGACAACTTACCGGTCTTCGAACCCGAACCGTGGCAGGTCGTACACGGCGCTTCACCACTGAGCTGAAGCGGGATGGTCGTGCCCTTGGCGGCCTCGCGGAAGGAAAGGGTTATGTGCGTTTCGACGTCGGCCCCCCGCGACGGCCGAGCTGTGTGGCCAGCACTACCGCCGCGGTTGAAAACGCCACCGAAGATATCCCCAAAACCGCCGCCTTGAGCCGATCCTCGAGGGGATCCTCCGAAGATGTCGGAGAGGTCGAAGTCTTGCGCACCCGGTCCACCCATGTGCGTGGATCGAAACCCGCCGGGAAACCCGGCGCCTCCTCTCCGTCCAAAGCCGCCGCCGCTGCGCATCATGGCCTTGAACTGATCGTAGTTCTTGCGTTCGGAAGCATCTGACAGCACGTCGTAGGCTTCAGCCACCTGCTTGAACTTCTCCGCTGCCTCCGGGTTATCCGGGTTGGCGTCGGGGTGATTCGCGCGGGCGAGCTTGCGGTAGGCGTGCTTAATCTCGTCGGCGGTAGCGGACGAGGAGACCCCCAGATCCGCGTAGTAATCTTTGTCTGCCCATTCTGGCTTAGCATTCACTGGGCATCTCCTCCTTTCAGGAGAATCTCAAAAGCTTGTATCTAAAAGAAGAGTGGCGCCAAGGACTCAACACCCTGACGCCACCATCTGTTGTTATTCTGCGCTATCCGGGTTGTCCGGACTCTCAGCCGAGCCGGCTGGGTCAGCAATAATCACCATGGCGGTGCGCACAACGCGCTCGCCTACCTTGTAGCCGCGGCGCAGCACGGTACCCACTGCCTGCTCATCACCAGTGGAGAGGTCCTGGACGGCCTCGTGCACCTCGGGGTCGAAGACATCGCCTTCCTCACCGAAGGGAACCAGCTGGTTGTTAGTGAGCACGCCGTTGAGCTTGTCCGCGATGGCCTTGAGCGGGCCCTCGTTGAGGTCGCCGTGCTGGCGTGCGAGTTCCAGGTCATCAAGGATAGGCAGGAAATCTGCCAGGACCTTGGCCTTGGAGGTCTCGATCACGGCCTGACGGTCACGCTCGGTGCGGCGGCGGTAGTTGGTGTACTCCGCGTTGAGGCGCTGCAGGTCCTCGGTGCGCTCAGCCAGCTGAGCCTCCAGGGAGTTCTCTGCAGCGTCGGCAGCCGGGTCAGCCTCTGCTTCCTCGGCAATGTCGCGAGCGGCATCGTCGACAGCAGCCTCTGCCTCGGCGGTGTCCGCGGTGGCGGCGTCAGCCTGAGCCTCAGCGGCCTCGTCAACGGCACCGTCGGCAGCAGCGGCCTCGGCGGCGGCAGCCTCCGCGGCGTCGGCGGAGGTTGCCTCAGGGTCGGTGTTGGCCGGGTTGCCCGGGTCCTGAGGGGAGGTCATGGTTTACTTCTCCTTGTTCTCGTCGTCCTCGTCGACAACCTCGGCGTCGACAACGTTCGGGTCACCAGCGGCCTCACCAGCAGCAGCACCCTCGGCGCCTGCCTCAGCTGCCTGGGCCTCGTACAGGACCTTGCCCAGCTCCTGGGACTCGGTGCCCAGCTTCTCGACGGCCGACTTAATCGCCTCAATGTCATCACCCTTGAGGGCCTCATCGACAGCGTCGGCAGCCTCGGTCACGCGGGTCTTGAGATCCTCCGGCAGCTTGTCGGAGTTCTCATCCATGAACTTGCGGGTCTGATAGGAGGTGGACTCGGCCTGGTTGCGGGTCTCCTGCTCCTCGCGGCGCTTCTTGTCCTCCTCGGCGTGAGCCTCGGCGTCCTTGACCATGCGGTCAATCTCTTCCTGGGACAGGCCGGAACCATCCTGAATCTTGATGGTGTTTTCCTTGCCGGTGGCCTTGTCCTTAGCGGTCACGTGGACGATGCCGTTGGCGTCGATATCGAAGGTGACCTCAATCTGCGGGACACCGCGCGGTGCCGGGGCAATGCCACCGAGCTCGAAGGAGCCGAGCAGCTTGTTGGCGGAGGCCATCTCACGCTCACCCTGGAAGACCTGAATCTGCACGGACGGCTGGTTGTCATCAGCGGTGGTGAAGGTCTCAGACTTCTTGGTCGGGATGGTGGTGTTGCGCTCGATGAGCTTGGTCATCACGCCGCCCTTGGTCTCGATGCCGAGGGAGAGGGGGGTGACGTCGAGAAGCAGCACGTCCTTGACCTCGCCGCGCAGAACACCTGCCTGCAGAGCAGCGCCCACAGCCACGACCTCATCCGGGTTCACGCCCTTGTTCGGGTCCTTACCGGTCATCTCCTTCACCAGGTCAGACACGGCCGGCATACGGGTGGAACCACCGACGAGGACCACGTGGTCAACCTCGGAGAGGGACAGGCCAGCGTCTTTGATGACCTGGTTGAACGGAGCCTTGGTACGGTCCAGCAGGTCCTGAGTGATCTTCTGGAACTCGGTACGGGACAGGGTCTCATCCAGGAAGAGCGGGTTCTTCTCAGAGTCCACCGTGATGTACGGCAGGTTGATGTTGGCGGACTGGGAGGAGGACAGCTCAATCTTGGCCTTCTCCGCAGCCTCACGCAGACGCTGCACGGCGCGCTTATCCTTGGTCAGGTCAACGCCCTGGGAAGCCTTGAACTTCTCTACGAGCCAATCGACGATGCGCTGGTCCCAGTCGTCACCACCGAGCTGGTTGTCACCAGCGGTAGCCATGACCTCAACCACGCCGTCACCGATTTCCAGGAGGGAGACGTCGAAGGTACCGCCACCGAGGTCGAAGACCAGGATGGTCTGCTCCTGCTCGCCCTTCTCCAGGCCATAAGCCAGTGCGGCGGCGGTCGGCTCGTTAACGATACGCAGGACGTTCAGGCCTGCAATCTGGCCGGCCTCCTTGGTGGCCTGGCGCTGGGAATCCTCGAAGTAAGCCGGGACGGTAATGACGGCGTCGGTCACGTCCTCGCCCAGGTAAGCCTCGGCGTCGCGCTTGAGCTTCATGAGCGTGCGGGCCGAAATCTCCTGCGGGGTGTACTTCTTGTCATCGATATCGATGGTCCAGTCGGTGCCGATATGGCGCTTGACGGAGCGAATGGTGCGGTCAACGTTGGTAACTGCCTGGTTCTTCGCGGACTGGCCGACGAGGATTTCGCCGTTCTTGGCAAAAGCCACGACGGACGGGGTGGTGCGGGAACCCTCGGAGTTAGCAATAACGGTGGCCTCGCCACCTTCGAGCACGGATACAACCGAGTTGGTGGTACCAAGGTCAATTCCTACTGCGCGTCCCATAATCTTTTCTCCTTGCGTGTTGGGGTTTGTTTTAAGTTGATAGTGCGCGACTCAACTTCTGCCGCGTCCAGTCAGCGACTCTAACAGAAGCAGCACTCAAAGTCATCCAAACCTGAGCGCCGGTCACTCAACCCTTACAACGCCAAGTCCCCAAAAGTTGTTCCCGACGCACTCAAGTTTTTATCCACGCCCACAACATGGCTGGTCAACCTATGAAAAATCTGCACACGCTTCCTCCCCGAAACCCCGATTTCCGCGCCCGAGACACGGCAGGCAATGCATCCTAACTTTCAGTAGCGCGGTGTCCCTGGGTTAGGTTAGGCTGAACGGACTTTCACGGACTAAGACAAATTGTGAAAGTCAGGTGCAACGACTGTAGGCACTTCTTCACCCTGAGAAGCGCCCGACAGATGCGTGCGCGAGCCTTACCACCTTTTAGGAACATCTCGCCCCGCCCTCCCGACGCAAGTACCCCGCGCACTTCAACGCCAATCTGCATTAATCCCAGCACAGGTTTGCCTGCAGCGCCCCGTTCGGCTCCTCATAGATATCGAACCAATCGGCAACAGCGCTCAAGGCCGCCACAATGTCTTCGCGCTGCCCGTCAACGTTGGGGAAACGGACAATCACATTTGGGAGTTCTTGGTCCCCAAGTCCCAGCAATTGCATACCGAAACGAGTATCCAGAGCATCAAACACATGTCCCAGGGCTCCCACTGGAAGAACATTCGCACAGGCTGTACAGGACATAGTCATTGCCGCCTGTCCTACCGATCCTTCCACCACCGCAAATTGAGAATTGGCAATTTCCTCTTCCCAAATATCCCCCGGATCAGTCCAGACAGACGGCTCATCAACCTCAGCCTCAGCGCGCACCGAGAGGTCAGGATTCAAGCCAAACGCTGCGAGCGCCTCATCCTCGTGCCCGATGAATTCCTTGTACTCCTTCAATCCACCAACCAGAGCAAGGTCCTCTTCTTCGACATCATCGGGATCAATACTCTCGTTCCACATTGCCCACAGGGCACCGTGCAATCCTTGCTCATGCAACTCATCAAGCACTGAATACTCAGGCAACCCCGAATCAAATGTATAGATGGTGTGACCCCCATGCGCCAGCTCTCCAATCGGATCCGGGAGCCCAAACTGTTTCCAGTCAATAGACATAATGCTTCTCCATTCTCAGAGTCCTATAAAGTCGCGGCGTCCTACTTCGCCACGTCCACGTTGTTACGCCAAGTCAAGACTGCGGCCATCAAGGTGACGGCTCATCAACTTCTGCGCAATCTGCCAACTTTCCAAGAGTTCATTCGTCGCGCGATACATCGCCGCCGCCAGTTGAGTTTCATCCCAACCTTCGGTGATATCGAGACTACGCGCAATCCGAAGCTGGTCACCTTCACAATGAAGTTGACTTGCAGGGGCATACTGGGCAAATCGTTCTTCCACTGGGGCGATGTCCTTGTCTTTCAGGCGAGCGGAAATCTCATCCGCCGACGCCACAGAACGTCGCGATAGTTTAGATAGCCAACCTCGCCGTGTCGGCTCCGCGAGCGGGCCCGCTGTCGAAATTCGCAGAGTTTCTATCTCACCGTTGCGTGCTGCGAACCTTTCCCAGGAAAAGGTATAGGCATCATCCAATTCTGCGTGCAGCATGGTCTCATTAATCACGCTGACCGCAGCCCCAGCTCCATCCAAGTATTCGCGCAGCCGCGCCATTGTCACCGGAGATGTTGGTTCATGTGAAATTCCGAACGCCGGAGAGCGGAATTCTTCCGGCAGTTTAACGACGGAATTAATCTCCGCTGTCTCCAGATCGAATACATCTTCCGTCAGAGGAGATATCTCCCACGTAGCCTTGCGGAGTTGTGCAAACCTGTGCTCCCCCACTTCGACGAGCATTCGTACGAAAGAAACCACCTGTTCCCAGGTGCACCCCGACTCGAGACGGAGCATGGCTCGCAGCGCTATCTTAACTCCAGCGGGGGTTTGTTCATCCACGAGGGAAAAGACAGCAAAAGGCAGTTCGCGAAGCTGTTGCGCGACACGATCATAGTCCGCTCGCGTAGCTGACTTCGGAAATTGGGTCTCTACGATGTCACCCATAATGATGTCGGTGCCCGGTACGTGCCGAATGTACACCGTCGACAAAGGTGTGGGGATTTGGAAATAGGCACCGCCTTCATCATCAACGGGCACGATCATAAATTTATAGCCCAAATAGCTCAGCGCGGCAATAACCGGGCGCGTAGCTGCAAAAGTATCAATCATGGCAGTCCCCCTAGAATTTTCCACGTGAGATGAGGTCATTTACTTTATCCGTATCGATCTTCCACAGAGCGCGAAACTCTTCGATTGGCATTCGAGGACTTGTGATGGCGTCAAGGCTCGATACCTCAGGTTCCACAGCCGCATATACCAATGTCTTACCGGAATAGAACTCCGGATCATCCCAGCGAATCCCATAACCCTCACGCAGCCACCGCGCAACGTGTGCAGTAGAAAAGAACTCATTGAAACGTTCATGACCACGATAATCGAACGGAACGCGGGCCAATATCTCATCTAGAAGCTTGGTATAGTAGCTATCCTCTTCTCCGTATCCATTCGTTGGATTTCCATCGCTATCAAAAAATACAGACGTCGGTGCCGACCGTCCCGCGACCTCATAGTGGAACATCCTTTCACGCCGCCCTTTAAACTCCTCGGTTATAGCCGGAGGCTTCATCTCCCTATCCATATCCCGCCACACCGGGGAGTCTAAGCCCTCATACTTTTCCATCCCCCACGCTTCAAAAGTCCACCTGGCAACCGTAAGATCATCGTAATAACCAAATGGAGGTGGATCATATCCTTTATCAACCATTCCCGTAACCGTGACAAAAAGTCTGTCGGCCTCATCGAGTCCAAGGAGGGAGCGGTGCCGCCGCGCACCAGGCCAACCTCCGATTTGAATGCCGACCACACCGTCATCCGGAATACCAACTGATCGACTTCTACGAATATCCAAATCGGCTATCTTATAGCCCCAATCCACTCCAAGCGGGAAAGGCTCACATAAAACAACGGCAACCCATCCCGGAAGATCGACATCAACGAACATAACGGAATGCAAAAAATTCTGTGGAAGAAGCAACCTACACCAATCATCCACCGTCGACTCCCCAACATACAACGATTCCCACTCTTTCTTTCCTAACTGAAAGTCATCAGTCATGTGGTGAGTTCCGGCATAGGGATATTCCATAAATGCTTGCTCGACATTTTCAATAGTCGTTCGCACAAAACAAACATCTTTACCGACTGGGAGTTGCCCAAAATTAAACGTCATTCCACTACCTCATTCAAAGACTTCTTAAAATCCCATCCCCCTACTTGACGGAAGCGACCACAAAACAACTCTTCATCACTGCAATCAATCCCTTGGCGGCCAAGCATGAGCCGAATCTGCTCAATTTTCAACTGAGCAAACCCTCTGCCCTCAAAGCTCATATCGTGGTCCCAATTAATCCATGAGGGCACCCGTCGCCTAGGGTTGTCAACCCAGAGGGAGTCTTGAAAACTGTCCACCCCCCTCTGCACCTCGTACGCGCACTGGTCTTCGATCATACCACCTTGAAAAAAGACCTCCCGCCGAAAATCCGTGTAGTTAATCATGATTGAACGTGATTTTCTCGTATCCTCTTCTCGAATATACTGTGCAGTTATATACCTCGCCCAGGGAGTTAGATGGATCCCAGGACTTGGACAACACAGCGAATACCGGTCATACCGAGGAGTAGGCTCCCCCACCACGGCTGGTCTTACAAATGCACACCAACCAGGAGCTGACGTTTCAGTCAAGATTTCCTTTACCCTTTGCTCAGGAGCTTTCTCTAGCTCCTCGCGAGTATCCCTTTTCCACGCTTCAACGCCCCCATCACGCAACGGCAGAGGTTGAGCCAAGATCTCCGGATCGCCGATACACCTCGAAATACAATGCTCCCATGCCTCCTCAATATCACAGTCAACAAAAGTGACATAGTCGTAGATTCCCTTACCACATTCAAATATATACTCTGGTTTCTTCACTGTATTGTCCTTTCCATTTCCAGCTCCACTCATCCTTTCGCTTTGGCCTCCTGCGCTACTCGTTCTGCATAATCTTTCAGTGCCTCCTGCGCCTGCTTTGACAGCATTGAAGAATCTAACTCCACCAGCAAGACCGTTCCGCCAGGATTAGCAAAGAGCGCGCTTCCTCCATGACCAAAAGCACGATTACTCGAGCGTGAATCAAACTCAGTAAAGATTCCGTTTTTGTAAAGGCCGAGGTTCACATCCCCTGTATCTTCCATGTTTTTATTAACCCTGAATTGTAAATCGGGGCGCTTTTCGCGAATGCGGCCGTCGATAACATGAGCCCCGGTCTCTGGCG
The DNA here is from genome assembly GCF_030232655.1 of Corynebacterium sp. MSK218. Taxonomy (NCBI): domain Bacteria; kingdom Bacillati; phylum Actinomycetota; class Actinomycetes; order Mycobacteriales; family Corynebacteriaceae; genus Corynebacterium; species Corynebacterium sp. MSK218. The sequence continues at coordinate 34,409 of NZ_JASPGN010000008.1, forward strand.
ACCAATAAATCGAACCATTTTGAAAATGGTTAAATTTTCCCTCTCGGTTCGGCAGAGACAACTCATCAGTTACCGGATAACCGAGGCGTCCTTTTTCCCACCCCAATTGACCCCATTTCCCCCTAATGGCCCCTCCTATTTGATGCGCAATTCCACTATCTGCATCAGGATGCCAATAGATCGACGTGTCCTTGTGAAACTCTTGAAACTTGCCACCATCAGGAAGCTGAGCTTCATTACGAATAGCATCACCGAAAAATCCATGACCTCCGAGGCGGACGTACGCCTCATAAATAGGTCCGCGAATCCAATAGCGATGAAAGACGTCTGCCTGTGCAGTCGCTACGCAAGCAATAACGAAAAAAATAGCAATGAGAGAGGCAAGATATCCTCGCCTAAGAGAGATATTCAACACGCAGTAATTATTACCCAGTCCACCCTCAACGAGGCGGCAGACCGCAAAGAATCCCCGTCTCCCCCCGCATGCGGGGGTAACAAGCCTCATTTTGAGACCTTTCGTCCAATTTCGCCTACCCCCACAGTAGCCATAGACCAAAAATGCACCATCACTTATCGCCTGCGTTCATCCAGACGCTTCCACTTATCCGACTATGCACATATTGGGCAGTCGCCTCCCATATGGCCCAAGTGCCTGTCTGCCAACATCCATGCCAACGCCATAAGGCTCCCCCAACATTTAGACCAATGTGCGCCACAGTGGATCGTGCCCACGCCCGAGGGGGTCCCCCTCCCCGCCCCCATCGTGGAAAGATTACTTTTCTGAACTACTTTGACCAGTATCACATTCGATGGCTGCGCGCCATAGGTTGACCCACCATCGGATAAGAAAGGAAACGGCAGGCAGTGCGCATTTTTCAGACGCGGACTCGTCGTTTAAGCGATCGGCCGCCGGTACAATAAGAAACGGGCTTTCCTCATTCCTTTCTTGATTTTCGTACCCCACAGCGCCCACGCACCCGTGGGACCTGGACGCGTATGACCGCTGCGGCGCTTCGCCCCAGCACCCCCGCTCGCATCACAACCCCCGTTCTGGTTTAAGTGATGGGGATTTCATATACTGTCCGCACATTCGATGTGACACACCTTTCGCGCCAGTGTTGTCACACCTCAGCACTCATTGAAAAGGGACACGGATCCGATGATTTCTCCCGTTCTCCGCACACGTCGTGATGGCGACCGCCCGCCGGTCCGCCGGGCTTAATATTCAGCCCTGACCAGCACCGACACACAAGGAATCCCAATGACGAACGCCAACACCCCTGTACCCGAGTCCACCGATATTGACGCCGCGCTTGTCGACGCCTCCGCGGCCCAAGCCCACTCCTGGCTCGCTTCCACCGCCGACGAGCAGGACCCCGCCACCGAGCAGCTCGCTGACCTGCTGCGCAACCCGGATGGCGTGGCCTTCACCATGGACTTCGTCGACCGCGTCATGCGGCCGGAAGATGACAAGGTGGCCGCCCAAGCGCTGAAATCCGTGACCACCAGCTATGACGCCTCCTTCTTGGGACTTATCAACGGCTCCCTCGTGGGCCTCGGCGGCTTCTTCGGCCCCATCCTGCCCAACCTCGTCATGCCGCTGGCGCGCCTGCGCATGCGCCAGATGGTGGGCCACCTGGTTCTTGATGCTGAGGGCGAGGCCCTCAACAAGACCCTGGACAAGGCCGCTGAATCCGGCGAGCAGCTCAACCTCAACCTGCTTGGTGAGGCCGTGCTCGGTGATAAGGAAGCACGCTCCCGCGCTGACCGCACCTTGAAGCTCATCCAGAACCCGCGCGTGACCTATGTGTCCGTCAAGGCCTCCTCCATGGTTGCCCAGCTCAACCCGTGGGATATCGAGGGCTCCTTGGTCCGTCTCAAGGAGCGCCTGCGCCCACTGTATGAAGCTGCGGTCAAGCGCCCAGACAAGGTCTTCATCAACCTGGATATGGAGGAGTACCACGACCTCCACCTCACGGTGCGCCTGTTCACCGAGCTGCTCAGCGAGCCGGAGTTCACCAACCTTGAGGCCGGCATCGTGCTCCAGGCCTACCTGCCGGACACCTTCGACGCCTTGGCACACCTGGCGGAGTTTGCCAAGCAGCGCGTGGCTGACGGTGGTGCGCACATCAAGATTCGCATCGTCAAGGGCGCCAACCTCTCCATGGAGCACGTCCAGGGAGAAATCCACGGCTGGCCCTCCGCGCCGTACTCCACCAAGGATGAGGTGGATGCTAACTACTACCGCCTGCTCGACTACATCCTGCGCCCAGAGTTCGATGGTGCTGTGCGCATCGGCGTGGCCACCCACAACCTCTACACCGCTGCTTTTGCCCATGAGCTGGGCAAGAAGCGTGGCGTGCTGTCCATGATGGACTCCGAGATGCTCCAGGGCATGTCCCCGGCCCAGCAGGCCGCAGTGCGCAAGGCCTTCGAGGGCCGCCAGATCCTCTACACCCCGGTGGTGCATATGGAGGACTTCGACGTCGCTGTGTCCTACCTCGTGCGCCGCTTGGAAGAAAACGCTGCTCCGCAAAACTTCCTCTACGCCCTCTTTGCCCCGGAGGAGCAGGCACTCAAGGACCAGGAGTCCGTCTTCCGCCAGGCCGTCGAGCAGCGCTGGGACACCTTTGCTGGCCCACGCCGCACGCAGAACCGACTGGAGGAGGCCGAACACGCAGCCGGACGCCAAGCGCCACGCACCGGCCGCTTCGCCAACGAGCCGGACACTGACCCGGCCCTGGAAGCCAACCGCGAGTGGGCCATCCAGGCTCTCAACAGCGACCCCGGCGCGCATGGGGTAGATGAGGTGACGGATACCAACGTCGTCGATAAGCACGTGCTCCGCGCCGCCGAACTCGGTGCCGAATGGGGTTCCCGCCCCGCTGAGGACCGCGCCCGCGCGCTGGAGGCCGTGGCCGATGAGCTGGCCAACCGCCGCGGCGAGTTCATCTCCGTCGCTGCTTATGAGGCCAACAAGACCGTCACGCAGACCGACCCGGAGATTTCCGAGGCCATCGACTTCTGCACCTACTACGCCCAGTCCGCGCGCCTGCTGGAGAACTACTCCGCCGAGTTCACCCCGCACCGCGTGACCGTGGTGACCCCGCCGTGGAACTTCCCGGTGGCCATCCCCACCGGCGGCATCGCTGCAGCCCTGGCCGCAGGTTCCGCCGTCATCATCAAACCCGCGCCGCAGGTGGTGCACTGCGCGAAGCTCGTCGTCGATGCCTTCCGCACCGCGCTGGAAGCCCAGGGCCTAGACCCGGATCTGGTCCAGCTCGTCTTCACCGATGAGGCCGAGGCCGGCCGCGCGCTCATCTCCCACGCCGACGTCGACGCCGTCATCCTCACGGGTGCTTCCGATACCGGCCAGCTCTTCCGCTCCTGGAAGCCCGAGATGAACATCATGGCGGAGACCTCCGGCAAGAACGCGCTCATCATTACCCCGTCTGCTGACCCGGACCTGGCCATCCAGGACCTCTACCTGTCCGCCTTCGGCCACTCCGGCCAGAAGTGCTCGGCGTCTTCTCTGGTCATCTTCGTCGGCGCAGCGGGCGATTCCCAGCGCCTGCGCTCACAGCTTGTCGACGCCGTCGAGACCCTCATCCCCGGCCCCGGCCACGAGATCACCACCACGATGAATGGCCTGGCCGAAGCCCCGAGCGAGAAGCTTCTCCGTGGCCTTACCCAGCTGGAGCCGGGCGAAACGTGGCTGATTAAGCCTCAGAAGCTCAACGAGGAGGGCACGCTGTGGTCCCCAGGTATCCGCGATAACGTACGCCCGGGTTCCTGGTTCCACGTCAACGAGTGCTTCGGCCCGGTCCTCGGCATCATGCATGCGGAGACTTTGGACGAGGCCATCGAGTGGCAGAACTCCACCGGCTACGGCCTCACCGGCGGTATCCACACCTTGGATAACGAGGAAATTGATTACTGGCTCGAGCGCGTCGAGGTTGGCAACGCCTACGTCAACCGCGGCATTACCGGCGCGATTGTCCAGCGCCAGTCCTTCGGCGGCTGGAAGCAGTCCGTCATGGGCCCGGGTGCCAAGGCAGGTGGCCCGAACTACGTGGCACAGTTCGGTACCTGGTCTGATGGTCCGCTGCGCCCCTTCGACGTCGACATCACCCAGCCGGTGGTGTCCCAGCTGCGTGCCTTCGCCAACCTGTCCCTCTCTGATGAGGACACCGCCTGGCTGTGGCGCGCTGCTGAGCTCGACGAGCTGGCCTGGCAGCAGGAGTTCGGCCGCGACCACGACCGCGCTGGCCTGGTCTGCGAGGCCAACGTCTTCCGCTACCGCCCGCTGCTGAGCCCGCTGCAGGTGCGCATTTCTGAGGACGCCCAGCTTCGCGACGTCGCCCGCCTCACCCTCGCCGCTACCCGCACCAACTCCCCGGTCCGCTTCAGCGCCACCCCGGAGAAGGCCGCGGAGCTGCGTGAACTCGGCTTCGGCGTCGACGGCGTGGCCCTTGAGGCGTTCCTCCGCGAGGTCTCCAGTCTCGAATCGGGCCGCGTGCGCACGGTAGGCTCCGTGGAAGACGGCGTCTTTGAGGCGGCAGTAAAGTCCAACTCCGTGGTGCTGGACCAGCCTGTGCTTGCCGACGGCCGCCGCGAGCTCCTCCCCTTCCTCCTCGAGCAAGCCGTGTCGGTGACCATGCACCGCTTCGGCATCATCCGCTCGGTGGGCAGCATCCGCGCATAGTTAATTTCCTGCGCTCATATGAGAAGATGTAGCGCATGAGTCAAAACACCGGTGATGCCACCGCTTCGGACGCCCAGCACACTGAGCCCTCCGACGCGGTGGCGAAGCCCATCAATGAAGAAGCCACCCTTCACCCCTCAGAAACCGACGACAAGTCCCGCGTCCTCGGCCGCGACGCCATTTCCCTGGCAAAGATCTGCCTGATCTTCATCATCGTGGTCGCCGGCGTGGGCCTGGCCGGCTACCTGCTGAAATTCATCTGGGTGGGCCTCCTGCCCGTCATCCTGGCCATCCTGGTCTGCACGGTACTTTTCCCGGTGACCGCCTGGCTGCGGGGCAAGAAATTCCCCCGCGCCCTAGCCGCCATCACCACCCTGCTCGGCTTCCTGGCCATCATCGGCGGTGTCTTCGCCGCGATGGCACCGGTCGTGTCCACGCAAGGCGCGGCGCTGGTCAATCAGGCCGAGGACGGCCTGAACAAGCTCGTCGTCATGGCGAAGGATCTCCCCTTCGAAATTGATGCGGCGAAGGTGCAAGAAGTGCTTGATGACGCCATGGCGTTCATCAAGGGCCAAGCCTCCCAGATCGCGACCGGCGTCATTTCCGGTGTCTCCATGGCCAGCTCCATCGTCATGGCCCTAGCCATCATGCTGTTCGTGTCCTTCTTCATTCTCAAGGACGGCGATAAGTTCCTGCCGTGGCTGCGCACCTACACCGGCTACTCAGCCGGCTGGCACGCCACTGAGCTACTGACCCGCGTGTGGAATACCTTGTCCGGCTTCATCCAGGCCCAGGCGGCCGTGGCGGCTGTCGACGCCGTCCTCATCGGCCTCGGCCTCTGGGCCATGCAGGTGCCGCTCGCCCTGGTTATTGGCGTGGTTACCTTCTTCGCCAGCTTCATCCCCGTCATCGGCGCGGTAACCGCTGGTGCCTTGGCTGTCATCATCGCACTGGTTTCCGACGGCCTCACCAAAGCCCTTCTCGCCCTACTGCTCATCATCGTGGTCCAGCAGGTAGAGGGCAACGTCCTCCAGCCGATGCTCCAGTCCAAGGCCATGGGCCTGCATGCTGCCATGGTGTTGCTCTCCGTCACGGTCGGCTCTGCCCTGGCGGGCATCATCGGCGCCTTCCTGGCTGTGCCGGTCGCCGCCACCATCGCCGTGGTTTTCCGTTACCACCAGGAGATGGCCAGCCTTCGCGCCGGCGAGATCGAAGCCAAGAACATCAAGATCTCCACCACCGAGGGCCACGACACCGTCATGAAACTCTACGAGCACCTGGAGGCCAGCGGCGCCCGCTAGCCACACAACCGGCGCATGGCTCGAGCTTTCTCGGCCGTACAACTGCCCTAGTTGCCAAACTTCTCCCCCGCCACCCGCGGCGGGAGCAATGGTTTTGGCAACTGGGGCACTTTCCATATGTAGGGCCTAGTCTGCGGACACCGTATCGAAGGCGACGGCCAGCTCCTCCGCCGCGCGGTCCAGCACAGACGCCCACGTGCCATAGGACTCCTCGTTGGCGGTATCTGAGACCTGCTTGAGCAACGTGCACGGCACACCAAACTTCCGGCACACCGCCGCGATGGCATAGCCCTCCATGTCGCACAGCTCGGAATCCTGGGCAAGGCGCGTGCGGGTTGGGGTATCGGAAATAAAAGAATCACCCGTGGCCAGCGTGGCGGTAGGCAGCTTGCCGGAGGTCTCGAGCTCGATAACCTCCGGAAGGAGATAGCGGGAAACATCGCTGAGCACGTCCAAATGGAAGTCGTGCTTTCTTACGTGGGAGATCTCGAAGACGCCGGAGAGGTCGTCGACAAGCGCGCCCGCAGTACCAATGTTGATGACACGCTCCGGCAGTACCTCCGCCGAGGCCAGCGCATTCGTGAGCTCAATCGCGGCAGGCACCGTGCCGATCCCCGTAATGAGCAGCGGCGCGCCCTCCGGAACGTGGGAAGCTTCAGCGTCAACGGCGGCAACAAACAAGACATTCTCCATGCCTGCGAGACTACCCGGTGCCCCGAGGAATGTTCTCCGCGGCTCTGGTCTGGGGTCCACGGCCACTTGTAGGGTCTGGAAACACACCGAGACCTCAGAAAGGAGAACACAATGTTCACACCACGAGCTTTCGCCGGAGCAGCACTACTCTGCCTCCCCCTCATCGCCTGCAGCAGCCCCGAAGAAGTCCAGGCCAGCCCCGTCGCCGAAGTCTGCGGGGTAGGAAACGCCCAAGCGGCTGTCAACGCGAACATCGCGCAGGTTCCGCAGTGGAATGGCCACAACTGGAAGGTTGTCGATAGCTCCCACTTCGACCCGTGCGCGGAGCTGAGCTGGCAGACGATTTCCGTCGAGGGCGGCACTGCCTCCTCGCCGCACCACATCATGCTTTTCCACAAGGGCCACTACCTCGGCACCGCGACGGCTGAGCCTTATGGTTTCTTCCCGAGCATCGAGCAGGTCAACGGTAACGAGATTTCCGTGACCTACCACTGGCCGCAGGCAGGCGACGCCAATGCGGCGCCGACGGGCCAGACGCATGCCGGCTTCCGCTGGGACGACGCCCAGCAGAAGGTCATCATGAATGGCGATGTTCCCCCGAAGGCCTAGATAAGATAGAGCCAGTCGTGCGCCCGACAAGAGGCGCACAATGCGAGGAAGGACCATCAATGTTGAGGCGTAGCTGTGCACTTATGGGCGCTGCCCTTCTCTGCCTCCCGCTCGCCTCCTGCGCAGACGACGCGGCGCAGGATAATTCGCCGGCGTTCGATACCGTCCACAACAGCGCGACGGACAACACTCCGGATGACACGGAGAGCACTGATGCCCCTGTGTCGGAACCACCGGCCGCGGGCGCCTCGCCGACGCTTCCTGCTGAATCCCCGGCAGAAGAAGAGGACGCGGAATCCTGCGAGACTATCGACGCCCACGCGGCCTATGAATCAGGAATCGGCACGATTCCTCCATGGAAGGACAACAACTGGACGCTGGTGGATTTCTCACAGTTCGATCCTTGTGCGGATCTGAGCTGGCAAATCATCACCATCGAGCGCGGAACGGCCTCTTCGCCGTATCACATCATGCTCTTCCACAAGGGCGAGTACATCGGAACCGCCACCGCTGAGCCTTACGGTTTCTTCCCCACCGTCGAGCAGGTCAGCGGCGCTGAGATTGCCGTGACCTACCACTGGCCGCGCGAAGGCGAAGCCAATGCGGAACACACCGGGACCACGGAGGCCGGCTTCCGCTGGGACGATGCCGAGCAGAAAGTCATCATGAGCGGCGACGTCCCACCAGGAAGCTAAACGCGGCGGTTCGGCCGCCGCAACGCAACCGTTAACGCAGCCGCCGGCCCACAAAGCCCGCGGCCAACGTGTTGCCGCTGGAGGCATCGATGAGCAAGAAGTTGCCCACCGCGCCGCGCGCAGCGTAGTCCTCCACCGGCAGCTCCGCTTGGGTCTGGACGGTGATGTAGGCGATGTCGTTCAGGGAAGCCTTTTCCGGCGATTCGTCGTCGGCCACGCCGTCGAGGTCGAGGACGCGGTCCACCGACGCGATACGGGCCTTGACCAGGTCAGTGCCGTAGCGCAGCTTGAGCATCTGGCCTGGGGTGAGGTCCTTGTCGGTAAGCACGACCGCAGTCGCGGCGAACTCGCGGACCGCCTCGGGGCGCTGCGAGCCGGCGAGGAGATCACCGCGAGCAAGATCGATGTCGTCAGCCAACAACAGCACCACAGAATCCCCAGCCGTGGCCTGCTTGCCTTCAGCGAGCGGGCCATCAGCTGTGTCGATACCCGTTACGGTGGTGGAACGCCCGCCTGGCGTCGTCACGGTATCCCCCACCGCCACGTGACCGGCCTTCACGCGGCCGGCATAGCCGCGGTAATCAGACGCGTGCTCACGGATGACGTACTGAATGGGGAAACGGAAGTCCAGGTCATCGGCGCGCCCGGTTGCCACGGGGACGGTCTCCAAAACATCCAGGACGGTCGGCCCGGAGTACCAGTCCATATTCGTGGAGCGCTTCACGACGTTGTCGCCCTTGAGCGCGGAAATCGGAATTGCCACCGAATCGCTAAGCCCCAGGCGCGCGGCGAGTTCGGAGAACTCATACTCGATGGCGCGGAAGGTGGCCTCGTCATAGTCCACCAAGTCAATCTTGTTCACACCCAGCACCACGTGGCGCACGCCCAAAAGTGCTGCGACGTTGAGGTGGCGGCGGGTTTGCTCGACGACGCCATTGCGGGCGTCGACAAGCAGCACCACCACCTGGGACGTCGACATGCCGGTGACCGTGTTGCGCGTGTACTGCACGTGGCCCGGGGTATCAGCGAGGATGAAAGTGCGCTTATCGGTGGCGAAGTAGCGGTAGGCCACGTCGATGGTGATGCCCTGCTCGCGCTCGGCGCGGAGGCCGTCGACAAGCAGCGAGAGATCCATGCCGTCGAAGCCGCGGTCGGCGGAGGATCGCTCCATGGACTCCACCTGGTCCGCCAGCACGGACTTGGTGTCATAGAGCAGGCGTCCGACGAAGGTGGACTTGCCATCATCAACGGAACCGGCGGTGCACAGGCGCAGGGTATCGCGCTGCTTAAGGGCGCTAACATTGGGCGCGAGAGTCATCAGAAGTAACCTTCCTTCTTGCGGTCCTCCATGGCGGATTCGGAGAGTTTGTCGTCGGCGCGGGTAGCACCCCGCTCGGAGAGGGTAGACACAGAGATTTCGGCAAGGATTTCATCCGTCGTGGAAGCCGTGGAATCCACCGCGCCGGTGCAGGACATGTCACCTACGGTGCGGTAGCGCACGGTGCGGGTCTCCAGCGGCTCGTCTTCGCGGGGCCCGCCCCACTCGCCCGGGGTCAGCCACATGCCGTTGCGCTTGAACACCTCGCGCTGGTGGGAGTAGTAGATGGACGGCAGCTGCAGGTTGCGAGCACCGATGTATTCCCAAATATCGGACTCGGTCCAGTTGGAGATGGGGAACACGCGGACGTTTTCGCCGGCCATCTTGCCGCCGTTGTAGAGGTCCCACAGCTCGGGGCGTTGGCGGCGCGGGTCCCAGCCGCCGAAGGAATCGCGGATGGAGAAGATGCGTTCCTTGGCACGGGCGCGTTCCTCGTCGCGGCGCGCGCCGCCGAGGACAGCGTCGTAGCCGCGGTTGGCAATGGTCTCCACCAGCGGTACGGACTGCAGCGGGTTGCGCGTACCGTCGGGGCGCTCCTGGAGCTCGCCGCGGTCAATCCAGTCCTGGACCAACGCCACGTGCAGGCGCGCACTAGATTCCTTAACGAGGCGGTCGCGGAACTCGATGACCTCCGGAAAGTTGTGGCCGGTATCGACGTGGATGAGTTCGAACGGCACGCTGGCGGGGGCAAAGGCACGGCGGGCGAGCTCGAAGACAACGACGGAATCCTTGCCGCCGGAAAAGAGTAGGCCCACTTTGTCGAATTGCCCGGCGACTTCGCGCAGGATGTGGAGGGATTCGTTCTCTAAGTCTTTAAGGTGTGGTGAAAGAGTCATTATTCGTGCAACCCGCATTCTGTCTTGCCGTCAGCGAATACGCGCCCGGAGCGCGCGTCCTCACCTTCGCCCACCGGGAACGTCAGCGGCGCGCAGCCGATGGAACGGTAGCCCTGAAGGGTAAGGGGATGAATGATGAGGTCGTGGTCCTTGATGTACTTGTCGGTCTGGTCCAGATCCCACGTGATAATCGGGGAAATCTTCAGCCGGCCCGTGCGGTCCAGGCTCAGCGCCGGCGCGGTGGCGCGGTGCTCGGAATCGGCGCGGCGCAGGCCGGTGACCCACCCGACGTACGGGTCCATCGCCATGTTGAGAGGCTCCACCTTGCGCATGCGGTTATACGCCGCCACATCGCGCGCATACAGGCGCGGACCGTAAATCTCGTCCTGCTCCTCGGGGCTCAGAATCGGCAGAACCCTCACCAAGGGCAGGTCCGCATAGCGCTTGGCGACGTCCCCCGCCACCCCCAACGTCTCCTCAAAGTGCCACCCAGTATCGATGAAGAGCAGGTCAGCGTCGAGGTGTGCGCGGTGAGCGAGCTCTGCGAGGACGGTGTTTTCCATAGACATCGTCACTGCAAGCCGGCCCGGCGCGTGCTCGGCGGCCCATTCGGTGATGGTCTCGGCGGAGGCGTCGTAAAGCTTGTCGGCCCAGGCGTCGACGAGTTCTTGGTTGCGCTGTGCCACTGAGGGGTCGAGAGGTGCCGTGTCTCGCGTGCCCTCGGGGCTGATGCTGGAGTCGCGGTAGTCGCCGCGGTCCAGCAGGTTGGTCGGTTCGGTCATGACACCTCACATTAAAGGGAGGCGGGCGTGTGCGCAGCCCCACAGTGGGGCGCGGGGGCTGTGAGCTTGGGTACTAGGAAGAATAAAAATTAGCCAGAATGAACCGAGCGGACTAGATTTACAGACTAGATAGTCTATTTGTTCCGAATTGAAGGGGTTCTCATGCAGCGTGTTGCCATCGTCGGCGATAGCCCGGCGGCGCTCTCCACCGCGGAACGGCTTATTGCGGCCGGTTTGTGTGTGGACCTCTTCTGCGAGCGCCCCGCGCCCTTCGGATTGCTGCGCCGCTTCGCTGGGCTTTCCGGTGCTGAATCTGCTCCTGCTCCGTGCCCGAAGGGAACAACGCCGAGGCTGCGACTCATCGGCAACGTCCGCGTGGGCTCTGGCCCCGACGCCGATATTAGCCACACGGACCTCAACCAGCTCTCCGCGTCCGGCGACCGCCATCTGGTTTTGCTGGAGCTCATGGCGCGTGGTGTCGCCATCACGACGTGGGAGGGCCTATGCCGCCCCACCGCCGACATTGAGGATTGGGCTACCGTCGCGGCCCGCGCTCAGCGTGCCCCGGTCTGCTTCTAACGCGCGGCGCCCGCGCAAAGTCCTCATCACCACGCGGCCCCCGACTTCACCCTCATCACCACGCGGCCTCCGCCCATGCGCGAGCGCGCGGGCTAGCGCGCGGGCTAGACGCTCGCGCGGGTAAACGGATAAAATTGCGCGGTCAATGCCCTTCAGCGGCCCAGCGCGGCAACCGCGGGAGCCGCCAACACGTACGAAACGCTGGCACATGGAACTCGTTCGCATCCTTTTATCCCGCTCCAAGCCCTATACCGGCTACGTCATCGCGGTCCTGCTCCTCCAAGCGCTATCCACCGCGGCGACGCTCTACCTGCCGTCGCTCAACGCCCGCATCATCGACGAAGGCGTCGCCAAAGTCGACATCGACTTCATCTGGCGCACCGGCGGCATCATGCTAGGCGTAGCCTTCGTTCAGGTCACCGCCGCCATCGCCGCAATCTGGTTCGGCTCCCGCACCTCGATGGGCCTGGGCCGCGACCTACGATCCGACATCTTCCGCCGCGTCACCCGCTACTCCGCCGAAGACATGAGCCACTTCGGCACTGCTACCCTCATCACGCGCGGCACCAACGACGTTCAGCAAATCCAGATGATCTACATGATGATCCTCAACTTCATGGTCACCGCCCCCATCATGTCCATCGGCGGCATCATCATGGCCATCCGCGAAGACGCCGGAATGTCCTGGCTCGTCATCGTGTCCGTCGTCGTGCTGCTCGCCGCGCTCTCAGCGATCATCGTGCGCCTCATGCCTCTCTTCCGCGCCTGGCAAGACAAGCTCGATACCATGAACGGCACCCTGCGTGAGCAAATCGCCGGCATCCGCGTCGTCCGCGCCTTTACCCGCGAGGAGCACGAGTCCGAACGTTTCCGCGAAGCCAACCGCGACCTCACGAACCTCTCGCTCAAGGTGGGCCAGCTGTTCATCCTCATGTTCCCCATCATCACGGTCATCCTCAACGTCGCCACCGGTGCGGTCCTGTGGTTCGGCGGCCACCGCGTGGACGAGGGCCTCGTCGAGGTCGGCTCGCTCACCGCCTTCCTCCAGTACCTGCTCCAAATCCTCGCCGCCGTCATGATGGGCACCTTCATGGCCATGATGCTGCCCCGCGCTATCATCTGCGCCCGCCGCATCACCGACGTTCTCGACCACGCCCCCTCCATCGAGGAACCCACCAACCCCGTCACCCCGGCCCGTTCCGAAGGCGTCGTCGAGCTGCGCAACGTCACCTTCCAGTACGCCGGCGCCGAGGAGCCTGTGCTTCGCGACGTCTCCTTCACCGCCACCCCCGGCACCACCACCGCCCTCATCGGTGCCACCGGTTCCGGCAAAACCACCGCGCTTTCACTCATCCCGCGCCTCTACCTGCCCACCGAGGGCCACGTGCTTCTCGACGGGACGGATGTCGCCAAGATGAAGCGGGGGGACGTCGTCAAGCGTGTGGGCCTGGTGCCGCAGAAACCGTACCTGTTTAGCGGCAGCGTGGCCTCCAACCTGCGCCTCGGCGCCCCGGACGCCAGCGATGAGGAGCTGTGGGCCGCGCTGCGCACCGCACAAGCGGACTTTGTCGAGGACCTCGACATGCATATCGCGCAGGGCGGCACCAATGTGTCCGGCGGTCAGCGCCAGCGCTTGTCCATTGCCCGCATGCTCGTCGCGCGGCCGTTGGTGTACCTGTTTGATGATTCCTTCTCCGCACTCGATGTCGTCACTGACGCCGCGGTGCGCGACGCCATGCGGGAGTACACCGCCGAGGCGACAACGATTATCGTGGCGCAGCGCGTGAGCTCGATTGTGGACGCGGACCAGATTCTCGTCATGGATGCTGGGCGCATCGTCGCGCGCGGCACGCACGACGAGCTGCTGGAAAGCTCAACGACCTACCGCGAGATTGTGGAATCCCAAAAGACCGCGGAGGTGGCATAAATGACTGAGCAGGACAAGGCTACGTTGAGTGAAGACGCTGAGTTCGAGCAGAAGACCGGCGAGAACGCTCCGCGCAGGGCCAAGAACTTCTGGCCCTCGGCGAAGCGCCTCTTTGGGTTGCTTGCGCCGTTCAAGGTGCAGCTTTTCGCGATTGCCGCCATGAATATCGTGTGCGTGCTGCTGGCTGTGGCCGCGCCGAAGGTCATGGGTATGGCCACCGACGTCATTTTCTCCGGCGTTATTTCGCGCCACATGCCAGCCGGAATCACCAAGGACCAGGCCATCGAGGCGCTCCGCGCGGGCGGGCAGGACAAGTTTGCCGACATGGCCTCCGCCATGGACTTAAACCCCGGTTTCGGCATTGATTTCTCTAAGCTCGGCACCATCATCCTGTTTGTCATCGCGATGTACGTGGTGTCTTCCCTGTTCCAGTGGTGGCAGGGCTTTTTGCTCAACTCCCTGGTGATGAAGGTGGTTTTCGACCTGCGCGGAGATATCGAGTCCAAGCTCAACCGCTTGCCGCTCAATTACTTCGACACGCAATCGCGCGGCGACCTGCTCTCGCGCACAACGAACGACGCCGACAATATCCAGTCCGCCCTCCAACAGGCCATCTCGCAGCTGTTTTACAACCTGCTCATGGTCGTGGGCATTACCGTCATGATGTTCACCGTTTCGTGGCAGCTGGCCCTCGTGGCGCTCTTGGCGCTGCCGCTGACCGCCGTGGTTGTTGCGGTCATTGGTTCCCGCGCGCAGAAGCAGTTCAAGGCGCAGTGGAAGGCGACCGGTGACCTCAACGGACAAGTCGAAGAGGCTTTCTCCGGCCACGACCTCGCCACCGTCTTCGGCCGTATCGACGCCATGACGGAGGACTTTGACAAGCGCAACGAGGAGCTGTTCCGCTCCGCGTCGCTGGCACAGTTCCTCGCGGGCATGATGATGCCGATCATGCAGTTCATCTCCTACCTGTCCTACGTGGTCATCGCAGTGCTCGGCGCGCTCAAGGTGGCCTCCGGCTCACTGACTCTGGGTGGCGCGCAGGCCTTTATCCAGTACTCCCGCGAGTTCAACCAGCCGCTGGGCCAGCTCGGCGGCATGATGCAGCAGGTGCAATCGGGCGTGGCGTCAGCCGAGCGCGTCTTCGAGTTCCTTGACGCCGAGGAGGAAACCCCTGAGCAGCCCACTTCCCGCCTGGGCGGCCGCGCGAAAGGCCTCGTCGAGTTCGAGGACGTCGACTTCTCTTATGACCCCGACAAACCACTCATCCAGGATCTTTCTCTGCGCGTGGAGCCCGGCCAGACCGCCGCCATCGTCGGCCCCACGGGTGCTGGCAAAACCACGCTAGTCAACCTCATCATGCGCTTCTACGACATTGATGCTGGCACTATCCGCCTCGATGGCATCGACACCGCGGAGATTTCCCGCCACGAGCTGCGCTCCCAAGTGGGCATGGTGTTGCAAGATGCCATGGTCTTCGACGGCACCATCATGGACAACATCCGCTACGGCCGCCTCGACGCCACCGACGAAGAGGTCATCGCTGCGGCGAAGGCCACCTACGTCGACCGCTTCGTCCATTCCCTCCCCGAGGGCTATAACACCAAGATTGACCAGGACGGCGGCGCCATTTCCGCCGGCGAGCGCCAGCTCATCACCATCGCGCGCGCCTTCCTGGCCCAGCCGGCCCTGCTCATCCTCGATGAGGCCACCTCGTCCGTCGATACCCGCACCGAGATGCTCGTCCAGCAGGCCATGAACGCCCTGCGCAAGGACCGCACCTCCTTCATCATCGCGCACCGCCTATCCACGATTCGCGACGCCGACGTCATCATCGTCATGGAGGAAGGCCGCATCGTCGAACAAGGCACACACGCCGAGCTTCTCGACGCCCACGGCGCCTACCGGCGCCTCCACCAGTCCCAGTTCCGCGAACCCTAACCCCCGCGCGGTGCTCCCGCACCGCGCGCTAGTCCACGCTCACCGCAATCACCGGCGCGGAGAAACTATCCCCGGTGAGGTTCGCCAGTTCGAGGGTGACGTTGGTGAGGGAGAGGCGGTCCATGAGGGCGTCGGGAAGCGCGGCGTCCGGGACGGGGTGTGGCTGAGGAATGCCGAGCTGGTCGAGGACGTGATTGATATCCCCGGTCAGATCCACGGTGACCGGCACGGTACGCGCGCCTTCAATGGTGGGCGTAGCGGTCAGAGACGTCGCGACGATGCGTACGGACCCCTCCACCGTGGTCTGCGCACCACCGGTGGTGAGTAGTCCATCACCGGCGTTGCCGGGCAGCGTGATGGCGAGATCCCGCGCGTCTAGGCGGTCCCCGGTGAGTTCCAGGACGCGCACCTCGCCGTCGCCGGTCGGTGTCGTGCTGATGGTGGCGCCCACGTTACCCCGCAACGCCACCTCCTTCGCGGTCACCGTGGAGAAATAAGGCTGGTCGGGGGCAACCTGCGCGCTCACGACCTCCACCCCGCCCTTCGCGCTCACCGCGAGGGCCACAACGGCCGCGATCACTGTGCTCCGTGAGCGCGAGGGGCGGTGTTTACGCATCACTTGGCTCCCAAGCCAAGGTCAGCGCGCCGCCAACAATGCCGAGCAGCGAGCCAACGAGGAAGCCTCCTAAATTAGACGCCGGCAGGGCGATGACCGCCACGATGATGCCCAGCACGCCAAGATACGTCGCGGTGGCGGGTCGACACCACGCGCCGAGGCCAAACATGACGAGAAGCGCGCCGATGAGCAGCGTGGATACGCCCGACACGGTGGAAATCATGACGAGAAGGTCCGAAATCTGGACCGTGAAGTAGGCGGGCATGGCAATGATGATGCCCGAAAGGATGAGCAGCAGCCCCGGGATGAAAGGCCGCTCGGCGCGCCACGCTTTAAAGCGCGTCCACGCTGACGGTTCGGGTGCTACAGAGCCAGATTGATCGGCATCGATTGAATCAAGTCCGTGCATTGCGGTGTCTGAAGCGCCACGATCAGCAGGCATTGTCGCGGCCCCGCTCCACAGACACACCCACGTTCTTCGCGGATAGGGTCTTCGCGCCGATGGAGGTGGCGCGGACGTCGTCGGCGGTCAACGAGACCTGCTTGGAGTAGAGGCCCCAGGTGCCGGGGTCGGCGGCGTCGGAAAGCTGGCGGGCATCGATGCCCACGTTGGCGTCCTGCATGACGAGCGATCCTTCGATGTCAGAAGCACCCACCAACAGGTCGGTGGCCTCGACGGAGTTATCGCCCTTCGCCTTGAGCGCGAGCGTGGCCTCACCGACGGCGGGCAGATCCGCTGTGACGTAGAGGCAAAGATCCGAGGCCACCGCATGCTCCAGTTTGAGGCGCGCGGTGGGAACCTCCTCCTCACCTTTCTTGTCGCTGTCGATGAAGAGAGAAAAGCCCTCGCCCTCCAAATGACGCATATTGACGTTGAAAAACGTGCCCGACAGCGCCAGGTTCGCCGTCAGTCCGCCCTGCGCCACCGCAACACCCGCCACGCCAAACGCCGCGAAGCCCGCCACCAGACCCGCCACGGCCTTCGGCACACTGATTCTGCCCACACCGCCTCCTGAATAGTTAACCCACAAAATGATAGCTGAATCCCGGATTTGAACACTCAGGCCTTAAGGTAGGAGGCAGCATTGAGCCAAGCAATAAAGGAGCGCGCATGTTCGGCTGGGTTGCCATCGCCGCATCGATCCCGGTGTGGCTGTATTTCTTCTACCGAGTCGGGGTGCTCTTCCGCTTCATCCGCTCCGGCGGGCCCACGCAGCTAAACCGCACCGACCGGCCCGCCGCGCGCCTCGGTCGCGTCATCACGGAAGTCTTCGGCCATACCCACTTCAAAGGCCGCCCCTTCGTCAACGCCGCGCACTGGCTGGTCATGGTGGGCTTCCTCTTCGGCATTCTGGTGTGGTTTGAGGCCTATATCCAAACCTTCGCGCCCGATAAAGGCTGGCCGTGGCTGAGTGACTGGCCGGTCTATCACTTCATCGAAGAAATCCTCGGCATGGCAACAGTGCTGGGCATTGGCTTCCTCACTGCGGTACGCCTCAAGCTCGGCCACACCGAGCGCGGCAGCCGCTTCTACAACTCGCAGGTCTTCCCAGCGCACTTGGTGGAGGCCATCGTGTTTATCGAAGGTCTCGGCATGCTCCTGGTCAAGGCGTCCTCCATCGCGACGTTTGGCGGTGGGTCGCCGTGGGCTGATTTCTTGACGATTCATGTGGCGGGGGTTATGGGGGCGTCGCCAAGCATGGTGCAATTCTTTGCCCTGGTGAAACTGCTGTCGGGCCTTCTCTTCATCGCCTGCATCGCCCGCTACTTCCAGTGGGGCGTGATGTGGCACCGCTTCATGGCGTTCTTCAACATCTTCTTCCAGCGCAACGCCGACGGTGAGAAGGCGCTGGGCGCTGTGCCCACGCCGGACCTGGAGGACCTCGAGCCGGGGAGCTGGAAAATGCTTCTCGACGCCTCCTCCTGCACCGAATGCGGCCGGTGCCAGGACCTGTGCCCCGCGTGGAATACCGGCAAGCCGCTGAGTCCGAAGAAAGTCATGATGGACCTGCGCCAGGGTGCGCTGGATAATTACAACCCGCACGAGGGACTCAACGTGCTGGCGATGGCGGGCACGATTGATGATGACGTCCTGTGGTCCTGCACCAACTGTGGTGCGTGCGTGGACCAGTGCCCGGTGGATATCGAGCACATCGACCACATCGCGGACCTGCGCCGTTTCAAGGTTCTGGCGGAGTCTGATTTCCCGTCCGAGCTGACGGGGCTGTTTAAGAACATGGAGACCAAGGGCAATCCGTGGGGCCGCAATGCTTCCGAGCGTCGCGCATGGATTGACGAGGCACGCGCCGATGGCATCGAGGTGCCGATTATTGGCGAGGACGCCGCGGATTTTTCGGACCTGGAGTACCTGTTCTGGGTCGGTTGCGCGGGTGCCTACGACGACCAGGGGCGCGCCACGACGCGCGCGGTGGTAGACATGCTGCACACGGCTGGTGTGAAGTTCGGTGTGCTGGCCACGGGCGAGACGTGTACTGGTGACCCGGCGCGCCGTGCCGGCAATGAGTTCTTGTTCCAGGTGATGGCGGAGCAGAATGTCGCCGCGCTTAACGACGCCTTCGCTGGCGTCCCCCAAGGCCAGCGCAAAATCATCACGACGTGCCCGCACTGCTTTAATACGATTCGCAACGAATACCCCGATTTCGACGGTCATTTCGATGTGCTGCACCACACGCAGCTGCTCAACCGCTTGGTGCGCGAGAAGCTGCTCGTCCCCGTACCGCGTTCGCCGGAGAATCGCCGCCCCGTGACGTATCACGACCCGTGCTTCTTGGGTCGCCACAACAAGGTTTTCGATCCGCCGCGTGAGCTCGTGGAGGCGACTGGTGCGTCGCTGGCAGAGATGGACCATAATCGCGACGAGGCCTTCTGTTGCGGTGCCGGTGGTGCGCGCATGTTCATGGAAGAAAAACTGGGCCAGCGCATCAACGAATTCCGCTCAGAGCAGGCGGTGGCCACCGGTGCTTCCGAGATTGCGACCGGTTGCCCGTTCTGTAACGTCATGCTCACCGGTGGCGTGAAGTCCGTCGCGCCGGAAACCCAGGTCAGCGATGTGGCGCTTATGCTTCGCGACGCCATCGCCCCCACCGGCACTCTCCCTTCCCCTCGCGAGAAGGCTTTCCTCGATACGCCGCGTCGTCTCTCCCCCGTCGCGTCGTCCGACTCCACCACTTCCTCGCGGCCTAACACCTCGTCGGTGCCTGACTCCTCCGCGCCCGCCGTTGCCGCCGATAAGCCCACCACCCCGGAGCCTCAAGCATCTTCGGCAACGCCCCCTCCAACCCCACCGGCGGCTCCTGCAGCTCCCGCCACCCCGCCGGCTCCAACCGCCCCATCCGCGCCTTCGGCCCCTGCCACTCCCGCCACGCCACCGGCTCCAACCGCCCCAGCTGCGTCAGCTGCGCCAAGCGCACCTGCTGCACCGGCCGCTCCCACTGCGCCACCCGCGCCCGCGGCACCAACTGCCCCAACTGTGCCAAGCGCACCTGCGGTGCCGGAAGCGCCGAAGGTAGCAGAGACGCCGCGCGCGCCTGCAGCAACGCCCGCTGCGCCAGATGTACCGGTTGCGCCGACAGCGCCTAAGGCTCCAGCAACACCCACTGCGCCGGATGTACCGAGTGCCCCTGCGGCACCCGCGGCGCCTAAGGTTCCGAGCGCGCCAACAGCACCCCAGGCACCCGCGGCTCCGCAGGCACCAAGCGCGCCGGAAGCCCCCGAAGTGCCGGGGCCACCGGAGGCGGCTGATGTGCCGGTGGCGCCGGGGGCGTCGGAAAGCGTGGCACAGGTGCCGAAGCCGCCGAGCCAGGACTAGGTCTTAAACTAGGCGCGATTGGGACGGCACAGGTAGTCTCTAGACATGCATTTTGACGTGACGTACGTCCTCGCCGCTGGCGAAAGCAACTACACCGACTCGCTCGTATCCTTCGCGTGGATTATGGCGGTGTCCCTGCTGGCGCCACTGGTCTCCCACCTGACGGGCAAAAAGATGCCGGCCGTGGCGCTGCTCATCTTTTTCGGCATGATTATCGGACCCTCGATGCTGGGTTTGGCGCACGAGGACCCGGGTATCGGCATGCTGAAGGAACTGGGCGTCGGCGCGCTGTTCCTGCTGGCGGGTTTCGAAATCGACATTGCCGCGCTGAAATCCAAAGAAGCGGTGACCGGGTTTTCCACGTGGGCCATCTGCATGGTGGCGTGTGGTGTCGGCGCGTATTTCCTCATGGATGACATCCCGGGAGCCATCGTGATGGCGATTGCTCTGACGTCGACAGCGCTCGGCACGATTACGCCGATGCTGAAGCAGGACAAGCTACTCGGCACGCGCGTGGGCGATTCCGTGCTGATTCACGGCGCGATTGGTGAGGTCGCGCCGATTACCGCGATGGCGCTACTTCTGGGCTCGCGATCGACGCTGGCAACGATGCTCATCCTGCTGGCCTTCATTGGTATTGCCGTAGCGGTGGCGATTATGCCGTTTGCCATCACAACACTCATGCCGTGGTTCAAAGACGCGTTCATCTCAAGCGCGGGCTCGACGAACCAAACCATCATGCGTCTCATCATCCTCATTCTGGCGATTCTTATGGCGGTGACGGCCGTGTTTGAGCTAGACATCGTGCTGGGAGCGTTCGCTGCGGGCATCATTCTGAACCGCATCATCCCGGATGAATATCACAAAGGCCTGGAAAACCGCCTCGACGTGGTGTTTTATTCCATGCTCATCCCGGTGTTTTTCGTGATTTCCGGCATGGCGATTGACTGGAACGTTATCGTGAGCGAGCCCATCAAGGTGCTGGGTATCCCGTTGTTGATTTTGGTCACGCGCGGCCTGCCGGTGTTCCTGCGTGAGAACATCCACCACACCGGCTCCGACGTCGAGACCACCCGCGAGCGCATTCAGGTCGCGCTCTATGCCGCGACGGGTCTGCCGATCATCGTGGCGGTGATGTCGCTGGCGGTGGCGTCGGGAATCGTCGACAACGAAATGGCGTCCATCTTCGTCGCCGGTGGCGCGCTGACGGTGGCGATCTTCCCCTTCATTGCCAGCCTGGTGCGTGAAAAGGAGCCGGCTAAGTCGGAGAAATAGCCTGTTAGGATAGGTGCTGTGACTAATCCATTCAGTATGCGGCTTTCCGACGCCGAACGGACCGACGCCGTCAACGACCTCGCCCAGGCCTTGGGTGAAGGCCGTCTGACTATGGATGAGTTTGAGGAGCGCACCGACGCGGTCATGCAAGCCACGACCCGCCGCGAATTGGCGGAAGTCTTCATGGATATTCCCACCAAGGCCAGCACGGAGCTCAAGATTTACTCCCGCGGCGAGATGGAGCGCGCGTACCAATCCACGCGGAAGCCGCGCTTGGCCACGGCCATGGTGGGCACGCTGGGGTTGTTGTTCGGCTCGATTGCATCTTTCGGCGCCATGTCCGGCGTCACCGCCGCGCTGACCGGAACGGGTTTGCTCTTCCTCATCCCCGCGCTGTGGATCATGCTCTACGTGGCCAAGGTCGGCCCGGAATCCTGGCACCGCCCCTCGCCGCGGCAGATTGAGCGCCAGCGTATGAGCGAGCTCAAGGCGGCGACGGCGGAGGAACGCGCGCAGACGAGGGCGCTGGAGCAGGCGCAGTGGGCGGAGAGGCGTCGGCAAGCAAGTGAAATTACGGGAAATGCGATGAATCTGGCGAAACGTAAGCTAGACGAGTGGAACCAGAAGTAACATATCCCGCATGACTCACCATCGGATTTTTGATCAATCCACCAAACTACAAGACGTTGCCTACGATATTCGCGGCGAGGTTTCCGCGGAGGCTGAGCGCATGGAGCTCGACGGGCACAGCATTCTCAAGCTCAACACCGGCAACCCCGCGGTGTTTGGTTTCGATGCGCCGGATGTCATTATGCGCGACATGATTGCGGCGCTGCCGACCTCGCAGGGTTATTCCACGTCGAAGGGTATTATCCCGGCGCGGCGCGCGATTGTGACGCGCTATGAGCTGGAAGACTTCCCACCGTTTGATGTCGATGATGTCTACCTAGGCAATGGTGTCTCAGAGCTCATTTCGATGGTGACGCAGGCGCTGCTTGACGACGGCGACGAGGTTCTCATCCCCGCCCCCGACTATCCCCTGTGGACCGCGGCGACGTCGCTGGCGGGTGGCACGCCCGTGCACTATTTGTGCGATGAAGAGGATGATTGGAATCCGTCCATTGAAGATATTCGCGCGAAAGTAACGGAGAAGACCAAGGCAATTGTGGTCATTAATCCGAATAACCCGACGGGTGCGGTGTACTCGCGTGAAACGCTGCAGAAAATCGTTGAGGTAGCACGCGAATACAATCTGCTGATTCTGGCGGATGAGATTTATGACCGGATTCTTTACGACGGCGCGAAGCATATCTCGATTGCTTCGCTAGCGCCGGACTTGCTGACGATTACTTTTAATGGTTTGTCGAAGGCCTACCGCGTGGCCGGCTACCGCGCTGGCTGGATGGTGCTGACGGGCCCGAAGTCCCATGCCCGCGGTTTCATCGAGGGCCTGGATTTGCTGGCGGGCACGCGCCTGTGCCCGAATGTGCCGGCGCAGCACGCGATTCAGGTGGCGCTGGGCGGGCGGCAGTCGATTTATGAGCTCACCGCTGAGAATGGTCGTTTGCTCAAGCAGCGCAACATTGCGTACGAGAAGCTCAACGAGATTCCGGGCGTATCCGTGGTGAAGCCGATGGGGGCGCTGTATTGCTTCCCGCGTCTGGATCCGGAGGTCTACGACATTCACGATGACTCGAAGCTCATGCTCGACATTTTGCGCGCAGAGAAGATCCTCATGGTGCAGGGCACGGGCTTTAACTGGCCTACCCCGGACCATTTCCGTGTGGTGACGCTGCCGTGGGCATCGCAGCTGGAGAACGCGATTGAGCGCCTCGGTAATTTCTTAGTGAGTTACCGCCAGTAGCGCGGATTCGACCGACCCTGCGAGAAATGGAGTCGGCGCAAGGCTAAGCGCCGCGGGGCGGGTCTGGTCCAGGCTCGGAGAGGGAAGCTGCGGTGGATTCGGCGGGGCCTGTCGACGAGCGTGGGTAATCACCGCGATCGGCAGCGGGAGCGGCAGAGCCGGTGCTGCCAGCGACGCCGGCGGAGACAGTGCGGGCGTTGCGGAGGCGCTGGGAGCGAGGCGCGCGGTGCGGATTGACCGGTTCGCGCGGATCGCGAGGCCCTGGCGGCTGCCATTTAATGCGCCCGTTCTCCCGCACAATGCGCCCACGACCGGGCAAGCCGTTGATGGCATTGTGGTATTCACAAAGTGGGGTGAGGTTCTCGGGGTTGGTGTCGCCGCCGTTGCGCCATTCGGTGATGTGGTGAATCTGGGCGTAGTCCGCGCCGCACAGGCAGCTATCCCACGCACAGGTGGGCTGCTCCCCGATGGCCATGGTGCGCTGCTTGTCAGAGGCGAGGCGCTGGGTGCGGTGCAGTTCGACGGGACCTTTGACACGGTCGACGAGCATGACGAGCCCCTCCTCCGCGAGCTCACGCTCGATGAGTTCCGCGCCGGTGATTTTCGCTCCATTGGACAGCTGGACGACGATGTCCCCGAGATCCGGCGCAGGACCAGGTTGCACCGCGGTGGAGCGGTCCGGAGAAGCAGGTGGCACCGTGGTGCCTGGTCCTGGACCGGCATGTTGCACGGAGTCGGAACCAGCGGCTGGGTTGGCAGACGTGCCTGGATTGGCGGTGGAGCCAGCGGCTGGGTTGGCAGACGGGTGTGGGGTGACAGAGGCGCCGGGGGATGGCGGGGCAGGGTGGGAATCGGGGCGCGGGGTGGAGGGGTCCCCGAGGCGCCCGAGAATCTTGGCGTATTCGGGAAGCTCCATGACGGCGAAGGTTTGGGCGACGGGGCGGGCGAGGCGGCCCTCGCGAAACGCGGCGGTGAAAGAACCCACGGGATCGTCCTCGTCGATGTTGTAGCGAAGGTCCTCGATAACCGAAGGCGGGGCCGTCACCGTGAGCTTCGACATCTCCTTGCCGCGGCGAATCTTCACGCCCGGCTTCGGCGCGGGCGGAGGGAGGAGCTCGCGGATGCGAGTGCGGGCATGCCGAGCGACAGCCTCTTCATCGCCTTTGATGCTGCACAGCTCAATGCGCAAATCCCAGGCCTCACGTTGTTTGAGGCGGCGGGTAAAGCGCTCGATAAGCATGAGCGTAGGCAGGTCATGGCCATTGGCGCGGGCAGCATCCACGGCGCGGGCTTGTTTGCGGGAGAAGGTGGTGGGGGAAAAGTAGACGTCGTAAAGCGCGAGCAAGGACTGCGCCACCGACTCCGGACCCCACGCCCGGAGCTGGTCAAGGCTGAGCCCCGCAACGGCAGCGACGAGCTCGATGCCCGCCGCCTGGCTGCGAAGATGCGCTTCAACAAGGTTCATGACAACGACGCTATTGGGCGCCTAAAACCTGCACAAGGGCTCAAGAAAAAGCCTGTGGATAACTTGTTGACCGCGTCAGCATAAGTTTTCATTCTCATGACAATCGTTCACAATAGTAAGCATGACTAGCCTAAGCCCATGGCGGACGGGACTTCTCGGATTCTTGGCAGTGGCAGCGCTCGCAACGGTGGCTGGCCTGCTTATACTCCGCCCCACCAGTGCCTTGACTGAGCACACCAGCCCCGACTTCGCGTCAACGTATGCGCTCAACCAGCCGCAGGTTGACGGCACGGTCACGACTGTGGATAACCATTTGTGCAGCGACCCACACACAGGCAAAGCCTTCGACGAGGCACCGCTTATCCCCGCCTCGGGCGATGACACGTCCTGCACGCGCGTTCTCCTTGACCTCACATCCGGCGACGACCAAGGCCGCTTAACGCAACTCGTATTTTATGGGGTGGCGGGCGACCCCACGCTAAATCCCGGCGACGAGGTCATGCTGTCACGCTCAGCGGACGGAACGTACGCCTTCGCCGACTATCGACGCGGCGGAAACCTCGCGTTGTGGGCCATCATCTCAGCACTCATCATCGTGGGCTTTGCCGCGTGGCATGGCCTGCGTGCGCTGGTGGGTTTGGGGATTAGCCTGGCTATCGTCCTGTTTTATCTCGTGCCTTCGCTGGTGGAAGGGCACGCGCCGCTGCCGCTGGCGATGGTGGCCTGCGCCGCGATCATCTTCCTCGTCGTACCACTCGTCCACGGAGTGAATTGGAAATCCGCCTCAGCGCTGGGTGGCGTCTTGGTGGCGTTGGGGGTTGCGGGGGCGTTGGGGTGGGCGTCGATAAGCAGCACGGCGTTGACCGGCGCAAGCTCGGAAGACAACCTCAAGTTGCTGCTTTACATGCCCGGGGTACCCGTCGTGGGCGTGCTGCTGTGCGGGTTCATTGTGGGCGCGCTGGGCAGCCTGAACGACATCGCGGTGGCGCAGGCCTCGACCGTGCGGGAGCTGCATGCCGCCGACCCGACGGCAGGGCCGGGAAAGCTGTTTGCGTCCGCGATGAAGGTGGGGCGCGACCACATCGCGTCCATGGTGTATACCATCGTGCTGACCTACACCGGTGCCGCGTTGCCGCTACTCATTCTGATTGCGGCCGCGCAGCGCCCAGTGGGTCAGATTCTCTCCAGTGACCTCGTGGCTACGGAGGTCATGCGCTCGCTGTTGGGTGCCGTGGCCTTGACCCTCGCGGTACCACTGACCACGGCAATTGCGGCGTTTACGATGCCGGAAGGACGCGGCCTAGAGCGTCGACAGTCCAGCCGGCGGCACGCCAAGCATCGACGTTGAGCACGTTGCGGCCGTCGATGATGTGGCGGCGGGCAACCAGCTCACCGGCGACGGCCGGGTCGAGGTCGCGGAATTCCTGCCACTCGGTGGCGAGGATGACGAGTTCGGAGTCCTTGAGGGCGGCGTCGGCAGTCGGCGCGTAGTTGAGGGTCGGGAACACCTTCTTCGCGTTCTCCATTCCCTGCGGGTCGAAGACCGTCACGGCAGCGCCAGCGAGGGACAGCGAACCCGCGACGGACAGTGCCGGCGAATCGCGGACGTCGTCGGAGTTCGGCTTGAAGGCAGCGCCCAAGACGGTGACGCGGTGGCCTAGGAGGGAGCCGTCGAAAGCCTGCTTAGCGAGGTCCACGACGCGATCGCGGCGGCGCATGTTGATGGCGTCGACCTCACGCAGGAAGGTCAGGGCCTGGTCCGCGCCGAGCTCACCAGCGCGCGCCATGAACGCGCGGATATCCTTGGGCAGGCAGCCGCCGCCAAAGCCCAGGCCAGCGCCGAGGAACTTGCGGCCGATGCGCTCGTCGTGGCCGATGGCGTCGGCAAGCTTGACGACGTCCGCCCCCGCAATCTCGCAGATTTCAGACACAGCGTTGATGAAGGAAATCTTGGTGGCCAAGAAGGCGTTGGCGGAGACCTTGACCAGCTCGGCGGTCTGCAGGTCTGTGACGATGAACGGGGTATCCTGCGCCAGCGGCTGGGCGTAAACTTCGCGGGCGACCTCTTCGGCACGACTTTCGGCGAGTCCTGACTCGCCAACGCCGAGAACGATGCGGTCTGGGGCGATGGTGTCCTTGACGGCGTAGCCCTCGCGCAGGAACTCCGGGTTCCAGGCGATTTCCACGCTGGTGCCCTCCGGGGCAAGCTCGTTGGCCATCTGCTGCAGATCCGCCGCGGTGCCCACCGGGACGGTGGACTTGCCGAAGATGATGTGCTCGCCCTTCAGGCGCGGTACGAGCTCCGTGATGACGGACTTCACGTAGGTCAGGTCCGCGGCATAGGAACCGTGGGCCTGCGGCGTGCCGACGCCGAGGAAGTGCACGTTCGCGAACTCGGCGGCATCGTCATAGCTGGTGGAAAAATCGAGGCGGCCGGCCTCGATGTTGCGCTCGAGGACCTCCGGCAGGCCAGGCTCGTAAAACGGCACGCGGCTGTTTTTTAGAGCCTCAATCTTGTTTTCATCAACATCTACGCCGAGTACCTCGTGGCCAAGCTCCGCCATGCAGGCGGCGTGTGTCGCACCTAGGTAGCCGGTACCAATAACAGTCATACGCATAACCGGCTATTTTACGCGCTGTAATGCCGGCTCGCCCAGCGAGATGCGGATTGTTTAACGGAAGTTCAGATAGGACTTCGACGGCGTCGGCCCGCGCTGGCCCTGGTACTTCGAGCCGAGTATGCCGGAACCGTACGGTGCTTCCGCAGGCGAGGACATCGTAAAGATGGCCAGCTGGCCCACCTTCATCCCCGGCCACAGGGTAATGGGCAGGTTCGCAGTGTTGGACAGCTCCAGGGTGATGTGGCCGGAAAAACCCGGGTCAATAAAGCCCGCCGTGGAATGCGTTAGCAAACCGAGACGACCCAGGGAGGACTTGCCTTCCAAGCGGCCCGCCAGGTTGGCCGGCAGGGTGAACTTTTCCAAGGTGGCGCCGAGCACGAACTCGCCTGGGTGCAAAACGAAGGCATCGTCGTCTGCCACCTCCACCTCGCTGGTGAGGTCCGGCATCTCTTCCTTCGGGTCAATATGCGTATAGCGCGAGTTATTGAACACGCGGAAGAACTTGTCGAGGCGCACGTCGATGGAGGACGGCTGGACCATCTCGGCGTCGTAAGGCTCGATGCTCAAAGCATCAGGACCTTCGGAGGCGATGGCGGCACGAATGTCACGATCTGAAAGAAGCACGGCTATCAGTCTACGCGGCCACGACCCCACTCCCCTCCTACAGGGCCATTTGCGGGCGCGCGCTGTGGCGGTGCTAAGCTTTCATGAGTGCATTACCTGCATTGTGCCGACGTAGTTTAATGGTAGAACTGCAGCTTCCCAAGCTGCTGGCGCGGGTTCGATTCCCGTCGTCGGCTCCACTTGTTTACCCAGCTCAGGCTGGGTTTCCTTAGCTCCACCGCACGTGTCCACTGTTGCGTCTATGCTTAGAGCCACAAGGAAAGGAGTCACCGTGTCCGCACCTATTTTTACCCCACGCACTACCGCCGAACTCTGCTCGGAACGCGCACAGCTCCTTCAGGATTTGAGCCCGCGCACTATCGATGAGCTTTACGCGTTGCGCGCTATCGACGAAATCACCATTGCGGACGAAGACATTCTCAACCGCTACGAAGCCCTCTCATTCGTTATTGGAGATTAGCTCGGAGATATGGATGCAGACCGTCTAGCTGAGTTAGCTAACACGTTCGCTTCCAGAGCCACAAAGCTTTTGGATGATTGCCTGCCCGGACAAACCGTCATCACTGGCGAAGCCTTTAACTCTGAACTCAAGAGGTTCAGTTTTCAGCTGTCGAAACCACTGCAGGCACAAACCTCAAATGCTAAACCCGCATTGCTCGAAGCATCTTACGCAATGTGCGAGAACAGCTCAGGCGAGTATCTGGCTGTAGCATCAAGCAGCTTTAAGATTTGTTATCGCCAATCGAAAAAGCGGCCTCCTATCGTCCGCTTTGAATACGAACGGGACGCACTTAATAAACCTGTTTCCCATTTCCATTTTCATTCCGACTCCGTTGCTCTTGGACTTTTACTGGCTTCAACTGGGCAGAAAGACAAGGCTTTCCAGCAACAAGATATCCACTTCCCTATGGGAGGTCACCGCTTCCGCGTGTGCTTGGAAGATGTAGTCGAACTTGTAATTCGGGAGTTTGGCGTTGCAGCTCTCGATGGTTGGGAACAGCGCGTGCTGATGGGGCGAGAAGAATTCCGTAACTCGCAAAAGAAGGCAATCATTCGTTCCAACCCACAGTTGGCCATCGACGTTCTCCGAGAACTCGGCCATACCATCCCAGATGAGGCTGGAAATAGCCCGAAAGCAAACCTTGCCGAATGGTAACTAGGCGTCGGAGGCGGCGCGAAGGAGCGCGGCGTAGGCGCCGTCGCGAGCGAGAAGCTCGGAGTGGGTGCCGCGCTCGACCACGCGGCCAGAGTCGAGGACAACGATCTGGTCGGCGTCGTAAATCGTGGACAGGCGGTGGGCGATGACCAGGCGGGTGGCGTCCGCGCCGAAGACAGCCTCCTGAATAGCGCGCTCGGTTTCGTTGTCGAGGGCGGAGGTGGCCTCATCGAGGATAAGAACCTGCGGGCGGCGCAGCAGCGTGCGGGCCAGCGAGATGCGCTGTTGCTCACCACCGGAGAAACGGTAGCCGCGCGAGCCCACGAGGGTATCGAGGCCGTCGGGAAGCTCCTTGACCACGTCGGCCACGTGTGCGGCATGAAGGGCCGTCCACATGTCCTCCTCCGTGGCATCGGGCTGCGCAAAGAGCAGGTTCTCGCGCACCGAGCCGTGGATGAGGTAAGTCTCTTGGGAGACCACGCCGATGACTTCCGCGCGCTGCTCAGATGGAATATCGCGCAGGTCGACACCACCCAAAAGCACGGAGCCGGAGGTCGGGTCAGCCAAGCGCGCCATAAGTGCTGCGACGGTGGACTTGCCAGAACCGGTATGCCCCACCAGCGCGGTGGTGGTGTGGGCGGGGATGGAAAGGGAGACGTCGCTAAGCGCGTCGGTGTCCGTGCCGGGGTAGCGGTAGGAGACGTGGTGGAGGGTGAGGGAGGCGTCGGCAAGCTGGGCGGGCTCGGTGGCTTCCGTGAGCTCGGGCTCCAAGTCCAGGTACTCGAAGATGCGGCTGAACAGCGCCATGGACGCCACCCACTGCGCGCCGACGTTGAGCAGGCCGGTAATCGGGCGGAAGATTTGGGTCTGCAGGGTACTAAAGGCGATGAGGGTGCCAATCGTAATCCCCGGGCGCAGGCCGGCAACGAGATAAATCAGCGCCGGCATCACGCCAAAAATGATTTGGGTCAGCGCCATTCGCCAGCGCCCGGCCAATTGGGACTCAAGCTCCAAGCGGATGAGGGAGCGCGAGGTGGCCGAAAAGCTCGAATAGACCCGATCCTGCGCGCCCAACGTGGTGGCCAGGCGCATGCCGGAAACGGACAGGTTCTCCGAAATGGTCTGTTGGAGTTCCGCCTGGGCTTGGCTGTTTTTCTCCATGAGGCTGCGGCGCAGAACGGCGGCGCGACGCGTGAGCCACACGGCAGGAGGCAACACCAGCAAGGACAGCAGCGACAACGTCGGTGAGAGGGCCACCATCGCCACCAGCGTGGCCACCGTCATGGTGAGGTTGCTGGCCACGGACGTCGCGGTGGTAGTCACCATGCCGCGCATCGCCGCGATGTCATTGGTCAAGCGCGATTGGATTTCACCGCCGCGGTTGTTGGTGAAGAACTGCAGCGATTGGCGCTGCAGGTTGGCAAAGACCTGCGTTCGCAGCTCGTGCATGATGGTGTGTCCCACCCGCGCGGATAAAAAGGACTGGATAACGCCGATTGCCTGAGAGACCACGGTGATGGCGAGCATGCCGCCGACAAGCCACAAAAGCAGCGCGGTGTCGTGGTTCGGAATGGCCTCATCCACGGTGCGGCGCACGAGGAACGGCTGCACCACCGTCAGCCCTGAGGTCGCCACGATGAGCGCAACCACCAGCAGCAGCGTGCCGCGGTGCGGGGCAAAAAGGCCGGCGACGCGACCAAACTTCACCGGGTGCTGGGCCAGCTGATCGACGTCCGCGGGGTCCTTCACCGCGGTGTGCATCGGCCGCGTCATGATTTAACCGCAGGTAACGATAGGCTGCGGGTCATAGACCGTGGTGGTGGTTTCTCGGGAGATTTCCTTGCCGGACAGGTCCTTGATAACGCGGGTATCGGAGGTGGTGAAGCCCGGCGCGCCAGACGACGGCGAGCAATCCTCGCTCACCGACTTGCGCTGCGGCTCGGTCTTAGCCCAGCGGCCGTTGTTGATGGACTCGACCTCAACAGTCTTTACGCCCTTGAAGCGCACGGTGATGTCGCTGCCAAAGCTGGTCTCGATGCGCACCGGGTGGTTGGAGGTGTTCTTGAACTGCAGGTCAATCGCACCTTCGTACACGGTGGCCTCGCGGCCGGCCGGGTAGCGGGAAATGTAATAGGAGTGCGGGGTATGCGCCACATCCTCCATGCCGGCGAAGTACGCGGCGTTGTACAAGGTGGTGGCGAACTGGGAGATGCCGCCGCCCACGGCCTTGCCGGCGTGGCCGTCGATGATGATGCCGGACTCCACGTAGCCCTGCGCGGTGCCGCGCGGGCCGGTGTAGCCGTTGAGGGAGAAGGTCTCGCCGGGGTTGACCACGGCACCGTTGACCTGCTGGGCCACCAGCCGGATGTTGGTGCCGGATGCCCCGGAGAAGCCACCGGTGGAGAACTCCGATACGGTGTCATCGAAGGTGGCCTTCTCCGCCATCTCGGTGGTGAAATCCGCGGGGTCCGGCTTGTAATCGGCGTCCCACTCGCGGTCATCTTCGCTACTCACGCGGTCTTCGAAACCGTCGAGGGTCTTCTCCCAATCGATGACGGAGCCATCCACTGAGGGCGTGATCTGCTTGTCATTGCCGCTGAAGGAAATCTTGGCGTTGGTGCCGGGCACCTCGGAGCCTTGCATACGCTCTTGGAAGAGCTCGCGCGCGCGGTCCTTATCTACCTTGAGGCGCAGCTCACCGTCCTCGGCGGCGATGGAAACGAACTGGGAAATCTCCGGCTTGCGCAGGGTGCCGGCGGTGTTGTTCTCACCTTTCAGAGTGAGCGGATTATCCAGCGCGCGGGCGGCATCACCGGTGCGCATGGCCTCAATCGCCGCAGCGTTGATCTGTGGTTCCACCACCATGGGCGTGACCTCCACTCCGTCAGGGTCGAGCCAGTGCTTAACGACGCCCTCGTGCAGCTCCCCCTCTTCAACTGCCTGGCCGAGCTTGGGTTTGGTCTCCTTGAGGGAGCCGTCGATAAGCTCCAGGTTTCCGTCCTCCGGCTCAATCTTGAGCCCTTCGCCTACGCGTTCCAGCGTGCTGTCGAGCTGGGCATCATCGACGTCGACGGCGACCGGGATTTCCTCGGTAGGTTTGATGAAGCTGTAGAGGCGAGCAAAAGGATTGAGCGAGGCATCCGGGATGCCATCAACGGCCTTCTGGTAGTTCAGGCTCAGCCCCGAATCCTGCGGGATAAGCTCGGAGGATTTCTCGCCTGCGCGCACGACGACGGGCCGGGTGGCCACGTCGCCGAGTTCACCTTCCAACTTCTCTACCGCGGCGGTGCGCTCCATGCGGGAGATGTCAACGCCGCCTACCGACGTCGCGCGCGGCACCTTGTGCTGATTAGCCATGACATCCCAGGCGTAGGCGATGCCGGCGATGAGCACGAGGCCGACGAGCACGCCGAGGGTGACCTTGAGTCCCCGGCGGTTGCGGTCGCGTCGGTATTGGCTGTGTCCGATTGCCTTTTTCACGTGTACGAGATTAACGTCTGCCAGCTAGTTTTTCCTAGTCGGTATCCTGCTGGGCCACTACGTCTGCGGCCGCATCGATCACCGCGTTGATGTCGTCGTCGGTGGACCACAACGGCATGTCAGCACCTGCGGCGAGGGCAGCGGCCACGGCTTCCGGCACGCTGAAGTTCTCCGAAATGGAGGCCATTCCTCCCAGGTCATCGGTATAAATGGCGCCTTCGAAGCCAAGTTCTTCGCGGGCTAGCTGGTAGGCGCGCGGGTTAAGGGAAGCAGGTTCTTCACCCAGGCCGGGGACCACGAGGTGGCCCATCATGAGTGCTGCTTCCGGGGCTTGCGGAAGAGCTGTGTGAAAGGGCACGAACTCGTGGCCATGCAGTTCTTCCAGGGGCGGGGTAACGGCCTCACCCAGGTGCGTATCCCCGGAGGCACGCCCATGTCCGGGGAAATGCTTGAACACGGCCTTAACACCTGCTGACTGTAGCCCGCGGGCAAAAGCCGCGCCATAGTCGCCGGCGGTCTCTGGGTCGGTGGAGAAGGCGCGGTCCCCCACCACCTCCAGGCCTCCGCCATCCACATCAAGTACTGGAGCAAAGTCCACCGTCACGCCGTGCGCGCGCAGGCTGTGCCCAATCTCGGTGGCCATCTGTTCCACTTCTTCTGGGGTATGGCCCTCCGCCATGGCCTGCGGCGAAGGATAGTCGCCCAAAATCTCAGAAAAGCGCTGCACGCGGCCGCCCTCGAAATCAATGGACACCTCGAAGTCACGCCCCATCTCCTCACGCAGGGCGTTGATTCCCCGCGGACCATCGCTGAGTAGTTCCGGGTCGGCCCAGCTCGGGATAAACAGCCCGCCCACACCTGCGTCCAGCTTCGCGCGGGCATCCTCATAGTTCAGTGCCGGCGGCATAAGCTTCGCTGCCGCACGGGCCCGCACGTCCTCGGGCGCTTCGGACTCGGTTGTCTCGGCCTCGCTGGTCTTGTCCGCAGCACCTGGGGCGGCGGACGAGGTTGGGGTGGGCGTTGTCGGGACGTCGGAAAGCACAGGCTCCGAACCGCACGCACTGAGGGCGCACGCGGTGCTCAACAGGAGGGCGGGCATTGCTTTTCTCATACCCACCAGTCTGCCTGAAGGGCCCGCACGGGCAACACCCGGTTGTTAGGATGGTCACATGAGCAACGGAGAGACCCTGCTAATCGCCTACGACGGCTCCGACCGCGCCGACCGCGCCCTCGAATACGCCGCGAACCTGCTGCGCCCAACCGACGTCGAAATCCTCACCGCGTGGGAAACCTCCGCGCGCCAGGCCGCACGTGCGGTCAGCCGCACTGGCCTGCACCAGTCCACGATCTCGCCGGACAGCGTGGAGGAAGACCCTGCTTATGAGGAAGCAGTGGCGATTTGCCGCCGGGGAATCGCCAAGGCGGAATCCTTGGGCCTGCGCGGACATGCCCACCTGGTGGAGTCGGTGACGTCGATTCAGAGCGCGATTGTCGACGCCGCCCAGGAACTCGACGTCGACGTCATCGTCACCGGCACCCGCGCGCTGACCGGCTTCCGCTCGCTGTGGACGAACTCGACGGCGGAATACATCGTGCGCAATGCGGGTCTGCCGGTCTTTATCGTGCCGCCGGAGAACGACGACGAGGACGAGGACTGCTAGAATCTGGCGCCATGGCATTCGATAGCGATTCCCTCAACAAGCGCACCGTGGGCCCTGCCCTGGGCAGTGCTGTCGTTGGCGTGGCGTTGGGAGTCGTCACCATCCTGGGTATTGCCCAGTTCTCGCAGGCAGACGCCGTACCGAGTGATAATTCCGTCAAGGCCTCCGACGCCGTGATGGGCGGGCCGGAGTACGGCTCGCGCGAGTAAACGTGCGCGCACGCAGCGGGGGGCTTTTCTTTCTAGCCCTCGTGGTCTTGGTGCAGCCATGGGGGCTCACCGCCGCCGATACCAAACATGATCTGGTGGCCAACCCCGCGGGCTTTCTAGCTGGTGCGCTGCATGCTTATACCGATACTTTCACGCTGGGCCAGCTGCAGAACCAGGCATATGGCTTCCTCTTCCCGCAGGGCTTGTTCTTCCTTCTGGCGGACCCGCTGCCGGATTGGATAGCGCAGCGCGCCTGGTGGTTCCTGGTCTTGTCCGTGGGCTTTCTGGGTTTCTTCCGCCTGGTCCGCACTGTTCTTCCCGCCGCGCCGGATTATGCCGCGCTTGTGGGCGGAGTGCTCTTTGCGCTCTCGCCGCGCACGCTGACGACGTTAGGCGCAATTTCCTCGGAGACCTGGCCGGTCATGCTCGCCCCCTGGGTACTGCTGCCCTTCCTGCGGCCGGGCCAGCTGTGCTGGCGGGATGCAGCCCCCTCGGTGGTGGCGGTGGCGTGCATGGGCGCGGTCAACGCCACGGCCACACTTGCCGCCTGCCTGCCGGCGGGGTTGATTCTGTTGTGGCGGCGCGCGGGCAAGACCGGCCTGGTGTGGTTGGCCGGGTGCGCTGCGGTGTCCGCGTGGTGGGTTATCCCGCTGCTCATCCTGGGCCGTTATGCCCCGCCTTTTACCGAGTTCATCGAATCCGCTCACGTGACCACGCGCTGGCTCAACCTAGCGGAAATCCTGCGCGGCACCACAAGTTGGGCGCCCTTTGTGGATACCGAGCGCATCGCCGGCAATGAGCTGGCCACCGAGCCGGTCTTCGTGCTGTTCACGGCCGGTATGGCCGCTCTTGGTCTTATGGGGTTGTCCCGCCTGCCGCGCGTGTGGAGTTTCATGCTGCTGGTGGGCGTGGCCGTGCTCGGCACGCATGCTGCGTGGTACCTCGACGCGCTCGACGGCCCGCTGGCCGCGCTGCGCAACGTGCATAAATTCGACCCGCTGGCGCGCATCCCGCTGGTGCTCGGCGTGGCCGCGATTGCCGCCCGGGTGAGGTTGCCGCGTTCTTTGGGCTTGGGGCGTCGTCAAGCAGCAGGCCTTCTGGTGTGCCTCGTGATGATGGGGGCGACCGCTCCCGCGTGGGCAGGCCGGCTGTTGCCCAAGGGCGCGTACGAGGAGGTCCCGGCCTATTGGCACGAGGCCGCCTCCTTCATGAACAGCTTGGATACGCGCGTGCTCATCTACCCGCCGGCCTCCTTTGCCCGGCAGGACTGGGGCTGGACGCGCGATGAGCCGGCGCAGCCGCTTCTCGACGTCCCCTGGGCCGTCCGCGACGCCATCCCCCTCATCCCGCCCGAAGCCATCCGTGGCCTGGACGGGGCGATGGCGCAGATTGCCCGCGACCCCGCGTCTGCGCCTTTAGTGTTGCAGCGCCTCGGCATCGGGGCCGTCGCGGTGCGCCACGACCTCATCTCTGGTTCTTCGGTGCACATCCCGGGCGAGGTCCACACCTTCGGTGAGGTCGACGTCGTGGTTTTCGACCCCGACCTCTCCATGAACCTGGCGCCTGCCACCCCGCCGCGCGTGGCGGGCGGCGGGGAGTCGCTCGCGCTCCTCTCCGGACCTCACGAACTGGTCGCCTCCGACGCGGACATCGTCACCGATACGCCTGTGCTGCGCGACCGCAACTATGGCACGCTCACCGGCCCGGTCTCCGCGCCGCTGGCCCCCGATGACCCTTCCACCGTGCGCAATCGACTGCGCGATTACCCCTCTGCTGGCCCGCTGACCCAGGTGGTGGAGCACGATGGCCGCGTTACCGCGTCGTCGTCTGCCGCGGATGCCTCTGCCTTCGGCGGGGCGAACCCGGCGCGTTCTCTTACCGCGGCCGTCGACGACGAGAATTCCACCGCGTGGTGGCCAGCGCCCGGCGATTCCGGCTGGTTAGAGCTGCACTCCGATTCCACGTGGACCTCGCCGAAACTGCGGCTGATGACCACCGGCACGACTGAGGTGACCATCCACAACGGCGATTCCAAGGTCACGGTCACCATGGAGGCCTTCCGCGCCCGCGATATCCGCGTGCCCGGCGCGCATGCTTCCACCATCCGCATCGAGCCACAGCGCCGCACCGGAATTGCGGAGGCCTCCATCGTGGACCAGCCCTCCCCGCGCCGCCTCGTCACCGTTCCCGATACTTCGCCGGATGCCGAGCAGTTCCTCTTCCAGCAGGACAACGAACGCATCCTCATCCGCTCCTTCACCGCTCCGCGCGCCATGACCGTGCGGGTTGCCGGCACCAAGCCCGTGCTTATCGACGGCTCCCCCCACGCCCCAGGCTCCACCCTCGACCTGTCCGCCGGACAACACCTCGTGCGCACCACCGGCGATTGGGCGGCCCTGACAGATACCGCGTCCTCCTTGCCCGCGCCCCTGCCTGCCGCCCCATCCGGCACCAACTCCGGCTATGACCGGCTCACCTCTGGCGAGCCCATCGAGCCCGCCGACCATGACCGCCTCCTTATCACCGGCCGTGCCTTCAACGAGGGCCTGCGCGGCGAGCTCCGCTCCCCCGGCACAGCCGCAGTCTCGACGCCAGGTTCAGCACAAGATTCAGCGCCGGACTCCGACTCGGAACAACTGCGCCTCGAACCGCGCTCCATCGACGCCGACACCCAAGCCTTCCTCATCCCCGCCGGCGCCGGTGGCACCTTTCACATGTCGTTCGTAGCCGACCGCGCCTACCGCGTCGGCCTGGGCCTCGGCGGCGCACTCGCCGCGCTGACCACCGCGCTGTGCCTGCTCATCATAGCCCGCGGGGCCCGATTTCAAGCTGCTTCCTTTGCCTCGCCGACGGCTTGCGCGCCGCACGATTCGACCTCAACCAGCCCTGCCGCCGATACCACCCTCCCAGCGAGCTCCAGCACCACCGCTGCTTCCCGAACGCTCTCCCCCACCCGTGTTGCCCACTCGTCTACCTCGGCGCGTGTCCTGCTGGCCCTACTCACCGTGGCAATGTTGGCTCTCGTCGCGGGCCTTCCCGGTGTGGCCGCCGCTGCTGCGGCGTGGGCCATCACGCGTTGGACCACGTTGCGCGCCGACTACCTGGCGGGCGCGCTCACCTTGGCCGCGGGCGCAATGCTCGCCCGCGCGCCTTGGCCCACGGACGGCTACGCCGGCGATTCGCTCCTCGTGCAGCTGCTCTGCGTCGCGGCTATTACCTGCGCCTGCCTCCCACACCGCAGCACGCGCTAGGCACCCAGCCGGCCGCATATGGTTCCGCAGAGCGCGCGGAGTTCGCAGGACTATCGGCTTGGCGGGGCAGGGAGCGCGGGACGGCAATACGGCCGCTGGCAAGGGAGCGGATAAGGTCGCGGCCGGGAACCTCGACAAGCGTGTAGGTCGCAGCAGACAGCACGCAACTGACCACCACCGTAAAGACCAGCACCACCGCGAAATCCCAGGCAGAACCGGAGAAGGCCGACACGCCTAAAAGCGGAAAAGCGATGGCCAGCACCGCCACATGCCACATGAAAACCCCATACGACCAGCGGCCCAGTGCGCGCATCCACTCGGAGGAAAGCCAGCTCTCACGGGGCGCCAGCGCCACCGGCACCACAATGCAGGCCCCGCACACCGCGCCCACCGCAATGCGCCGCGCAAACTCATCCGGTGCCGGATGGACCAAGCCCTGCGGGCCGAACCACTCGCGGCTAGCCAGCCACACGCACCCCGCGGCCACCGCCCAGCAGACGGCACGCACAATACGTCCAGCGCGTACGCGCACACCGGCCGATTCAGCCTCCGCAGCCAGCATTCCCACCGCGAACCACGAGAAATACGCCGGTGGCCAAATCTGCGTATTGACATCGCCAGATTCATATCCGGCCACAAACGGCAGGAAGCCCCAGAACAGACTCAGCACGCCAGCACCCGCAATAAGCGCCACCCGCGGGCGCGCCGAAAACTTATCCAACATCCACGCCAAAAGCGGCAACACCGCATAAAAAGCAAACTCCACGCTTAGCGACCACAACTGCGTCAGCCCAGGCACCAGCCCATCGGCGATATACAGCTGTGTGCCGGTCAGGTTGGTGAGGAGCTGAGGGAGGGTTAAGGGGGAGGCGTCGGGAAGCAAGGCGAGTACCGCCACCACGCACACCAGATACAGCGGCGCCAAACGCGCCACGCGGGAGAGCACATACTGCCGCGTCGTGTGCGCGTGCCGCCGACGCCACAGCAAGAACCCGCTGAGCACGAAGAAGACCGCCACGCCGTAGTCCAAGCGCTCGGCCCAGGCCCAGCCGGTAGACGTCTGGAAGGACACGTGCGTGACCACGACCGCCATTGCTGCCAGCGCACGCACGCCTTCGAGCTCAGGGAGAAAGCGCATGGCCCACTACGATACTATTTTTGCAGTACATCCCTCGACCGATCGGAGCTGACGTGTTCCTTCGCTCCCGCCTAGCGCAGGTGACGATTGCCGCCGCGGTCTTCCTCATCCTCGGGTCCATCCTGCCGCCGCTGTACAACAACCAGTCGAGGCCCCTAGCCACGGACCTGACCTTCGAAGTCCGCGCGGACCAGGACGACGCCACGTTGACCCGGCACACCGCAACCTCCCCTGTAGACAAGGATGCGGTGACACGCGCACAGTCCACCATGGACCTCATCGTCGATGGCAAGACCATCGTGCACGTCACCGAGGATTCCCTGCTCAACCGCGAATCCACCTATCCGGTCGCCGGCCCCAACACGACGCAGCACATCGAGATCCCGGCTTTTGACCTGCAGGTGGACAACGAGATCGAGCGCGATGGCATGAGCTATTTCTTCCCCGCCGGCGCGGAGCAGCGTTCTTATCCCTTTTTCGATCCCTTGACGCAAAGCGCCAAACCCATCGATTTTCTGCGCGATGAAAAGCTCGACAGCATCCCCACCTACGTCTTCCACCAGGACGTCGCGCCGGTCTCGCTTCTCCAGGTCTTTGGCTTTGATGCTCACCGCGCCGGCCCGGCGGGCGATTTCTACTCGCCGGAGTCCCTGGAGCGTTACCACCTCAAGCCGGCTTCGCACGTCATCCTTGAGCCTTACTACGCGGTGAGCCGCACGGTGTGGGTAGAACCCACCACCGGCACCATCGTGAAGGAGGAGCAGCACCCCCGCATCTTCTGGGCCACCGACGCCACCCAGGCCCAGGCTATGGTCGACGCCGATGACACTAAGGAGCGTGCGCTTCTCGACGTCCCCCTCACCTGGTCCCCCGATACCCTCACCGAGCGCCTCGACTCGGTGCGCCGGGTGATCGACACGGTGAAGGTCTTGGGTATCGTCGGCTGGCTGGGCAAGGCCATCGGCGTGGTGTTGTTGGCGGTAGCGGCCGCGATGTTCATGCGTGGCCGTAGCCAGAACGCTTAAGGGCGTCTGCTGTGTCCTCCTCGCAGCGATCTGCTCTTCCGGCCTCTAGTTTCCGGGCAGCGAAGTGGGCCCTTGGGCTCTGGGGTGGGGTGCTCGTGCTGGCGGTGTGCTGGCCTTTTCTGCTGCCGGGTGAGTTCCTGTGGCGCGATATGGTCCTGCTTGACCGGCCCGCTTTGAGCGCCTCGGCCTTCGGCGCCGGCGACCTGCCTGCGCGCAATGCCCCGCAAGATGGCGTGCTCGCTCTTTTCGGCGGTGCGTGGTTGGCGCGGGTTTTCATCCTTGCTGCTGCGAGTGTCTCGGCGTGGGTAGCGTGCCGGTGGGCGCGCACGTCTGGCCCGTGGGCAGCAGCCGCGGCGATGGCGTGCGCGGTGGCCAATCCTTTCGTCATTGAGCGCCTCCTGCAGGGCCAATGGTCCCTGGTCGTAGCCGCATGGTTAGCGCCCGTGATCGCGTGGGGTTGTCTGCAGGGTCGCCCTCGGCTGGCGTGGCTGGCGCTGTGGGCCGCGTCCTTGACGCCCACCGGCGGGCTCTTCGGGGGGCTCATCGCGGTTGTCTGTGAGCGCGAAGGGCGAAGAAGGTGGCTCTTTGCGGGCGGCTCGGTGTTGCTGTGGCTACCGTGGTTGGTTCCCAGTCTCGCGGCCGGACTTCCGGCCGCGCCCATGGCCCCCGGCGCCCACGGCGACCCCGCCGCCCAAGCCGCGGCCTTTGCCCCACGCGCGGAGGCCTACGTAGGCACGGTCGGCTCGCTACTCGGCTTCGGTGGCATCTGGAATGCCGCGGCGGTACCGGCCTCCCGCGAGCAGGGCTTCGCCTTGGCCGGGGTCCTGGTCGCCGCCTTGGCCATCCTGGGTGCTGCCCGCCTGCCCCGGCGCGAGCTGCGTCCACTGGCGATCTTGGCGGTTGCCGGCATGGGCCTAGCCATTCTCGGAGCACTGGCGCCGAACCTTACTGCCTTCGCCGTGGATCACATCCCCGGCGCCGGCCTGCTGCGCGATTCCTCCAAGCTCACCTTGCTTGCCCTGCCACTGGCCGTGGCGGGCATCGCGTCTCTGCGCCAGCTTCCGGCCGCGCTCGCGCTGTGCGCCTGCCTGCTCCAAGCACCCGATGCGCCGCGGGAGCTCGCCGTGTTGAAGCCGCGCGAAATGAGCATCGACCGCCAGCTCGTCGAAGAGCTCGACGGGCGCCTGACCTTCTTCGCCGACCGCCCAGCCATGGTGCCAGTCGACGGCGGCATTGCCCTCGACCCCTACTCCAAGGCCGCGAACAAGCTCGACTCCGGCGAACTCACCGTCGACGGCGTGACCGTGGATAAACCGTCGCCGCGCTACCTCGCGGCCGCCGAAGCTTGGACCACGCGCGACCTCGACCGGCTCGAGGAGCTCGGCGTGGGCGCAGTCGTCGAGGACGGCCGCATCGTTGCCACCACGAACGCCCAACCGGCACCCGTACCGTGGGCGCTTAGCGCCGCCTGGTGCGCACTTCCGCTTCTAGTAGTTCTTCGAAACGCGCGCCGGTCTTCTCCCAGGAAAAAGTAGCGGCCAATTCGCGGGCAGAGGAGCCGAGGCGGGTGCGGAGGAGGGGGTCGTCGACAAGCATGCGCACCGCTGAGGCGAACTCGGAATCGTGGTGCACCAGCACGCCCGTCTTGCCGTCGATAACGCTATCTTGCAGGCCGAATGCATAACCCACCGTGGGAACCCCATGTTGGGCCGCCTCCATGACTGCCAACCCCCAGCCTTCCTTGCGTGACGGCATGAGGTGAACGTCGGCCCGTGCGAGCAGCGCATGTTTATAGTCCTCCGTCACCTGACCACGGAAACGCACGCGCTCCTCCACCCCGTGGGCGCGCGCATACTCGCGCAGGTGAGATTCCCACCAGCCGGAACCGATGACGTCGAGAAGCGCGCCCGGAATCCTGGCCACGGTGTCCATGGCGTGCTCAATCTGCTTGTGCGGCACCAGGCGCGACAGCGTCACCAGGTGGATATCGGCCTCGCGCTCCAAGGTGGGCACGTGCTCCGGCAGGGGGTCCACGCCGTTCTCAATGATGTGCGCGTCACGAATGCCCAGCTTCTCCAGGTCACGCTTCGAAGCCTCCGAGACCGTCACCCACGTGTTCTCACGATAGAGCCTTGGCACCACGCGGGATTCCAGGAACCAGCCCAGCCGCGCCAAGACGGGCCCGGCTACCGGCCACTGCTCGCGGTGGCAATGGTGCGTCAGGATCACCACGGGCGCGCGGGTAGCCAGGCGCGCGAAGAAGGGGATGCCGTTGTGGGTATCCACCACCACGTCAGCGCCGCGCGCGCCGAACAGCATCCACAACAGCGCGCGCGGATACACGCTGAACTTGGCCCCGGCGCGCGAATAGAGCACGCCGTTGCGGCGCTCGCGCTTAGCGGCGTTCATGTGGCGCGCGGTGCGGTACACCACCTCATGGCCCTGGGCAGCGAGGTATTCGCCGACGCGCTCGAGATAGCGCTCGGAGCCGCCGCCTTGCGGGTGGGTAGAATCGCGCCAGCACAAAAGAAGGATTTTCATGTCGAGGAACTAGCCTAGTGGGTTATGAAACGCACCCGTAGCTTGGCCACCCTGCGCCGCTCCTGGCGGCTGCTGCGCTCCTTCCGCTTCGAGCAGTCAGCGCCCGCGGTCTTTTACGGCGGCTTAGCCCAGGACACCGCTGCGCTTATCGACGCCCTTACCCGCGACCACTCCCTCTCCCTCACCGGCGCGCGCGTGCTCGACGTCGGGGGCGGGCCCGGCTATTTCGCTTCGGCCTTTGCCCAGCGCGGGGCCAGCTATGTGGGGCTAGAGCCGGACGTGGGCGAGATGGCCGCCGCCGGTATCTCAGTGGCTCAGGCTGTGCGCGGCGATGGCACGTGTTTGCCCTTTGCGGATGACACCTTCGACATCACGTATTCCTCCAACGTGGCCGAGCACATCCCCAACCCGTGGGATATGGGTGAGGAAATGCTGCGCGTAACCAAGCCCGGCGGGCTGGTGGTCTTGAGCTACACGGTGTGGCTGGGACCCTTCGGCGGGCACGAGACCGGCCTGTGGGAGCACTACGTGGGCGGCGCTTTTGCCCGCGACCGCTATACCCGCCGCCACGGCCACCCGCCGAAGAACGTCTTCGGTACCTCGCTCTTTGCGCTCTCCGCTCGTGAGGGCCTGGACTGGGCGCGACGCATATCGTCGCGTGATGCGACGCTGCTCGTCGCCGCTTTCCCGCGCTACCACCCGTGGTGGGCCTGGTGGGTAGCAAAGGTGCCGGTGCTGCGCGAGTTCCTGACCTCCAACCTGGTCCTCGTCCTGCGCGCTTAACCCCCGTAAAACGCCGAATGCTCCCCCGCAGGGGAGCATTCTTAACAGTAAAGGTTAGGAGGCAGCCTCAACGCGCTCCTTGAGCGCCTTGAACTGATCCCACACCTCAGACGGCACGCGGGAGCCCAAGAAGTGCAGGTACTCCTTGTTGTCTTC
Organism: Corynebacterium sp. MSK218; assembly: GCF_030232655.1. Taxonomy (NCBI): domain Bacteria; kingdom Bacillati; phylum Actinomycetota; class Actinomycetes; order Mycobacteriales; family Corynebacteriaceae; genus Corynebacterium; species Corynebacterium sp. MSK218. The sequence continues at coordinate 77,546 of NZ_JASPGN010000008.1, forward strand.
CATGTCGCCAGCCCAGTCCTCCGGGTTGACGGCAAGGGCCTCGCGGACGTCCTCGATGTCGAAGTCCAGGCCGGTGAGGTCGATATCCTCTGGGCGGGCGGTGTGGCCCACGACGGTCTCAACGGCGTCGACATTGCCCTCGATGCGGTCCACAATCCACTTGAGAACGCGGGAGTTCTCGCCGAAGCCCGGCCACAGGAAGCGGCGGTCCTCGCCACGGCGGAACCAGTTGACCAGGAAGATGGCCGGCATACGGTCGCCGCCCTTTTCACCCATGTCAATCCAGTGCTGCAGGTAGTCACCGGCGTTGTAGCCCATGAACGGCAGCATGGCCATCGGGTCATGGCGCAGAGCGCCGACCTTGCCCTCAGCGGCAGCGGTCTGGCCAGAGGACAGCAGGGCGCCGATCATGGTGCCGTGGTTCCAGTCGAAGGCCTGGGTCACCAGCGGGACGGTGTCTGCGCGGCGGCCGCCGAAGAGGATGGCATCAATCTTGACGCCCTTCCAATCATCGAATTCCGGCGCAGCGGACGGGCACTGCGTAATCGGCACGCAGTAGCGGGAGTTCGGGTGCGCAGCCTTGGTGGTCGAAGCCGGAGTCCAGTCGTTACCGTGCCAATCGATGAGGTGCTCTGGGGCCTCGCCCATTTCCTCCCACCAGACATCGCCGTCGTCGGTCAGCGCGACGTTGGTGAACAGGGTGTTGCCCGGCTCCATCGTCTTCATGGCAATCGGGTTGGAGTCGTAGTTGGTACCCGGTGCCACACCGAAGAAGCCGTTCTCCGGGTTGACGGCGTACAGGCCATCCTCGCGCAGTTTCATCCAGGCGATGTCATCGCCCACAACCTCAGCCTTCCAACCGGGGATGGTCGGGGTAATCATGGCCAGGTTGGTCTTACCGCAGGCGGACGGGAAGGCGGCTGCGATGTGGTAGTTCTTGCCCTCCGGGTTGGTGAGCTTGAGGATGAGCATGTGCTCTGCCATCCAACCCTCTTCCTTCGCCATGACGGAAGCGATGCGCAGCGCGTAGCACTTCTTGGCCAGGATGGCATTTCCGCCGTAGCCGGAGCCGTAGGACCAAATCTCCTTGGTCGCCGGGAACTGCGTGATGTACTTCTTCTCGTTGCACGGCCACGCGACGTCCTCCTGGCCCGGCTCCAGCGGAGCACCGACGGAGTGCAGAGCGTGGACAAAGTCGCCATTCTCACCAATCTTGTCCAGAGCCTGCTGGCCCATGCGGGTCATGATGCGCATGGACAGCACGACATAAGCGGAGTCAGTAAGCTGCACGCCGAGTTTGGGGTCCGGGTCACTAATAGGGCCCATGCAGAAAGGCACGACATACATGGTGCGGCCCTTCATGGAACCACGGAAGGCCTCGGTCATCTCTTCCTTCATGGCTGCCGGCGGGGCCCAGTTGTTGGTCGGGCCGGCATCCTCAGCCGTCTCGGTGCAGATGAAGGTACGGGACTCCACGCGGGCAACGTCCGAAGGGTTGGAGCGCGCCAGGTAGGAGTTGGGGCGCTTCTCTTCATTGAGCTTGATGAGGGTGCCCTTCTCTACCAGCTCAGCAGCGAGGCGATCGGCCTCCTCCTGGGAGCCGTCAACGAACACGACCTCTTCCGGCTGGAAGAGCTCGACGCTCTCGCTAATCCACGAAATGAGCTTCTCATTCTTCGTGGGCAAGTCACCTACAAGGCCTGGAATAGTTGCGGTCATTTCATATTCTCCTGTGTTCGGTGGGCCAGGGCACTTTTCAGCGTCCATGGGGAATTTCTCCGCCATCGACGTCTCACCTTCCAGAGTACGGACACTGGTGATACCAAGATCTGTAATGAGGGCCACCCTGGTTATATCCACCCAGCTCATACCGACTATCCCAAGGGTATAGGACTGTGAAATACAGCACCCAGGAGAGGATCTCACCCCTGCACGGGGGTGAAGAATCCCCTATCCGCACGTACCGTACGGCCGTACTCTTACCCCCGACTCGCCCGATCGGGCGCGACCGGGACCTCCTGCACGGCGCGGCACGTTGCCCCTCACCCCTGCTTAAGGGAACAATGTCAACTGATGAATAGCGCAGACTCTTCCCAGAATCCCGCCGCGCAGATGCCTCACGGCCGCGGCCTCCAGACGGATTTCAACGCCGAGTTCAACAATGATTTGGACTACCCACGCCTCGGCAACGTGACCTTCCGTCGCGGCACCCTCACCGACAACCAGAACGCCCTCTTTGAGGAGCACTGGCCACGGTTGGGACGCCTGCTTGCCGACGAACCCCTCGACATCCCCGCCTGGTTCGGCCGCGAGGGGGCGAAGACCATCGTCGAGATCGGCTCCGGCACCGGTACCTCAACCGCAGCCATGGCGCCACTCGAGCAGGACACCAACATCATCGCCGTCGAGCTCTACAAGCCAGGCCTGGCCAAGCTGCTGGGCTCGATCGTCCGCAACGACATTGAGAACATCCGCATGGTCCGCGGCGATGGCATCGAGGTGCTCATGCGCATGATTGCGCCGGAGTCTTTGGACGGTATCCGTATCTTCTTCCCCGACCCGTGGCCCAAGGCCCGCCACCATAAGCGCCGCATTATCCAATCCGGCACGCTCAACCTTTTTGCCTCCCGCCTGAAACCCGGCGGCGTGCTCCACGTGGCCACCGACCACGCCGGCTACGCCGAGTGGATTAACGAGCTCGTCGAGGTCGAGCCCTCCCTGGATTACAAGGGCTGGCCCTGGCCGGAGTGCCCCATCCTGACGGACCGCCAGGTCATCACCAAGTTTGAGGGCAAAGGCTTGGATAAAGAACACGTCATCACCGAGTACCTGTGGGAGAAGAAATAATGGCCGGAACTTATCTCCTGGTGTGGGATGCGCCGAACATGGATATGGGGCTCGGCGCCATCCTTGGTGGGCGGCCCACCGCGGCTTACCGCCCGCGCTTTGATGCGATTGGGCGCTGGCTCGTGGAGCTCGCCGACGACAACGACGCCACCCCCGAGGCCGCTGTGTTTACCAACGTCAGCCCCGGCGGCGCCGATGTTATCCGCCCGTGGGTAGAAGCCATCCGCAATGTTGGCTTTGCCGTCTTTGCCAAGCCCAAGCTCTCCGAGGATGATGATGTCGACCCCGACATGATCGAGCACATCAAGGCCAACCGCGAGAACCTCTCCGGTGTCATCGTGGCCTCGGCCGACGGCCAGAACTTCCAGCACCTGCTGGAACAGCTCTCTGCTTCCGGCCTGCCCACGTGCGTCCTCGGCTTCCACGAGCACACCTCCTGGGCGCTGACCCACCCCGATATCGAGTTCGTCGACCTCGAAGACATCGAGGGCGTCTTCCGCGAACCGCTGCCGCGCGTGAACCTGGACAACCTGCCTCCAGGCGGCGCCTGGCTGCAGCCTTTCCGCCCGCTGTCCGCACTGCTGCCGGACCGCGCGCCCGAGCACAATTAGGAGCCGCATGTTTTATTCTTGGGGCCGTTTTTCCTATGCCCACCGCAAGGTCATTCCGCTTATTATCGTCGGGCTCATCCTCGGCCTCTTCTTCGGCTTCGGCACCCGCCTGGGTGACCGGATGAGTCAGGAGGGCTGGGAGGACCCGGGGGCGGCGTCGACAAGCGCTGCACAGATCGAACTGGAGACCTTCGGCCGTGACAATTCCGGCGACGTCATCCTGCTTTTCGACGACCCCGAAACCCACGCCGCCGAGGCCAAGGCCTTCCTGGATGACCTCAAGGCTCAGCATCCGGAACAGATTGACTCCGTCACCAGCTACTTTGATAAGCGCAACCCAAACCTCATCACGCAGGACCACTCCACGGCCTTCGCCGCCATCGGGCTGAAAGGCGACGGCGAGCAAACGCTCAAGGACTTCCGCGCCATCGAGGATTCGCTCCACGCAAGCGACCTGCCCGTGCAGGTCGCGGGCGCCACCGCCGTAGCCGACGCCCTCGATGAAGGCATGGCCAAGGACATCTCCCGCGCGGAAAAGGCTGCCCTGCCGCTCGTCGGGCTGCTGCTACTCGTGGTTTTCGGCTCCGTCGTCGCGGCTTTCATGCCGCTCGTCGTGGGTGGCCTGTCCATCCTGGGCTCTCTGGGCATCCTCTCCATCTTGGCTGGCTTCCAGCAGGTCAACGTGTTTGCGCAGGCCGTGGTCACGCTGCTGGGCTTGGGTCTGGCCATCGACTACGGCCTGTTCATGGTGTCGCGCTTCCGCGAGGAGCTGGACAAGGGACGCGATACACAAGAGGCCGTAGCGATCACCACCGCCACCGCGGGCCAGACGGTGGTCTTTTCCGCCGCCATGGTGGCCGTGTCCCTCTCCGGGCTCTTCCTCTTCCCGCAGGCCTTCCTCAAGTCCGTGGCCTATGGCTCCATCTCCGCCGTGGGCCTGGCCGCGCTGCTCTCCGTCATGGTGCTGCCGTCGCTCTTTGGCATGCTGGGTCACAACATCGATAAGTGGACCGTGCGCAAGACCTCGCGCCGCGGGCGCCGCATCGAAGACACGTGGTGGTACCGGATGCCGCGCTGGGCCATGGGCCGTGCGGGGCTCATGACCACCGCCATCTGCGCGCTACTCATCGCGCTGACACTGCCGGTGCTGGGCGTGAAATTCGGCGGCATCAACGAGACCTACCTGCCGCCCAACCAGGACGCGCGCGTGGCGCAGGACCAGTTCAACGAACAGTTCCCCTCCTTCCGTACCGAGCCGGTCAAGCTCGTGGTGAAGAATGCGACGAATGAGCAGCTTGTCGACGTCGTCATGCAAGCCCGCTCCATCCAGGGCCTTACCGAGCCGATGGGCCCGAAGACCGCGACTGTCGACGGCACCACCGTCCTCGGCGCCGGCATCCAGGACCGTGAGGACTACGCACGCATCGTCCACGAGCTCGAGGACATCGAGGCGCCGGAGGGCGTGGAGCTCTACGTCGGCGGCACCCCGGCCATGGAGGTCGAGTCCCTCGATGCGCTCTTCGATACCCTGCCCTGGATGGCCCTCTACGTGGTGCTGGCCACCTTCCTTCTCATGGCGCTGGTCTTTGGCTCGTTCATCCTGCCGCTCAAGGCCATCATCATGACGCTGTTGTCGCTGGGGGCCACGCTGGGCATTTTGACGCTCATGTTCGTCGATGGCCTCGGCGCCGGCCTGCTCAACTTCACCGCTGGCCCGCTGATGAGCCCGATTCTGGTGCTCATCATCGCCATCGTCTTTGGCTTGTCCACGGACTACGAGGTCTTCTTGGTCTCGCGCATGGTGGAAGCCCGCCGCCGGGGTGCGTCCACCGATGAGGCCATCGCTGCTGGCACCGCGCACACCGGCGGCATCATTACGGCCGCGGCGCTCATCATGATTGTGGTGGCGGGGGCTTTCGGCTTCTCCGACATCGTGATGATGAAGTACATCGCCTTCGGCATGATTTTCGCCCTGCTTATCGACGCCACCATCGTCCGCATGCTCCTCGTCCCCGCCGTCATGCACCTGCTGCGCGAGGACAACTGGTGGGCCCCACGCTTCCTCACCCGCCTGACCCACCGTCTCGGCGGCGACAACGCTCCAGCTGCCGAGCCGGCCCTAGCCACCGCATCCGCTGCCGCGCCGACGCCCACCGCCCCAGCGCTGAGCGACGCAGAGGGAGCGCCTGCCGAGCAGGCAGAGCCGCACCCCTCCCCTGCGATTCCGGCTGAACAGGTTGAGGAGGCGTCGGCAAGCGAGGCGAACGAAGCCGCCGTACGCGGGGACCGCAGCGCCGACACTGACGCGGAGCTCATCCCCTTCTCCGAGCTGGTCAAGCGCCTCAATTCCACGGATGGTCGATGAATAAGAAGTGGCTCACCTGGATAATTTCCCTGATTATCCTAGCGGCGCTGGCGTGGTTCTTCCGCGACCAGCTCGACTTCATCACCGAAGGCCTACGCCGCCTGCGCCACGCCGAGCCGCTGCCGGTGGTGCTCGTCGTGGTGTTTGCGCTGCTCTCCATCGCGGGCATGGCCGAGGTGATGAAGCGGCTTATCGCCGCCGGCGGCGTCAACGTCCCGCTGCGCGAAACCTACGCCATCACGCTGGCCTCCAACGCGTGGTCCACGACCCTGCCAGCGGGCCCCGCCTTTTCGGCCCTGCTCACCTTCCAGGTGCAACGCCGCTGGGGCGCGTCGGTGGCGCTGTGCAGCTACTTCCTCTTTTTATCCTCGATCATTAGCTCGATGTTCCTCGCGCTCATTGGGCTCGGCGGGGTGTTTTTCCTCAACGCCGACATGGCCCTGGGATCTCTTATCACCACGGTCATCCTGATGCTTGCCGCACTCGGCGGGATCTTTTGGCTGACCTCGCACCCGGAGACCCTCGAGGGCTGGCTGCGCAAGCTGCGGCCCGGGCCTAAGCGGGACCGTGCAATCCAGGAGGTGCGCAACCTGGGAGAGGTCCACCTGTCGCGCGGCCCCTTTGCCGTGGTTGCCGGGGCATCGCTGGTCCACCGTTTGGCAGATATGGCCGCGCTGTGGGCCTCCGTGTGGGCAGTGACTGGGGAAATCCCGTGGCTGCGTGCGGGCGCTGATGACACCACCATTGCTGGCGTGGCCTTGGCTTTCCTCGCCGCGAAGCTGGCCGGTTCCGCGCAGGTCACCCCGGGCGGTGTGGGCACGGTTGAGGCCGCCCTCATCACCCCGCTGGTGGCGACAGGATTGACCGTAGTGCACGCCACCTCCGCGGCCATCATCTACCGGCTTATTTCTTTTGCGCTCATCACTATCATTGGATGGGTCATCTACTTCGCCCACTACGCCCGCGATGGCTTTTCTTACGCGGCGTTGAATCGGAAGGAATCCTAAATGCGCGTTGCCCCGCTTATCGACGTCCTCGCCCTCGCCCTCTTCGCCGTCCTCGCCCGCCTGGCGCATGGTGGCCTGAGCTTTAGCTCCTGGCTTGATGCCTTCTGGCCGTGGACCGTGGGCGCGCTCGTGGGCTGGGTCATCATCATGGCGACGAAGCTGGGCGGCCTGTGGAAGCAGGGCGTCGTCGTGTGGCTGAGCGCCATCATTGGCGGCATGGCGTTGTGGATGCTGGTCAACGGCCGCCTGCCGCACTGGTCCTTCCTCATCGTGGCCACGGTGATGTCGGCGCTGCTGCTCTTTGGCTGGCGCGCCATCGCTGCTTTTACCTCCCGCTCCCGCGCTTAGTATCCGGCTTCGCCATTTCCTCTAGCCTGTTTTCTTCCCATCACAAGACGCGCTCACGTGTTAGGGAGGCACCCTCCAGCCAGGCTTGCCACGCTTACAACCAACCATAGTCACCCCCTTTGAGCTAGGAGTTTGCCGTTCCAGTTGCGGGGTAGGTGGAGCGGGTTTAGTGTATGTGCCATGAAGTTGGGGGACTTACTCGGGGTACTCGCTCGCGGCATGCACGTCGTTTCCTTGTGCGCGGGCCACACGCTCGATGAGATGATCGCACTCGGCGCGACTCCTCGGGTAGCACGGCAATTGGATGCGCTGCGCCGCGTCTACTTTGGACAGACTGCCTACACCGCCAAGCAGCGCCGCGCGCGGGAGACTAACCATGCGCTCGATACGCTGCTCACCATCGAGCGCCACGTCGCGCGCGTGAAAGATTCCCGCAAAGCCTGGGACCTGCGGGTGGAATTGTGCGAAACACCAGTGGGAAAGATTGCGGGTGTGGCGAAGCGCCGGCTTGCCGAGCTCACCCCGAAGCCCAGCCCTGGTGTCCGTGTGCGCCGCAGCGCTACCGGTCTGCACAGCATCACAATTACGGACCGTCCACGAGCAATCGCGGACATGGTAGGCACGCTTCGGGCGACGAACGACGACCTGCTCAAAGCCGCCCACGAGGTCTTTAAGGGCAGCGGTGCGCCCGCGCCGGCGCTGCATGCCCATGTCATCGTGCGCCTCGACGAGCTGGACAAAATTGCGCGCGGCGAAGGCGATGACATCGTCCTGCAGGCCACCGACGGCGGCACGATGACCGGCGCGGAGTTCGTGCGCACGAAGTTTGCCGAGCGCGGCTTCGTTACCCTCATCCACCCCACCCAGGGCCCGGTAAATCTCTACGACACGAGCCGCTTCGCTAACGACAAGATGCGGCTCATGTTGGGCGCGGAGCATCCGACGTGCGCGTGGTTTGGTTGTAATAAACCCGTCACGGAATGCCAGATGCACCACATACAACGCTGGCAGGATGGCGGTCCTACCAACATCGCCAATCTGGTGCCTTTATGCCAGTACCACAACGCCATTAATGACGACGATCCCACTCGCCCCACCGGCCGGGGTCGGGTCGACCGCATCAACGGCAGAGTCCATTGGTTGCCGCCCGGTGGCGGTCCTCCAGTTCCTAGTCCCAGTCCTGCTTGGCCGTAAAGCACGGATCGAAAAAGCCCCTCCATTAGGAGGGGCTACAGGCGCTGGCTTACTTCGAGCTCAGGGAAGAGCCGGAGACGGTAACACCGGCGCGGTTGAGCAGCATGATGACGAGGTTGATGATGTCGCCACTGAGGTCAATAACGCTAGACAGCATGAGAGTTCTCCTTTATTCGATTACCTAGACTTAATATCTATCGTGCGAGGACGCCTTTGACGTTACGCCTTACGCGAAAAATCCGGCAGTTTGTGGGGAATGGCCCTAACCGGCCCCCGCCAACCCACCCAGCACCGCGGCAGGACCGCGGCAAGCTACAAGGTTGACCACCCCCAGTAGAGAATTCGGCAGGGCAACCATCCCGCCGGCGCGGGCGATGGGCTAAAGCGGGGAGATGGTGTGCTTCTTGGGCAGATCCTTCTCTTGCTTATCGGCCAGCTGGCGCAGCGCGCGGCGCAGGGCCAGTCGCGACTCGGAAGGCTTAATCATGCCATCGAGGTAGCCACGCTCCGCAGCGACATAGGGCGCGGTCATGGTCTCGTCGTAGAAGTCCATGAACATCTTCTTCGTCATGGCGCGCTGCTCTGGGGTCTCGGCGGCCTCGAGCTGCTTGCCCGCAATCATGACCACGGCGGCAGCGGAACCCATGACGGCAATCTGGGCCGTCGGCCACGCCAGGTTGATATCACCTGTCAGGTTCTTCGAGCCCATCACGGCATACGCGCCGCCATACGCCTTGCGCACGATGAGCGAGACCTTCGGCACGGTGGCCTCCACCACCGCAAACGCAAACTTCGCGCCGCGGTGAATCAGACCGGCCTTCTCCTGGTCCACGCCCGGCAGGTAGCCCGGCGTATCCACTACGAAGACCAGCGGGATGTTGTAGGCATCGCAAATACGGATAAAACGCCCGCCTTTATCGGCGGCGTCCGCATCGATACAACCCGCCGAATGCATCGGGTTATTCGCCACAAAGCCAACTGCCTTGCCATCAATGCGGCCAAAGGCGGTGATGACGTTGGGGGCGTAGTTTTCCTGGATTTCGATGAGCTCGTCGTCGTCGCCAAGCTGCGTCAGCAGGTCCATCATGTCGTAGCCGGCATTCGTGTCATCCGGCATGAAGGAATCCAGCTCAGTATCCTGGGCCACCTCCTCGTCAGACGGCGCGTCGAAGACCGGCGCCTCATCGAAGCAGGTCAGCGGCAGGTGGTCGAGCAAATCGCGCACGAGGTCGAAAGCATCATCCTCCGAGGGCACCACGACGGACACGTTGCCGTTAAGCTCCTGCTGGCGCGCGGAGCCCAAGTCGTGGGAAGAAATCTCCTCGCCCGTGACCTCCTTGATCACGTTCGGGCCCGTCACGTACATCTCCGCCTCACCGTCGACGGCGATGATGAAGTCCGTGGTCACCGGCGCATACACAGCACCACCAGCGGACTTGCCCATCATGATGGAAATCTGCGGGCTGCGGCCGCTAAGCGGCAGCTGGCGGCGGGCAATCTCGGAGTACATGGCCAGGGACGTCACCGCGTCCTGGATGCGTGCGCCGCCGGAATCTTGGATGCCGATGACCGGGCAACCAATCTTGATGGCCAAATCCATGATGTCGGTAACCTTCTTGCCAAAGGTCACGCCCACGGAACCGCCGTACACAGTCTTATCGTGTGCGTAAATGCACACCGGGCGGCCATTGATGCGGCCGTGACCGGTGACCACGCCGTCGGAGTAAATCGCGTCCGGGTCGCCGGGAGTTTTACCCAGGGCGCCGGTTTCGACGAAGGAGCCTTCGTCGAGAAGCGCGGCGATGCGTTGGCGCGGCGTAGAACGCCCAGCCTCATCGCGGCGGGCACGGGAGCGCTCACTACCGGGGTCCTGGGCGCGCTCGAGGCGCTCGCGCAGGTCCGCTAGCTTGTCAGCGGTGCTAGTCACTTGCGAATCTTCTCCTCGATCCAATCCTCCATGTGCTTGCCCACGATACCGATTGCCGGCTCGTCGGGAACCGCCAGGTGGTCGCCCGGCAGCTGCACAATCTCCAGATCCTTCACGATAACGCCCCAGCCGCCGTCCGGGTTAATCTCCGCATACGCCGGTTCGAGCTCGATGGCGCCGTCGTGCATGCGCTCGGAGCGGAAGAGGATGACGGGCACGCTTACCGACGCCCACCTTCCCATATCCAGCGAGCCCAAAATCTGGTTGTCTACGAAGGACGCGCGCTGGTGCTCGAGTACACCGGCAGAGAGGCCGTGTTCGGAGGCGTCGGTGGAGCTGAGGAATTCCGCGAGCATGGCCATGAGCGCATCTTCGCCGACGGTTTCCAGCATCTCGTAGGGCGGCTCGAAGTCGAGGCCGTAGGTCTTCTTGGCGAAGGCGGCGTAGCGGCCCCAGCGGGCCTTGGTTTCCTCCAGCGTCTTCGGGGCCGGATGCGCCGGCTGGGTGGTATCCAGCAGAGCGATGAAGGCAACCTCGGCAGTGTCCTCGCCGCGGGCTGCGCGCTCCTGCAGCTGGTAGGCCACCTCGTAGGCCAGCGCTCCGCCGAAGGACCAGCCGCCGAGCACGACCTTGCGGCCGCGCGCGTAGTGCAGGATGTCTTCGATGTAGGCGGCGGCGCGATCCTCCAGGCTGCCTTCGAGGCGCTCGACGCCGTAGACGGCGACGTCGGCAGGCAGGCGGCGGGTCAGCGGCTGGTAGACCACCGTGGTGCCGCCGGCCGGGTGGAACATGAAGACTGCTGGGCCATCGGCCTCGCGCAGCACACGGATGTTGCCTTCGACCTCGGTCTCCAGGCCCTCACGGACGAGGTCCGCCAGGTTCTCCAGCGCTTCGGCTTCCTGGACCTGTTGGGCGGTGACGTCGATGCCGGCGCGCTCGGTGAGGCGCTCGGCGATCTTCTCGGCCACCTCATCGCTGACCTGCGGCAACGCGGAGGTCACGCCGGCAGCGGCCTTGCCCGTGAAGGTGGCCCAGGTGCCGAAGACCATGCGCTCGGAAGCATCGCGCGGCGCTACGCCCACGCCTTCGTGTGCATCGCCGTCCTTCGCGCTCACCGTGGAAGCGTCTGGGGTGGTGTCGTCGTTCTCGGTGAGCGCGAAGGGTGCGGTGTGAGCGTCAGCGGTGTGAGCGTCTGCGGGGCCGTCGGCAGCAGTGTTATCAGCGCTGGTTTGCTCGGCGACGGCCTCCTCGACCATGGTGATGACGTCGGCGAGGGAGGCGTCGCGAAGCGCCTGCACCTGCAGCGGCGGAATCTGGAAGTCGTTCTCCACGCGGTTCTTGATGCGCATGCCCATGAGCGAATCGAGGCCCAGGTCAATGAGCGGCAGCTCACGCGGGAGGTCGGACACGTCGTAGCCCATGGACTCCGACACGATGAGCGCCAAGCGCTCCTCCACGCTCTCCTTCTCCGGGTCCCAGCGCACCGCATCAACGCCCACCTCGGGGTCGGCGAACTGCGGCGCGGTGACGGCCTGCGGCAGGCTCGGCTCCGGGGCGGCGACAGGCGCCTCAAGGTTGAGGGTAGAGGCGAAACCTTCCGCGATGAGCTTGGTCGAAGCGCCATCCACGTAATGTACCGCCACGGACAGGCCGCCGAGAGTGCGGCGTACGATGGTGGTGACCTCACCCTTCGCTGGTAGGTCCGCATGTTCCTCGCTGGCGGCAATCTGCGCGCCCGGGGACACGGCCTCGGCAGCAGCCTCCAGAATGGCCAGGGCACTCGGCGCCTGGTCCGCGTTCGTGGAGAAGGCCACGGCACCCTCCGGCAGGGTGACGCGCGCGCCCGGCAGACCGGAGATACCAGCGGAAGGGCGGGCGTTGGTCCAGAAACGCTGGCGACGGAAGTGGGTCGAGGGGGCGGCAACAAGCGCGCCGGAGCCGAAGACCTTTGTGTAGTCCACTGGGACACCCGCAACGTAGAGCTTGGCCAGCACATCCAGCAGCGACTCGGTGGGGTCCACCTTGCGCTTCAGGCTGTACAGCAGCTGCGCGTCCGCCTTGCCCGCGGCGAAAGCAGTGGACATGAGGCCCATCAGCGCAATCGGGTTCGGGGAAATCTCCACGATTTGGGTATGGCCCGCGTCAAAGGCCGACTCGGTCGCGTCCTGCAGGTAGACGGAGTGGCGAGTCATGCGGATCCAGTAGTCTTCGTCGTGCAGCACAGTGCCCGGACGGTAGGCCTTGCCGCGGTCCACGGAGGAAAACAGTGTGGTGTGCAGCGGGCGGGCCTCAATGCCGGCAATTTCCGCATAGAGCTCTCCCAGCAGCGGGTCCACGGCAGAGGTGTGGCCGGCAGCCTTGACGTTGAGCGCGCGGGCGAACTTGCCCTCGCCATCGAGTTTCTCCACCAGCGCGAGGACCTCCTCGCGCGGGCCGCCCACGGTGGTCATGCCAGGGCCGGTGTAGACGGCGGGCTCAATGTTGCCCGGCAGGGCGTCAATCTCCTCGGCGGAGAGTTCGACGACGGCCATGGCTCCTTGTTGATCGTCGGGAAGCGAGGCCTCGCCCTCACCCATGAGGCGCGCGCGGTGGCAGGCGATGAGCATGGCGTCCTCTGCCGAAATGCCGCCGGACGCGTAAGCCGCGCCGATTTCGCCCATAGACATGCCGATAACGCCGGCCGGGCGCACGCCGAAGGTGGCGAGCAGGTCCGTCAGCGCAATCTGGATGGCGGTGATGGCCACCTGCGCGGTTTCGGTGTTGTAGGTCTGTGAGTCATCGTGGACAAGCTCCAGAATGGACCACCCGGATTCGCGCTGGACAAGGGCGTCGAGTTCCGTGAGGCGCTCGGCAAACAACGGCGACATCTCCATCATGTCCTTGGCCATCTTGCGGTGCTGGGAGCCGAAGCCGGAGTACATGAAGACGGGGCCATGTACCGACGGGGAATCCGCCGCGGCGATGCCCACGGAGACGGTTCCTTCGGACACCTGACGGAGGCGCTTGATGGCCTCCTCGCTTGACGACGCCATCACTACCGCCCGCGAGCGCCCATGATTGCGGCGGGCGAGGGTGCGGGCCAGGGAGAGCAGGTTCGGGTTCTCGGCCTCGATGTACTCCGCGAGGTCAGCCGCCGCAGTGGCGCGGCGTGAGGGCAGCAGGCCGGAGACCGGCAGGGCAACCGGCTGGCCTTCACCTACGGCGACTTGCGGGGCAGCCTGGTGGGTCAGCCCGCGGTAATCAGTAAGGACAACGTGGGCGTTGGTGCCGCCGAAGCCGAAGCCGGAGACACCCGCAATCTTCTGGCCGGAGTATTCGGGCCATTCGCGTGGGTCCTCGACGACTTCCAGGTGCTCGGCGTCGAAATCGATGTAGCGGTTGGGGCCGGCGTAGTTGATGTTGGGCGGGATGACGCCGTGGCGCATACCTTCGATGACCTTGATGAGGCCGACGACGCCCGCGGCGGATTCGGAGTGGCCGATGTTGGTCTTGGCGGATCCCAGGAGGGTCGGGGTTGCAGCCTGACGGCCCGGACCGAGAACGCGGCCGAGAGCGGTGGCCTCAATAGGATCACCGAGGATGGTGCCGGTGCCGTGGGCTTCGACGTAGTCCACGTCCTGTGGGCGGATGCCGGCGTCGGCGTAGGCGCGTTGGAGGACGTCGACCTGCGCGTCCGGGTTCGGAGCGGTCAGGCCGTTGGAGTGGCCGTCGGAGTTGACGGCGGAGCCCTTGATGACGGCGGCGATAGTGTCGCCGTCGCGTTCGGCGTCTTCGAGGCGCTTGAGTACGAGAACGCCGGCGGCGTCCGCGCGGACGATGCCGTCAGCGTCATCGGAGAAGGCATGGATGGCGCTAGTGGGCGAGGTGACGCCGAGCTCGCTAAAGCCAATGGAGGCATGCGGCGAGGCCAGGATGTTCACGCCGCCGGCCAGGGCTACGTCGGCCGCGCCTACGCGCAGATCCTTGACGGCCTGGTTGACGGCCACGAGGGAAGCGGAGCAGGCGGTATCCACGTTGAGGGACGGGCCGCGCAGGTCGAAGGCGTAGGACAGGCGGTTGGCGATAATGGCAGAGGACGTTCCCGTCATGGCATACGGGTGCATCTCCGCTGGATCCGCCGTGATGAGCATGCCGTAGTCGTTGTTCGTAGAGCCCATGTACACGCCGGTAGCGGTACCGCGCAGCTGGTTGGCGGGCACGCCGGCGTCCTCGAGGGCCTCCCAGGCTACTTCGAGGAGGATGCGCTGCTGCGGGTCCATGTTGGCGGCCTCGAGCGGGGAGAGACCAAAGAATTCAGCGTCGAAGCTGGCGATGTCATCGATGTAGCCGCCGTCGGTGTTCTGCTGCTCTATCTTCTCGCTGGTGATCGGGTCGGAGGAATACTCCGACCAGCGGCCCACGGGCAGCGGGCCGGTACCAGGCCGGCCCTCCACGAGCATGTTCCAGAATTCGGCGACGTTCTTTGCGCCTGGGAAGCGGCCGGCGTAACCGATGACGGCGATGTCGCCGCCTTCAATTGCGGCCGGGCGCGGCGCCGCCGCTGCTTCCCCTGGCACGCTGTGAGAGGCCCCGTTGACCAGACGCTCCGCCAGCTGCGCAATCGTGGGGTACTCATAGGCCACGGTGGGCTCGAGTTTGATGCCGAGGAGGTTTTCTAATTCACCGGAAAGAACCACGGCGTCGCGCGAGGACAGTCCGAAGTTCTCCAGCGGTTTGGTGTCCGTGATTTCCTCTGCGGAGAGGCCGGTGGTCTGCGCAACCCAGGTGCGCAGCCAGCCACGAAGCTCTTCAACGGTCATAAATCTCTAGCTTTCTAACGCGGACTCTGGTCACAAGGCGGTCGATTTTGCGCAGCACGAAGGCGCGCTCGACGACGCTCCTATACGAGTTATCGGACGATTATCTCACTTCGTTAACTTGGGTTTCATAACCGACATACCCATTGACTCCCCCACCAGCGAAAACTCGCCACAGATCCGCACACTTACGCGCGCACGCGCGCGCGAGGGGGCGGCTTGAGCTGCGCGCACGCGCGCGAGGTGACGCCACCCGCAGGAATCTGCCCCTGTTGGGCTTGGGCTGCGCGGGCGAGTGTTGCGGGGCGCGCGCACGCGCGAGAGCGGGGGTTGCTCTCACGTGGCTCGGTGCGCTCGGTAGGTGCTAGCTAGCCTCATGCACGACAAAGCCCACCCAGCCATAGTGAGCTGGGTGGGCAGCGCAGAGCGCAGACTAGGAAGCGAGGTACTCCTTCTTCGCCACTCGGCGGGCAATTTTGCCTGAGGAGGTGCGCTTAATCTCGTTGGCGTTGAACCACTGAATGGCCGCCGGGGTCACGCCGTGGTGCGAGGAGACGGCGGAGCGAATGGCCTCGGAGGCGGCTTCGTCCTCGGCGGGGTTAGCGCCATCAGCGCGTTCAATCAGCAGGACAAGCTCTTCGGTGCTGCCGCCCTCGACGGAGAAGGCCGCGATGGAATCGGCCCGCACGTGGGACGAGGCCTCCTGCACGGTACCTTCGATGTCTTGCGGGTAGTGGTTGCGACCAGCCACCACGATGAGGTCCTTGAGACGGCCCGTGATGTAGACTTGGTTATCCACAATCGCCGCCAAGTCACCAGTAGCAAGCCAGTTGTTATCCGACGGAGCATGCGGCACGCGGGAACCTTCCGCCAGGCGCTCTCCCAGCGTGTTGTGGAAGGTGGACGCGGTTTCCTCTTCACGGCCCAAGTAGCCGGCGGCGCGGTTTCCGCCGTGGAGCCAGATTTCGCCCACGAGGCCGTCGGCAAGCTCGGCTCGGGTCTCCGGGTCCACGATGGTGAGTTCCTGGGCAATAACACTCTGACCACAGGAAGCGTAGGCCACGGAGTCCGCGGACTTCTCCACGATGACAGCCTCGCCCTGCGCCAGGCGCTCACGGTCGAAGTGCGAGATGATGGGGCGCTCTGGGGTCTGCGGCGTGGTGACGATGAGGGACGCCTCCGCCATGCCATACGACGGGCGCAGGGTCTCGCGGCGCAGGCCGTACTCCTCCTTGCCGAAAGTCTCCCAGAAGGAGTTCACCGCGCTCTCCGTCACCGGCTCCGAACCAATCACAACGCCATCGACGTTGCTGAAGTCCAGCTCCTCCCCCGCTGCCGGCGCACCATAACGCGCTGCCAGCTCGAGAGCGAAGTTCGGGACGACGGCGTAGGTGCCCTGCAGGTGGGCGTCGACAGGCTGGCGCTTGAGCTGGTCCACCCAGCGCTTAGGCTGCTGAACGAAGTCGCGCGGGGTCATAATCTCCAAGTTGAGACCCAGAATGGTCACGAAGACGGCAAGGATGATGCCCATATCGTGGTGCATCGGCAGCCAGGAGACCACGCGCGCAGGCAGTTTAATCTGCACGGCGGTGAAGATCTGCAACACGTTAGTCATGATGTTGCGGTTAGTCAGCAGCACGCCCGCCGGGGTGCGCGTGGAACCGGAGGTGTACTGCAGGAAGGCCGGGTGGTCTACCGGCGCGGTCTGCAGCGCGGCGAGGGACGCCTTGCCCTCTTCGGACTCCAGCGGGTTCACCCAGCTGGCGGCGAGGGAATCCGGCAGGGAATCAATAGAGATGATGCGCGGGCGCTCGGCGGCGGGGCGGTCGGAGAAGTACGCACGGTTGGCTGCGGCCGACACGTTGTTGGTGAGAACAATCGGCGGGTTGGCATCCCCAAACACCGCACGCAGGTGGTCGGTGTGGCCCGGCTCGTTCGGGTCATAGAGCGGAATCGGAGTCATGCCCGCGTACATGGCGCCAAGGAAGCCGAAGATGTACTCCGGGGAATTGCCGGCCAGGATGGCTACGCGGTCACCCATTTTTCCTACCTGCTGCAAACGCGCGGCCACTACCTTGATGCGGGTGTTGACCTGGGAGCGGGTGAAGTCACGCGGGGTACCATCCGGGTTATCAGTGAAGACCCACTGACGCATGACCGGGCGGTCGGGGATTCCTGCCTGCTGCTCGGCGGCGTAGACGTGTTCCGCCAAGCCTGCCAAGGTGAGGTGCGGCGGCAGGGAGATAGCGCCCTTCTCATCGAAGAACTGGCCGATCAATGCTTTCAGGTCCATGTGGGACTCCTTTGTGGGATAGACAGGTCACGTACTTTTGACACTGAAAATATCAGAGAAGGCGTGGCGAATGTTACACGGCGCGCCATTTTTAGTGCGCGTCGATGGTGTCCTTAGCCCACTGCGTGACCCATTGGTTGGCAGTGGTTCCCTCAATAACGTCCGGGTTTGAGGCGTACATGGCATGCACACCGTTGGCCTCAATGAGGTCCATTGCGCGATCGAGCCCGTTGCTGGCATCCAGCGGCGCATCACAAATAGAGTCGTTGGGCGCGCAAATCTGGAAGGTACGGTCGGCCAGTTCACCAAAGCCATTGGGGCGCGCTCCGCGCATGGTCGCTCCCGGCACGATGCCCTGGATCAGGGTCGAGACCGGCTGCAGAGCAATCTCCGCGCCGACGCCACCTACTTGGGCACCGGGGTTGATGCCGACGCCTTCTTGACGGCGCCCATCCGCAATCACCGCCACCCCAGCCACACTGCTGGCCGGGATGGGACCATTGCCGCCACCGATACGGTCAGCGATATCTCCCACAATGACCGCGCCTTGGGAAAAGCCGGACAAGAGGAACTTCGTGTCCGGACAGGTCTCGTGCATGTAGGTCAGCTCGCCCTCCAGACGGGAGGTTCCTTCATCGCGCGATTCGTCGTAGCTCATCTCGTGCTGCGCGTTGATGTTCTTGAACTGCGCGGTATAAGGCAGCGTCCACACCTTGACGTCCTCGGGGACGTACGCCTCCTTCAAAGGATTGGTAATGGAGAGCATGAAGGAGTTCGGGTTGGCGCCGGGGTTGATGGGATCATCATCCGCGGCGGATTCCCACGTGCCCGGCGCGGAAACAAACTCGAAGCGCGGGCACCAATCCGGCTGCGCAGGTGGCTCCTCGGCGGGCTGCTCGGGGTTGTCGGCTGGTTCGCTGAGAATCCCGGGTTCGCCTTGGTCGCGGGTGTTGAGGAAGTGGACCACTCCGCCGCCGATGACAACGAGAAGGACAACGACGGCGAGGACGGTGATTGTTTTACGCATGAGGAAATTTCTACCTTGGGAAGGTGCGGGATTCCCTGGGGAATCCCTGCCATGGGGCTGGGGGCGCTTGACGACGTCTCCCTCGCCGCCCCGCCACACCTACTCGGCGCAGAGCGTGCTGCCCTTCTCACTGATGAGCTGGATCAGCTGCTCGTGGCTGAGCTCGCTGCGGCCTTGCTCGATGAGCTGGCCGGCGACGGCGGGAACGGTGACGGTATCGCCTTGGCAGGCGGCTTGGGCGGCACCGACGAGCTGATCTTCTACACCTTCGGTGTTGACGCCGCCGTCGGAAAGCGCGGCCAGGAACTCCTGGTGCGGGCCTTCGGCGGGTGCGGGGGCGGGGATTTCGGAGATTTCGCGTGCGCCGCGGTCCTCCGGTTCTTCGCCGGAACCGCGGGAGGAGCCGCTGCCGGACGAGGCCTTGTCGCTCGAGCTCGCTGCCGATGAACTCGACGTCGAGGAGGATTCCGCCCCTTCAGACGAGCCGGAAGAGCGCTCGAGCGGTGCCACGGAGGTTTCGGTGGCTTCGCTCTCGTCGACAGTTGCGGAGCCGCAGCCGGTCAACAGGGCACCGGCGGCCAGCAACGCTGCGGCTGTCACCCCGGCCGAGGAGCTTAGTCGTCGCGTGCGCATGGCTTAGTTCTTGTCTGCCTGGATGTTGCCCATGACCTTGCGGATGACGCCATGCTGGAAGGTCTGGGTCAGACCGCCGGCTGGGATCTCCTTGTAGTCTTCGGTAGGCCAGCCGAACTCGCCCTGCTCGAAGCCGTGCTTGCCCCACTCATCAAAGATGTCGCCCTTGAGGATGTAGTGCGCGCCGGAGTCCATGGACCAGTAGATGTTGCCGTGCTCGAATTCCTGGAAGAAGCCGCCATTGACTGCCTTTTCCTCGCCGACTGGGTAGCCGAGGTCGGACTCGGCGGCCTTGAGCTCCTTGTACTTGGCACCGATGGCGCCGTGCACAATGTGGAAGGAACCGTCCGGGTTGTGGGTCAGCACACCATCCTCAAATTCCTGCACCACGCCGTCGCCGACCTTGTGGACGTCAGAGGTCGGGTACTTGAGGTCGCCCATCTCGAAGCCGTTCTTGCCCCACTCGTCGTAGAGATCCTTCGGGATCGGCCAGGCGCCGTTCTCCGGGGTCCAGTAGATGGAGCCGTGCTCGAAGTGGACAAAGCGGCCACGGCCGTCGAGGGTCTTGCCTTCGCCGGACGTCGGGAAGCCCAGCCAGGAGGTCGGGCCACCCAGCTCAGAGTAGCGGGCGCCAATGCGGCCGAAGACTGCGTAGGCACCGGTCTCCGGGGACCAGTAGGCAGTACCGGCCTGGAAGTCCTGGGCCTTGCCGCGCTCGGCGACGTCATACTCGTTGTTCACGCAGGAACCAATGATGCCGGACTTGGTGGCCTCCGCAATGGCGCCCACCGGGGTGCAGTCAGCGCCGCGGTCGGACTTATCGAGGCCGAGGGAATCAGCAATGAACGGCCACGCTTCGGTCATTTCGAACTGCCAGTATTCCCAGCTGTGCACGCCGGTCGGGCGGAACTTGACCACCGGCTCGACCTTGGCGCGCTTGGCGTAGTCGACGAAGGTTTGAGTAGACATGCGGGAAATCGCTTCGAGGCCTACGCCTGCCATGTTGGCCTGGCCCTTGGCCACGGAACCGATCTGGCCGTAGTCATCCTTGCCGTTGCCAGCGGAGACGTAGACCTTCATATCCTTGAGGTTCTCGATACCCAGCTTCGGGTCGTGGTCAATCCAGTCCTGGGAGTAGAGGTCGCCCCACATGTTGGTGGAGGTGTAGCCGCCGGCATCTGCCTGCGCGGCGGTAATGGCCTCCGGCATACCGGTGGTCGTGGTGTCGAGGTATCCCGAGAAGGAACCAACGAACTTGAAGGCCCAGGGGTTGCGCTCCGCCAGGTTCATCGCGGCAGTACCGCCCATGGAGATACCGGTGACGGCACGCTGGCCGTTGGAACGATATGCCTTCTCTAGGACTGGGATGAGCTCCTGCATGAGGAAGCTTTCCCACTTGTAGTGCTTCCCGTTGTCCGGCTTCTGCCAATCGGAATAGAAGGAGGACTCGCCGCCGACCGGCATGATGAGGTTGACGTTGCGGTCGGCGAACTGGGACAGAATGTTGGTTTCAATGGTCCAGCCAGACTCGTCGTCGCGGGCACGTAGGCCGTCGAGGGCCCACACTTCTGGGAACTTCTTGTCCGGGTTGGAGTACCAGTCGCGGGCCAACTGGATCTGCACGACCTGCTCCTTGTCCGGCATAGCGGCGGACTTGATGTAGACCTTGAGGTGGCGGTTGGTCAGGTACTCAACGCGGGAGACGGACACACCTTCCGGGAGGCCCTCGATGTCCGGGTACTCGGTCTCAATCGGGGTGCGCTGTGGCGGGTTGGACGGTGCGAAGGAATCGGAGAAGTTGGAGCTTCCCAGAATGTCGGTAATGCCCTCGCCGGAGCTAGAGCTGGAGGACTGCGCGTTAGCCATAGGCAGCAGCGCGAAGCCGACGGCCACGGCGGTAGGCAGTGCGGCGATGGTCAGGCCCTTGCGAGCGGCGGACGGGGAACGCAGGCCTGCTGCCTTGGAGGGCTGAGCAGACTTATGAGAAGGCGCAGTGTTCGGCATTGGTGAATCCTTGCGATGTGTCGAGTGAAGGCACGTTGCATCGAGCGGGCTCCGCAGGTTCCCCTCCTGCGGAACACGCCACTGCAGACGCGGTGAGCGGTCTAACGTGAGCTCAAGTTTAAGTTGAACTTGAGACTTTTGGAAGAGGGACACGCCCACACTTTCCCTTCCGAACACGACAAAGCCGGCTCGCCCAGCGCCTCCAGAGGATAATTCCGCTAGAGGACGACGGACGAGCCGGCGTACAAGGAAGGTGTCTACACGCCTACCACGCGTTCATCACGTTAAGAACTTGCGGCTTGGAGTACTCCAACTCGTAGCCGAACTGCTCCCAGTTGTGCAGGCCCTGGGCCGGGTAATTCGTCTGGAGGCGCACACCCATCGCGCGCGCCTTGAGCTCCCACATGCGGGTCGTAGCATTAGCAAAACCTTCAAGCGCCATACCGGAAGCAATGTGCTCCGGCTTATAGCGCTGCTGATCCAGCGGACCCGGAATACCGGAGGCGGCGGAGACAAACACGTCGGTACCGTGAGCGGCCAGCTCCGGAATCAGGTTGAACGGGTCATTGCTGAAGCGCTTCGGGTTAATGACGGAACCGTACATGGCGTTGATGTTGAAGCCGCCGGCGTCGAGAAGCGCGAGGCGCATAAAGGTCTGCGCACCCGGCAGAGTCGTGGTGAGATAACCGGAGTAGGACAGAGCCTGGCGGAACTGCTCCGTGTGCTTGCCGGCCAACGTAATGGCTGCGGTAGCACCCATGGACAGGCCAGCAACGGAGTTATTGTTGCGGGCCACACCGAAGTTGCCCTCGAGGTAAGCCGGAAGCTCCTTAGTGAGGAAGGTCTCCCACATGTAGTTCACCGGTTCCACCAAGTCA
Source organism: Corynebacterium sp. MSK218 (assembly GCF_030232655.1). Taxonomy (NCBI): domain Bacteria; kingdom Bacillati; phylum Actinomycetota; class Actinomycetes; order Mycobacteriales; family Corynebacteriaceae; genus Corynebacterium; species Corynebacterium sp. MSK218. The sequence continues at coordinate 99,476 of NZ_JASPGN010000008.1, forward strand.
TAGGTGGCCGGGGCGCGCCAGTCTGCGTAGAAGGACGCGGCGCCACCCACCGGCATCACGAGGGTGATGTTGTGGTCGACGTAGGTACGTGCGGCGTTAACGTCATTGATCCACGCGTTGGTGCGGTCGGTAGCGCGAAGACCATCGAGGAGGTACAGGCCCGCGTTGCCACCGTTCTTGGCCGGCTGAATCTGCACCGGGATGGTGCGGCCCATAGCCTCAGACCAGACATCACAGCGCTGAACCCAGAAACCTACGCGGTCCCACTCGCAGGCGCCGGTGGCATCGCCACGCAGCCAGTCACGGTTAGCCGCAGAGGCCTCCTGGGTGCCGGCGGTGACGACGAGGCCCAGAGCAATAGCAATGGCGGCCACAACCGCCATGACACGCGTCCGCAGTGCGGAACTTAGTGCACTCATGTTTCTCCTTAACATTCTTACTGCCACTAGTACATCGCCAACACGCCAGCGATGGTTACGGATCAATAACGAGAATCTTTTGTAGGGTAACCTACCCGCCCGCGTTTTGTCTTCCTACGGGGGTGCCTACCCGGCGGGGAGGTAGTCCGCTGGGTCCTCCGACAGCTGTAGCGTACGGCCCGTCGTCAAGGAAAAGACCAGGTTCTTACGGAAGCGCTCCCAGGACATGGGCTCGCTATACGACGCCACCAACTCCTTGAGCTCCGGGGTCTCCAGCGCAGCGCGGGCCCGGCGGGTGGTGTCCTTGTCATACCACGGCGGCAGGTAATCAATATCTGCGCCCGACTGCGCTGCCTGCCACTCCAAGGCGAGGGATTTATCGTGGCCGATGCGCCCGCCTTCCTCGCGCGGCATCCGCGCCGCCAGCGGGGTGGCCAAACCGATGGTGTCCTGGACTCGGACATCAAGCGGCGCATTCATCGACGTCATACCAAGGTTCACCAAGAACAGCGACGGCGCCTGCTCGCACCCTTCTTCGCGCGGCACGGTGAGCCAGTTGAGGCGGTCGGTATCTTTATCTTCGACATAAATAACGGCGAGGGCATCACCGTCTTCAAGCTTTCTCATCGCCTCCGGGTAGCCATTCATGAACTTCATCGTGAGATAGTCGCGCGCTGAGCGTGGCGGATGGCCTGCCTCACGGTTGGTGGCGTAGGTCCAGAAGTCGCGCTCGTCCACGATGGACAGCGTCTTTTCATAGGAATCCCAGTCCGTGTCGTGCCCCCTGAGCACGATGACGAGAGCCCACACCGCGCACACGCCCGCAGCCAACCAGGTAACGAGCCCCTTGAGCGGTAGCACGAAAACCGGCAGCAGCGCAGCGAACAGGGGCAACAGAAGCATGCGGCCGTGCATGAAGTCACCGCCGACGCGCAGGATATAGAGCACATGGATGACCACCGCGCTCAGAAGCAGGTACGTCACCGTCGTGGAACTGCGCAGCTCAGTTGGGCGCAGCTGCGCACGGAAAGCCCAGATGCCGGCGGCCGCCAGCACGATGACGGGCAGGTACAGGGCGTAGGGCCCCACGAAATCTTGCAGATAGTTCAGGCCGCTGGCCCATGCGCTTTCCGACGCCGACTTCGCCACCGCCGTATGCGGCGTCACCAACCCGTAGTATCCCATGCGGAAAACCTGGTACGCGCCCGGGATAGGCAGGGCCGCGCCAAGGATGCCGAGCCACACCTTCCAATTGCGGTGCGTGGCCAAAAGCAGAAAGCCGGTCAGTCCGCCATACAGTGCAAGCTCTGGGCGCACGAGCCACGATAGGCCCGCCCAGAAGGCCAGCCCGTAGGCGCTCCAGGTGCTGGTACCTTCGGCCCAGCGCTGCAGTAAAGCCCACAAGGCCGCGAGGTAGAAAATGGACAGACCCCATTCGAGCCCGGAGGTGAAAAAGTCCCGGGCAGGCGGGAGCGCCAGGTAAACCAGTGCGCCAGCAGGTGCGACGAGCGGGACGGCACTCAACCCCGTGCCAGCGGCTTCGGAGCGGGAACGATACAGGCCACGCGAGGTCGCCCACACGCCGAGCATCATGGCCGCCACCGAAAACAGCAGGCCCAGATTCACCGCAATGGAATCCAAAGAGGCATCAGAAACCCAGTGCACCAGCAGAATGAGGTACTGCCACAGCGTGGACGTGTTGGCTTCGACGCGCTCGCCCACGTTAAAGACCGGCCCATTGCCGGCCTCGAGATTGCGGACGGTGCGCAGGACAATGAGGCCGTCATCAGAAATCCAGCGGCGCGCGTATCCTCCCCAGAACGAGAAAACCCCGATCACCAGGACCGAGGCCAGCGCGCTCAACGCCGCCAAAGTACGTGAATCGGGTTTTCGCATGAGGAGAGAGTCTAGCACCGAGACAGTTGCGAGTACTTATCCGCCGATAACCGGCATGACATAGACCGCCATGGCGATGCAGGCCAGCCACGCCAACGCCAGGATCTGCAGGACGCGATCCTCCAATGCAATCTCATCCGGGGCGCCGCCATTGCCGCGGTCGACGTCCGCAGCGTAGCGCAGGATGGCGATAGTAAACGGAACCATGGACACCTGGTACCACACGCCCGCCGGACCATCAGACTCATTGGACAGCTGGAAACCCCACAGCGAGTAGGACATGACCACCGCGGTGGCGGCCAGGGTCCACACAAAGCGCAGGTAGGTCGGCGTATAGCCCTCCAGGGACTTGCGGATCTTCGCGCCCGTGCGCTCAGCCAGGAGAATCTCCGAGTAGCGCTTACCGGAGGCCATAAACAGGGAGCCGAAGGCCGCCACCAGCAGGAACCACTGGGACAGCTCAATGCCCGCAGCCACGCCACCGGCCATGGTGCGCAGCATAAAGCCGGAGGATACCAAGCCGATATCGATCACCGGCAAGTGCTTCCAGCCAAAGCAATAGCCCAGCTGCAGGCCGATATAGATCGCCATAACGATGGCCAGGTGCGGCCCCGCAGTAGCCAAGAAGGACAGGCCAATCGAGCCGACGATGAGCACACCGGCCATCGCATAGGCCAGGCCGATCGGCAGCACGCCCGCCGCAATGGGACGGAATCGTTTCGTGGGGTGTTCGCGGTCCGCTTCCACGTCGCGGGCATCATTGATCAGATAGATAGAGGACGCGCCCATGCAGAAGACGATGAAGGCGAGGAGGACGTCGAGAAGCACGCGCGTATGAAACAGCGCGTCCGCACCAGCCGCGGCGGGTGCGGCGAGGACGAGGACGTTCTTGACCCATTGCTTGGGGCGCAGGGCCTTGACCATGCCATCGGCAAGGTTCTTCGGCGGCTTGCGCTTGCGACCGGTATCGATGCCAGACGTGTGCGGCTCCGAGTGGAAGACTTTCTGGTCGCCGTCATCAACGCGTCGGGTGCTCATCGGGTCTTCCTTTCATAGCGGTGACAGGCCTCTGCGGTGGCGGCGCCGAGGAGGGCGCCGAGCGCGGTATCGGACGGATAATGTACTCCGAGCACCATACGCGAGGCCATCATGACCGGCACGCCCACGAGCGGCGCTGGGGTTCCCATAACGTGGGCGGCGCCGACGAGGAACGCGCTTGTCGACGTCGCGTGGGACGACGGAAACGACAGCTTAGACGGCGTTTTCACGCCGACCTTCACGTAGTCATAGTCCGGGCGCTTGCGGCGCACAATGCGCTTGATCACAACGCTGGCCGCGTGGGCCGTGAAAGCGCCCGCGCCCACCGCAATCCACTGGCGGCGCACCGCCGGTTTCTTGTAGTTCACGCCCGCACCCATCGCGGACAGGGCCATCCAGCCCAGTGCATGTTCACCGAAGTGGCTAAGTGCTCGGGCAGTGGGCAGGACGCCGGGGGCGTCGAAGGCCACATCCTGGATCTTTTCTAGAACGTGGGATTCAGCGACGGAGAACTTACTGGGCATCGAACACCTTTCGCCAGGACTCACGGGAGGTCAGCTCCGGCAGGGCTGCGCGGTACTCAGCCCGCAGGTCATCGAAGTTATCCTCGATTTCCTTGAGCAGCTCGCGGGTAGAGCTCACCAGCTCCTTGGCCAGGTCGCGGTCGCGCTTGCGGAAGGCCACTCCGGTGCCACCTGCGGTGGAGACCGTGGCGGAATCGACGCGGGAAAGCGTGAACCACCGCGCCTCTTCCGGGGTGAGGTTGAGCTGCGGTGCCTCGTGGTGAGCGCGGTCCTCCTTGCTCACCAGGTGCTTGGCGGACTGGATAAGCCACGGAATCTTCTTAATCTTGCCAAGGCGGCCGCCCACATTCTTGGTGGGCACGCCCGGCGCGCCGGTAGCTGGGGGAAGCTGGTCGGCGGATTCGATGATGACCGCATCGGAATAGCCCTTGCGAATATCCGCAATGCGCGGCAGGGAGGACTCCAGAATGTCGAAGAGACGATCCGGTCCGGCCAGGAAATCCTTCATGGCTTCCAGCTGGATGGCCATGGTGGAGTACTCCATGCACATGGTGTGCTTGAGCGTGGACTTGAAGATGCTGCGTGTAATGCCGCGCGGGTCGCCCTCGTGGTAAAGCGCCGCCACAATAAGGCGGTTGCGCAGGTGGAAGTAGGCCTGCCAGTCGATGGCATCGTCTTTATCTGCCCAGGCCATGTGCCAGATAGCTGCACCCGGCCACGTCACCGTGGGGAAACCCTTGGACGCAGCACGTAGCGAATATTCGGTGTCATCCCACTTGATGAACAGCGGCAGCGGCTGACCAGTGGTCTCCGCCACGATGCGCGGGAAGAGGCACATCCACCAGCCGTTGTATTCCACATCAATGCGGCGGTGCAGCGCGCGGGAGTCGTACTTCTTCGGGTCCAAGCGGGACTCCTTGGTGCCGATGGCGCGCAGCGGGTACTTGGCAAAGTCATGGTCGTACACAGCATGCTCGGCCGCGCCCCACATAAAGTCAGCGCGGTTGACGCGCTCACCGGTGGTGCGCAGCTGGGAGCGCTCCTGCAGGTTGAGCATCTCACCACCCACGATGAAGGGCTTGGCGGCGTAACGTGCTGCTTGGACCGCACGCAGGATGGAATCCGGCTCGATGGCAATGTCATCGTCCATGTAAAGGATGTAGGGCGAGTCGGTATTCTCCAGTGCTTCAAACATGATGCGGGAGTAGCCGCCCGAGCCGCCCAGATTGCCCTGGCGGAACTCGCGGAAGCGCTCACCAAAGTGCGCCACCGCCTCGTCGTAGCCCGGCTCGTCTGCCGGGTGCTGGTTGCCCTGATCCGGCATGAGGACGTAGTCGATGATGCCGTCCACCACCGGGTCCTCTGCCAACGCCTTCAGTGCCGCGACGGCATCGGTCGGGCGGTTGAAAGTCGGGATACCCACCGCCACGCGCTTGTCCTGCGCTGGGTATTCGCTGCCGTCCGGGAGCAGCTGCGGGTTCGGGGCGTGGGGGGCGGCCCAGGAGGCGTCGGCAAGCACGGTGTCTGCCACCGCCGCGACGTCGAACCACAGCAGGCCGCCGTCCTCGAAGTTCTTCAGGGGCAGCTCGAACTCATGGTGGCCAGTGGTAACCACGTGGTTGGCCACGGAAATGCGCTGGCCGTCCTGCTTGGAGCGGTAGAGGGAAATGTTGGCCTCGCCCTCGACGTCCATCACCAACACGATGGACTTCAGCTGGGACCAGCGGCGCCAGTAGGCGGCCGGGAAAGCGTTGAAGTAGGTCTCGAAGGAGGCTTCCTCGCCCGCCGGGATGGTGACGGAGGTGCGGTCGTTCCAGCTGAGGCGCTCGCGGTTCTGCTCGGACTCGATGAGGTAGAGCATGCGGACGTCGCTCGGCTCGCCGCGCTTCGGCAGCAGGATGCGCTGTACGGGTTCGTACGCAGCAGAATTGTTGGCAGTCACGATATCTTCGGTTCTCCACACAGTTTTCGACAGTATTCAGGAACCAAGATTAGTGGTTTCGCACTCTTCAGCTGAGTTCCCACGCGGCTGAAAGCTAAGCCGAGAGGGGTGCATCCTCCGAGATGGGTTCGATGCCCAGACGGTTGAGCATGTAAAGCACGCGGGCGCCGAGGTCGTCAGCCAGCTCGCGGGTCTCCTCTACGGTTTCTGCCGTAGCGATATCCCAAATCTTGATGTCCTTGCCGACTTCGTCGCCTATGATTGCGGCGCCAAAAGGAAATCGACCTCGATGGTCACGAACTCGTGGCCGCAATTGTCAGAGGCTCAAGAGAGTGTCGAATCGGAGGGAGATTGAGAAAGTAGAGAACAATACTGACTAATTTTTCGCTAACTGACAACTATTAACTCTGTGCAATAAGAAGGATACTCCTCATAGCAACACATGATCAGTGTGTCTTTCTTCCTATTTCAGTCAGCTCAAAGAGTCGGCTTTAGCGAACCTCTTCCCAACTGCTCCCCAAGTGAGATAAACGCCGGTACAAACAAGAAATGCTGCAAAAACGCCAGCAAGGGAAAACGAAACCTTCAGAGAAATCCCCGCCATCACATGCCCCAATTGATTCACCGAAAATGGATCCTCCACCTACTTGCGAAATACGGTGGCCCCACCAAGATGCGACGCATCGGTAAAACACGCCTAGCAGCCTTTGCGCGCAGTCACAAAGCGCGCAATCCCGAGCCTGTCATCGATGCCATGCTTGCTGCCATCCACGGACAGACCGTGTCCATTGCCGGCGCAGAATACGCCGAACTTGGCGTAGCAATGTCCGCCAAAGACGCACTGGCCAAACTAGAGCATCGCAAGGAAATAGAAGCACAGGTGGTACTCAAGCTCATTCAGGACATTCCTCAAACCGAGATTCTTTTATCCATGCCCGGCATCGGCCCACGTAGCGCAGCACAGATCCTCATGACTGTTGGCGATATGTCCGACTTCCCCGATGCAGCGCACCTAGCGTCCTATGCAGGCCTATCACCACGGACAAATCAATCAGGAACGTCCATTATGTCGAATTCGCCCAACCGCGCTGGCAACAAAAATTAAAGAACGCCCTATGGCAATCGTCTTTTGCATCGATCAGATTCCACGAGCGTTCCCGGCAATTCTATGAACGAAAACGCAAAGAAGGCAAAAGACATAACGCCGCAGTCGTCGCACTCGCACGCCGACGCCTCAACGTCCTCTTCGCCATGATGCGAAACGGCGAGCTCTACCGAGACATCCCCACAATCCAGGAGGCCGCAGCAGCCTAAAGCCACCAGACCCCCATCCAAGCCGATTGCACAGCAAGCCCAATCGGCTCCTCGAGGTACCCAAAACAACATCTACGAGACGAAGCAGAAGCCGTTCACACCCCCAACAAGCCCACCCGCGGAGTTGACAACCTATATAGGAACACGCCCCGACGAGGTGACGAGAATCCCCTCGTCGCTGTCGGACGGCGGTTTCCCGACCGGTGGCCCGGCCGCCGGCAAACCTCACCCGCGGCCGCCCGGGCCCTGTCCATGGCCAAGCCCGGTCTGGTGCCCCCGGCGCCAACGACTTCCGGTGCCGCCCCGGGACGGTGAATTGCCCGTCATCCTCATTCCCGGGACCGGGTCGTCGAACAGCTCATCGGTACCGGTGCCTCGAACCACGGGCCCCGGGCGCACAGCGCAGCCGATCGCTTTGACGTCCACCCCGAGATGCGCCACGGATACTCCCGAAACGCCGGCAAAACGAACGCGCTTGCCTGGGAACAGCAGATCTCCGGTTCCATGCTGCTGAATGAGCTGACCATCGGCGACATCACTCGACCGGGCGTGCGGTACACCTTCCTGGGCACGCGGCACGACAATGCCGTGCTCCCCCACTAAAACTCCTTCGTGCGGGAACCCGGCGTCACCAACATCACCGTCCAAGACGTGTGCCCCGCCCACCGCACCGAGCACTACGGCTTCAATTACGACCCTGTCGCCCAGGGCATCGTCGAGGACCCGCTGACCGGGACGGCGTGGCGGGACCACTGCACCGGTACCGGACCGGAGCGATAGTCCTCGACGGACGAGGATCAGGCGCCCGGGGAGCCTCCCGTCCGGCACGTCCACGACTCGGCGTAGCGGCCGCCCTTCGCCAGCAATTCATCGTGCGTGCCCCGTTCTGCGACCGTCCCGTCCTCCGAAAGCACGACGATGAGGTCGGCATCGCGGACGGTGTGCAGGCGATGGGCGACGACGATCACGGTGCGATCGCCGCGCAACGCTTCCATCGTGCCGACAATCGCCCGCTCAGTGGCCGCATCCAGCGAGGACGTCGGCTCGTCGAAAAGCACCACCGGGGAATCCTTCAGAAGCGCCCGGGCGATGGCGACGCGCTGCCGCTCGCCTCCCGACAGCAGCGTCCCCTCCTCCCCCACCGGGTTATCCCACCCGGAAGGCAGCAGCTCCACGATGCGGTCCACCCCGGATCGCCGGGCGGCCTCGCGCAAGCGGTCTCCGTCGCCGGGCCCGGAACCGAATCCGGGGTCGGCGAAGACCACGTTGTCCTGCACGGACGCGTCGAAGAGGAACGTCTCCTGGAACACCGGGGTCACCAGCGAGTTCACGCCGTCGGTGCCGATCCGAGGCAAGGGCACCCCGCCAATGAGGATCTCCCCCGAGTCCGGATCATGAAACCGCGACAGCAGCCGCATGACCGTCGTCTTGCCCGCCCCCGAAGGTCCCACTATGGCGACCAGCGCTCCCTGAGGCGCACGGAAGCTGACGCCGTCGAGGACCTTCTTCTCCCCGTACCCGAAGCTCACGCCGCGGAACTCCACGTCATGCCCGTCGGGCAGCTCCGGTGCGGCAGGCTCGGGAAGGGCGGGGATCGCCCGCAGGTCACGCAGCGCAGCCAACGTGTTGCGGCCCGCGCCGAAACCGCCGGACAACGCTCCCGCCGTGGTGATCGGTCCGGTGAACTGGACGACCACAATGAGCATCGGCGCCAAATGCGCCGGTGACATCCCGCCCGTCGCGGCGACCGCCACGGCGACGACCACCGCCGCCGTGAACACCGCATGGACGACCGAGCCCAACCGTCCGATGGCCGCGCCTTGCGTCGACGTCGCCTTCGCGAACGCATCGTGTTGGGCCTGGATCGCCTCATCCACCATCGCGTCCGCCGCCGAACCGTCGCCCGCGGCGCGAATCACCTGCTGGCCGCGGGTGAACTCGATCAGCCTGCCGGAGACGGCAGCGACGGCGTCAGCATGCGCTTCGTCCGACTCCCCGCCAACCCGGCCAATGGCCCGGTAGGCGAAGAAGAGCACCGGCGCCGACGCGACGAGAACCAACCCGACGCGCCAATCCACCGCCAGAATTCCGAGAGCGATGACGGTCGGCGCAACCACAGCAGCGATGACGGGCCTCAGGATCACGTGCGGCACGGACGCCGCGAACGCCATGCCCGAAGACGCCATCTCCGAAAAGCGGCCGGCCGTGGACTTGGTGACGTACCCGAGTGGCAACGTCAGCACGCGTTCGCCCAGGGAACGCAGCAGGGACGACAGCACCGCTGCGGAATTCGCCCTGCCGACCGTCCCCGCGGCGAGGGACAGCACCGCATGGGCGGCCGCGAGGCCGGCGATGACGCCGGTGAAACGCCACGCCGTCGCATCATCTCCCACGGCCAGAGCCGACAGCAGCGGCAGCAGCGCGACGAACGCCGCACCCTGTGCCAGCGCGGCAAGCGCGGCCAACGCAATGAGCCACGCCAGCGTCATCTTCGAGCGCCGATCCGTCATCGACCACAAGTCCCGGATCATCGGTTCCCTGCCTTTTCATCGTCTGCTTCAGTGCCCCGCGGGGCGGATGGTTCGTCGTCGAGCGCGAACGCGCGCCACAGATCCCGGTAGCGGCCACCGCGCGCAAGCAACTCGTCGTGGGTGCCCGCCTCCGCGACCGCTCCCCCATCGAGAACGAGGATGCGGTCGGCGTTGCGGATCGTGCTCAATCTGTGCGCAATCACGATCACCGTCCGCGAACGAGCCAAACGCTCGATTGCGGACTGAATGAGGGCCTCGGAAGCCGGATCCGCGTAAGCGGTTGCCTCGTCGAAGATGAGCACCGGCGCGTCCGTGACAATCGACCTCGCGATGGCCACGCGCTGCGCCTCACCACCGGAAAAGGTCACGTCGACGTTGACCACCGAATCCAGGCCCTTCGGCAGCGCCGCGATGACCGTATCGAGGTTCGCGAGCTTCGCGGCCGCCATGATTTCGCCGTCGGTGGCGTCTCTCCTGGCCAGCCGGATGTTCTCCCGCAAGGGCAGCGTGAGCAACTGCGGATCCTGGAACACCACCGACACCGAACGGTGCACGTCGCGCACGGCGATGTCGCGAAGATCGTCGCCGCCCAGCAGCACCGAGCCTTCGACAGGGTCGTGGAAACGTGCCAACAGCCGGGCGACGGTGGACTTTCCGGAACCGGAGGACCCCACCAGCGCCGTGAGGGTCCCCGGTTCGAACGTCGCGGACATCCCGTCGAGGACCCGCGGCCCATCCCCGTAGGAGAAGACCAGGTTCCGAACCTCGAGCGCGCCCCCGCGCGCGGGCACCGGATCGGCGGGCTCGGCGATCGGCGGCGTGCTCAGCACCTTCGCAATGGACTTCAGAGCGGCGAGCCCCGCGATGATGGGTTCGGAGTTCATGGCCACCCGCACGATCGCCGCGGAGAGTCCAAGGCCGAGAACCAGCCCGGCGACGAGACCCTCGGGTTTGCCGCCCGCGGTGTCCCTCAAAGCGAGGCCGGCGCCGCACACCACTGCGAGGACCGTGATCGGGGACGTCACCACGTCGATGAGCCCGAGATAGATGTTCGACTGCCGGGACCAGGCGGACCACGCGCGGACGAACGACGACGCCGCGGCATCGTAGCGGCCCGCGCCCTGGTTGGCGCGTCCGAAGGACTTCATCACAGGGATGCCGCGCACCAACTCAATGACCGCAGCCGTCACTTTTTCAGAGGCTCGCTCGTAGTCGCGCTGAAGATCGGCTCCGCGCGAAATCATCATGCCCATCAGGGCGAAGGTGACCAGCACTGGGACGACCGCCACCGCCGCGATCCGCCAATCGACCGCGACGAGCGCGATGAGGGAAAGCAGGGGAACCAGCACCGCCACCACGGTCTCGCCGACGGTGTGGCCCATGAGCTGGTGGACGGCCGCGACGTCCTTCTCAACCGACCCGATGATCCCCGACGAGCGCCGGGCGTCCAGCCAGCCCAGCGGCAGCTTCCGGATATGGGCAACCAACCGGCGCCGGAGGTGGAGCTGCAGGTCGTTATCCGCCCGGTGCGAGAGCATGCCGGCGGCGCCGTCTGCAGCCATTCGCACCGTCGCGGCGACGACGATGACAGCCACGGCCAACCACGTCCGATGCACCGGGGCCTCCGGGTACGTCATCGCGATGTCGATGATGCCGACCAGCGAAGCGACGGTAGCCACCGACGACAGGACGGACAACGCGACCACCGCACGCATCCGGGTCCGGATCGGGGCGAGCAGCGACCACGGGCCGACGGTCCCGTCCACGGCGCTCACTTCCCCGCCTCCCCGATCACGCTTTTCTTCGCGAGAGTGCAGAAATACACCATGCCGGCGCGTGAGGCTCCGTCCAGCTTCAGCCCGTTGGCTTCGGCGAGGTCCTCGAGCTCGCTGCCCCGGAACACCCGGTGGCCCATCTTCGCCATGACGGCCATGTCGACCCGCTCGTTCACGTCGGGATCCTCGACGAACGTCTGCACGTAAGCGATGCCGCCGTCGGCGAGCAGCCCGGAGACCCTGCCGAGCGCGGCTCCCGCATCCTTCATTTGGTGGAGCGCGCCACACACCCAGATTTCACAGGCCCCGCCGGGCTCTCCCGCGAGCGGCGTGAGGATGTCGGCAACGTGGAATTCCGTCCGGGCCCCGAGCCCGTCGGCGGCGGCGCGTTCGCGGGCGATGCGGATCGCATTGGGCGACAGGTCGTAGCCGACGATGTTCGCCCTGCGATAGCGAGACTCAGCGGCGAGCGTGCGGGCGAGCCACCCGGTTCCACAACCGAGGTCGAGGACCCGGGCCGGCGCATCCGGCCCGGGATCCAGCGCACGGAGCTTCCGGTACACGGCGGCGGCGTCCATCGGTTCGCGCGCATAGCGGCTTAGGAACCTCGGCTGAACCTTGTCCTCGTAGGCAGCGAGGAGCCTGCGGTTGTTCTGGACGATCTGGGCGATCGACTTCATCTGGTTCTGTCTCCGGGTGTGTGGGCCGCGTCCACGCGGCGGTTTCGGGTTAGATGCTCGGATTCGCGGGCCGTCATGCAGACTCCCCCGGCCTCGTTTTCACGGCGATGCCCCACGCCGCGAGCACGACGATACCAAAGAACCAGGCCGCGCAGACCACCAGCCCCGCAGCCCCGGTGCCGTTGACGGCCTCGCCGGCCGCGGATACGGGGGTGTGCCCGGCGATTCCGCGCAGGAGGGGACGGAAGTGGTCGGCGGGCATGAGCACCGTGTTGACGAACATCGCAACGATGATCAACGGGATAAGGGCCACGGATCCCTGGGGGCTAGTGATGGAGAACGCGATGTACGTGCCGGTGCATGCGGCCGCCGCGGCAACCATCGCGCCGGTCACCGTGATCCTCCACCACCAGGACACCTCCGGGGGGCCGTCGGAAAGCAAGGCGGCCACCGCCGCGACGACGACCGTCATCGCCATGATCCGGATGAACTCGGCGATGATCCGTGCGGTCGGCACGGCCGCGTACGGTGCCGGCATTGTGATCAACCGCTCGTGGAGGCCATTGCTGCGTTCAACGAACACGGTGGACGATCCCGTGATGGCCAAGATGAACGCCCACGCCGTCACGACCAGGATGACCGCGTTCCGGAGTTCGAACTCTCCGGTGAGCTGCCTGACCAGGCCACCGAACATGCGGTTGACGATGAACAGGTACACGAGCGGAGCAATGAACGTCATGAACCAGAAGTCGGGGCGCCGCAGCCAAATGTGGGCGATGCGCCGCAGATGCACGAAGATGGCGCCGATCATGATTCGCTCCTCGAGGTGAACCGGCGGATGAACAGGACGATTCCGGCGACCACCGCGACACCGAGCCACAGGGCGGCCTCTTCCCCGGCGTGATCCGGGAAGGCGCCCGGGGACGCCGCCCTGATCACCTCGATCACCGGCGAAAAAGGCATGTGGCGCACGATGTCGCGCAGGGAGCCGTCCAAAGCGGTCGCCGGAATGAACGCGGTGGAGAACATGAGCAGCAGCATTTCCAGTGCCTGGATCGATGAGGCCGTCGACACCGGGGCGGGCACCATCAGGATCACCCCGTCCGTGACCAGGGACAGGACCGCGGCGGCGAGCAGTGACCACAGGACTGTCCACGCGACGTCACCGAGAGCCATGTCGAGGCCACAGGCCCACGCGACGATCAGCAGCGCCGCGATCGACGCGGACATCCGCAGCGCATCGGTGGCGAGCCTGCCGGCGACATAGCCGCCCGTAGCCCCGGGCAACACGCGCACACGGTCGACGAGCCCGGATTCGACGTCCTGTCCCACCGCCATCGCCGACGCCGCGGCGGTGAACATCGCCGCCTGGAACAGGCAGCCGCCGAGCACGAAACGCAGATACCCGAAGCCGGATTGCCCTGCCGAGTACCCAAACACCGCGTACAGGCACAGCAGGAAGAGGGGAGGAACGACGAACATGGAGATCAGCGACGCGGTGTTGCGTCGCAACAGCAGCAGATCCCGACGGAGGAACGCCGCGACCGACGTCGCACTCATCGCGCCGCACCCCCCGCGTTCATCGATATGAACACCTCGTTGAGGGTGGGCGGCGACACGCTCAGCGAATCCGGCAACGCTTCCGAGGCCTCCATCGCCTGCGCCACCGCCTCGAGGACCTGCGGTCCGGGGTCGACGTCGAGGGACACCGACTTCCCCGCGACGCGGGCGCCGTCCAGGCACGTTCCTCCGAGGCAGCGGGCGAACGCCTCCGCCTCGGCGGTGGTGGCAAAGGACACGCGGAGCACGTGCGACCCGAAGTCGCGGCGCAATTCCTCCGGCGTTCCGCTGGCGACGATGCGGCGGTCCTTGAGCAGATGGACGTGGTCGGCCAGTGCCTCCGCCTCTTCCAGGTACTGGGTGGTCAGCACCAGGGTCATTCCGTCGTCCCGCAGTTGCCGGATGAAGCCCCACAACTCTTCGCGGCTGACCGGGTCCAGCCCCGTCGTGGGTTCGTCGAGGAACAGCAACCTGGGCACGACGCACAGCGACGCGGCGATGTCGAGGCGGCGCCGCATGCCACCCGAATAGGCCGACGCCAGCGTCGAGGCACTGTCCGCGAGCGAGAATTGCGCGAGCAGTTCCGTCGCGCGGGCGGCCGCGTCGGCGCGGTCGAGTCCGCGCAGACGCCCGAAGAACTCCAGGTTCTCCCGGCCGGTGAGGTTCTCGTCAATCGCCGCGAATTGGCCGGTGGTGGCAATGTCGGCACGCACGCCCGCCGGATCCTCTTTCACATCGCGCGAGAAGATGCTCACCTCGCCGGAGTCTGCGGTGATGAGCGTCGACAGGATTCGGATGAGGGTGGTCTTGCCTGCGCCGTTGTGGCCGAGGAACGACACGATCGACCCGGCGGGCACGGTGAAACTCACGCTGTCGAGCACATGCTTGCGCATCCGGGCGCCGCGCTTTCCCTTGCGCCCGCCGTCCGGCGGAGCACCTGCCCCGCCTTCGGGCGCGGCGCCGGCTTTGCCCGCAATCGGGTAGCTCTTCGTGAGGTCGCGGACGACGATCGCCGCACCTCGTTCAGCTTGATCCGTCATCGTTTCCCCTTTTCTTTGGTATCGCAGTGGGCCGCTGTCGGCAGCGGCCCCGTGGTCGGGTTGTCATGCGGCACCTCGATATGGATGCCCGCATCGCGGGCGAAGGCGAGGACCGGTTCGAGGAGCCGGGGGTGGCTGACGAGATCCCGGCACCCCGGCGCGACCGGCTTCCCCGCGACCGACGCAACGGTGGCGGCGGCAATGGCCGCGGTCATTTTGTAGGAACCCGGGCCAGTCGCCCGGACGACGGTTGTCTCGGCCGCCGACCCCGCATCGCCCGCGCCGGCGGAGGACAGTGCGATGACCAGCTCGGCGGGTTGCGGAGTGCCGTTCGCCCGCGCCTTCCGCGACGTCACGGCCGCCCCGAGACGGGCGAGCAGACCGGAGACGACGGGCATCGCGTACAGTCTCGACGTGCGGATCTTCTCCACCGACTCATCGGGGAGAGCATCGAAGGCGACGTGGTAGGAAAATCCGAGGATCGAGGGGCACACCCCGCGTACGACGTCGATGTCCGGGCATTCGTAGCCGATTCCGCTTTGCGACGACACCAGGTTGCGCCGCACTTCGACGATGGCGCCGCCGAGCATCGCGCGGTATCCGCCGCGAATGGTCCGGAACATCGACTCGACCGACGCGGCCCCGGATTCCTGGTCGGCGCCAATTCGCAGATCGACCCGCACATCGCGGACCTCTTCGGCCCCCGCAGCGCAGGCCCCGAGCATCAACAGGGCCGTCGACAAGCCCGGGCACAGGCCGAACCCGGTGAGCACGGGAACCCCCTCCCGCCGAGCATCCCCGTCGAGGGCCATGATTGCGCGGCGGGCGTCGATCGAATCGTTGACGTCGATGTACCCGGTGCCTGAGTCGATGCAAGCACGGGCGAGTGAGTCTGCATGCACCTCGAACGGGCCAATGCCGGCTTCGGCCAACCGAGTCGCAGCCGCCACCGCCTCCGCATGGACCCGGCCGTACGGGACGAGGACGTCCCGCCGACTCTCGACGAAGGTGATCCCCTTCTTCGTCTCATCGGCCTTGTCCCGAGGCACGTCGCTGATGGTCCGGATCGTGTTCACTGGTACCTCTTTCGGTTGTCGGCGCCATGCCGGTGCCGGGCGGACCGGGCCCGCATGGCGCGACCCGGAGGATGTGTCTGAAGGGTTGAAGCAACTGGGTGGGGCGCGTCTCCGTACAGGCTCGGAAACGCTCGCGGGCTCGGGGCCCGCCGGTTCTGGGTGCCCGTCAAGTCACTGCGGACACCAGGGCGGCAACGAAGGCCGCGGCGGACGCTGCGGCCGCGAAACCGTCACGCACTCGCCAGGGGTGATCGGTGCGGAAGGTACGCCGCGGATGGCGGCCGAAGTTGCGCATCGCCAGGGTCAGGGACAGCTTTTCGGCGCCGCGCACGGCGCTGACGAACAAGGGGAAGGCGATGCGCGCGGGCGTCGTCGCGCGAATGAAACCGGAGCGGAAAAACTGCCCTGGTTGCATCGAGCGCAATCTAATCGCCCATGTCAGCTGGGGGATTTCGCTGCGCAGGAACGCCGCGATGCTCACCCCGGAAATCGCTATGGTGCACCATGTGTAGGGCACCCAGAGGCGTTGCACCATGGCGTCGAAAAGCTCCTCGACGCGCATGCACGCGGAGACCAGGACCGTCCCCGCGAACACGGCCGTCAGCAGCAGTCCGTGATGGATGCCGTGGCGGACGGCCTCCGCCGTATCCCCACCTCCGTAGAACTCGGAGCGCCACCCGATCAGGCCGAAGAACACCCCGATCAACAGGACGAGGAGAACCTTCCCCGCCGTCGCCCGAACGTCGCGTTCCGCGATCGCAGCGAGTGCGAGGAACGCAACCCCAGTCAGCGCGAGAACGGCGTCTCCGCCGGAGAGCAGCCCGGCGACGAGGACGAGCATCACCGCCCCGACAATCGTGATGGTGTTCAACCCTGCGCGCCTTCGAGAGGCGGATTCACTGGTCCAGGGGCTTTCATTCCCGGACGTCCCTGCGCCGGCCGCGGGCAGTGCGCGATCCCGCCGGGACGACTCCGGGGCAGCCGGCACGTCGGCCGCGGGACCAGACCAGGCGACCTTCCCTTCGGCGACGATGCTCGCCCGATCCGCCCACGTTCGCGCGGCACGGCGGTCGTGGCACGTGAACACAACGGTTCCGCCGGCCCCGGCGTATTCCGCCAGCGTATCCAGTACGATGCGCGAGCTCGGCGAATCCAGGTGCGCCAACGGCTCGTCGAGAAGCAGCAAACGGCGATTGGCCGCCACCGCCAGGAAGATGCCCAACCGTCTTTTCTGTCCGCCCGACAGGACGAACGGCGAGACAGGGTCAAGTGCCCGGGGGCACAAGGCTTCCCGCAGTTTCCTCAGCTCATCGGCGCCGAGTGGTCCGTGCGGGTCCGTGCCGGCCAGCGCGGAGGCGATTTCCGCGGCGACGGTCGCACGGGTGAACTGGTGCTCGGGGTTCTGGAACGCCCACGACGCGAAGGCGTCGGGGGCGCGCCGGGCGGACTTGCCGTCGATCCGTATGTCCGCTCCCGCCTTCATCTGGCCCGACAGCACCGCCAGCAAGGTGGACTTACCGGCTCCGTTGGTGCCGACCAGGGCATGGATCTCGCCCCGTTCCAGTGTCAGATCGGCCCCGTTCAGGATCCGCTCCCTGCCCCGGGCCACATGGGCTCCGGTCAAGGCCAGCAGTGGAACGGCATCCGCCTCCAATTCCGGATCGGCGCCATCCCCGGCTCCCCGGGGCCTTCGCCGCCGGTCCGGACTGAGACGGTCCGGTGCCCCCGTGCCCGGCGTACTGGCGTCCGGCGCTCCGGCGGTCGCGGCCGACGTCGCAATGCCCTTCACCGCGATGCCCTCCGGCGCTCCGTGCGCGGCGACGCTCCCGTCCACATCGAGGATTGTCACCGTGTCGACCCACCCGTCGAACGGGCGGAGGTCGTGCTCGATGAGCAGGATGACGCGACCCGGAGCCCGCAAATCACGGATGGCGGCGAACAGCGACCGGCGACCATCCTCGTCGACGTGGGCCGCGGGCTCGTCGAAGATCATGACCTCCGGCGCCCTGGCCACCGCACCGGCGATGGCCATCCGCTGGCGTTGCCCGCCCGACAAAGCCCACGGATCCTTCTCCGCGAGCTCTGACAGCCCGAGCTCTGATAGGGCCGCGGCTGATCGCTTGGCGACGATGTCGGCTTCCACGAGGGAAAACTCGAGGGCCATGGCCACGTCATCGACGACTCGAAGCGTGAGCACCTGCGTCGCCGGGTCTTGCCCGACGAAGGTGACCCGGTCCCCGTCCACGGGGCATTCGGTGCCGTCGACATCAACGATGTGCACGGATCCGGCATGGTCGATGGGGATGTGCGAGGGGATCAGTCCAGCGATGAGGTGGGCCAGGCTCGTCTTTCCGCATCCCACGGGTCCCGTGATGACATTGATCGTGCCGAAGTCGAAGGAGAGATCCACCATGTCGGGTGCCCATCGCCCATCGGCGTGCCGCACGCCCGCGCCACTAACCCGTAACCGGGCCGGGGCCGTCCCGCGTGTCGCACCGGCGCACGCGGGTGCTCCGGCGGTCACCGGGTGACCCCGCGGCTGCGAAGCCCCTTTGCGACGGCAAAGCCCAGGACCAAAAACACCAGGCTCGATGCCAAGGCTACGGCGAAGCTGATCAGGGTCATGGGCGTGGTCGGCGAGTCGACGCCAACTGCGCGCGGGGCCATCGTTCCCATCATCGCGGAGAACAACATCGCCGACGCCACGAACTGGGGACGCGTCCACCGCCGGTACAGGGTGACCATGAACGGAAGCTCGATGAGCAATCCTTCCATGATCAGCGCCCCGATCGCGGCGACGCCGAACGGGGTGGTCGCCGCGGACACGACGCCCATGGCAAGGCACGCGATGAGGCTCGCGCCAGGCTTGCGGACGACGATGAGGGGAACGACGCACTGCAGGAACCACAACCCGAGCGTCGCCGCGACGAGATAAACGTGGGCGATGCCGGCGAACACCTGCAGGTAGGTCAGGGGCACGACGACGAGAGACCCCGCGACGCCGATCGCGGCGGCGACGAGCATATCGCGGGTGGATGGTCGGCCACCCGCTGCGACCGGTGCGACGTGTACCAACCGCCCGTCGTCCGTCTGCGACGCCACCGCGTCGCCGTCGCCCGTCCCGTCCGGGCCCGCGTCCCCGACTCCCCCTCCGGAGAGGGGTTCTCTGGTCGATCCACGTTTTCTGTTCATCGTCGCCGCCTCGCTTCCGTTGCCGATTCCCGATCGGGAACATAACTTGAAACAGTATTAGGTTAGGCAATCCTTAGCCACTTATGCCGGACTCGAATTATTGACTTTGCCCCCGTTCCCCCCCCATTTCGTTGTTAGCAGTTCCACCTCAGGGCACCGAAGATTCATAGTCTGTCCACCCGATTGGGCTGGTTATGTTTATTTCCGTTCCCTCCGTCTGAAAGGACAGTGGAACTAGTCGCTGGCTTCGGTATGGCTTATTCCCGCCCCTGTCTGAAAATGATCCGGGGGTGATGCCGCCGAAGACAGTGACACACTCAAACTGCTAATAGGAACCTGACCCAGCCCAGGTGGTATGAGGTCTCACAGTAATGTGGATGCCAGCGCAAGCATGTCCGACAACCCCAGCGATGAAGCTTAAATAGTCCAACTTCTAATTCATCGCTAGGAGGCATACACCCATGGCCTATGACTTCGTCATTGGCGTAGACGTCGGCAAATACTTCCACCACGCCTGCGTCCTCGATCCCCAAGGCAGGCAAGTCCTGTCCAAACGCATCAATCAGCATGAAGGCTCGCTACGCAAGCTCTTCGGCCAATTCCTCGCCGACAACGCCTCGGTCCTTGTTATTCCCAACAACATCGGCCGGTTGACCGTCGCAGTCGCCCAAGACATGGGGCAGATGTTCGCTATCTACCAGGGCTTGCGATGCGACAGCTCTCTCGCATCCACGTCGGCAACTCCAAGACCGATGTACGCGACGCCTACGTCATCGCCCATGCCGGTCTTAACCTTCCAGATTCCCTGCGCAGTGTCGACCGCGTTGAGGAAGTCTTTATCCAGCTGATTTAGGCCGTGGCAGCGGCATCCTCCGAGATAGGCTCGATACCCAGGCGGTTGAGCATGTAGAGCACGCGGGCGCCGAGGTCATCGGCCAACTCGCGGGTCTCTTCCACCGTTTCAGCGGTAGCAATATCCCAAATCTTGATGTCCTTGCCTGCCTCATCGCGTGGGAGGTCGCGGCCAAGGTACACAATGAAATCCGGGATGGTCAGCAGACGCAGGTCCTCAAGGTAACGGTCCGGATGCTCAGCCATACCGCGCTCCTGGAGCACGTGGGCCATGTGGGAATCGGACTCGTTCTCCGGGTGAGCCACGGCAGCGTCCACCAGCAGGGCATCGCCGGCGTACTTCTTCGTCAACGCCACGGCTGCCTGGGCCAGCGCATGGTCGGCGCCGGCAGCAAAACGCACGTGGATACGGTGGCCACCAAAGTGCTCACGCACTTCACGTTCCACCATGACGGGCACAAAGTCCTCGAGAGTAGCGCCTTCCTCATGGCGCTTAATGGCAGCATCCAAGACAGAGTTGATCTCGTCGGTGCTGTATTCGTGACCGTAGTCGGCCTGAAGATCCTGGCGCAGAGCATCGAAACGACGGGAATTCGGGGAGGTCATTTTAAACTCACTTTCTGTTCGCCTATTGTTAACCTGTAATTAACTTTAGCGAGTTGTTGTCCCGACCTCAAGTTTTACTTTCACACCGCTCATGATTGGCGCCGGCGATGGTCTTCGGGGCCCACAAAGGCCAAAGGCCTGCCGGGTGTTCCGGCAGGCCTTCTTTGCTTGCTGCTTCTTCTTATCGGGAATCTGCGTTGCCCGATTCCGAAGCTTGAGATGTTCCTCAAGCCGCTCCGGGGACATCTTCCACATGCTGCGGTCCGCAGCCCCGGGCGCGTGCTTCCTCTTCTTGCGCTGGGCCATGCCGTCACCTCCTTCCATCGAGGTGTTTCAGCATAGCGCGCCGTGCCGCACTATAGGGAGCGGCCGGGGGCAGCACTGCGGCCTAGTGGCCGCGCTCCTGCTCTAGGGCCTTGCCCTCGTTCCAGAACGGAGCCAGCTTGTTGTCGAACATGCTCAGCGCGGAGGCGATGGCCATGTGCATGTCCAGGTACTGGTAAGTGCCCAGGCGGCCACCGAAGAGGACGTGGTTCTCACGGGCCTCCGCAGCGGCGAGCTTGCGGTAAGCCTCCAGCTTGGAGCGGTCCTCCGGGGTGTTAATCGGGTAGTACGGCTCATCGCCCTTCTCGGCAAAGCGCGAGTACTCCTTCATGATGACCGTCTTATCGGCAGGATATTTATCCTGCCGTTCCGGGTGGAAGTGGCGGAACTCATGGATGCGGGTGTAGTCCACGTCAGCATCGTTGTAGTTCATCACCGGGGTGCCCTGGAAGTCACCGGTTTCCAGCACCTCCAGGTCGAAGTCCAGCGTGCGCCAGCCCAGCTCACCCTCGGCGAAATCGAAGTAGCGATCCAGTGGGCCGGTGTAGACCACCGGCGCGCTTGGCGACGCCCCCCGCACCTCCTCGCGCACGTCGAACCAGTCGGTGTTGAGGCGGACGTCGATAAGCTCGTGCTCCGCCATCTTCTCCAGCCAGGCCGCGTAGCCGTCGACGGGCAGGCCCTCGTAGGTGTCGTTGAAGTAGCGGTTGTTGAAGGTATAGCGCACCGGCAGGCGCGTGATGTTGCCGGCCGGCAGCTCCTTCGGGTCGGTCTGCCACTGCTTGGCCGTGTAATCGCGGATGAAGGCCTCGTACAGCGGGCGACCAATGAGCGCGATCGCCTTCTCCTCCAAGTTCTGCGCCTCATCCACCGCAAACTCGCCGGCCTGCTCCTTGATGAGCTCACGCGCCTCATCCGGGGAGTAGTAGCGGCCAAAGAACTGGTTAATCAGGCCCAGCCCCATAGGGAACTGGTAGGCCGTGCCGTCGTGCATGGCGAAGACGCGGTGCTGGTAGTCGGTGAACTCCGTGAACTGGTTGCAGTACTCCCACACGCGCTTATTCGACGTGTGGAAGAGGTGCGCGCCGTACTTGTGGACCTCGATGCCGGTCTCCGGCTCGGCCTCCGAGTAGGCGTTGCCACCCAAATGCTCGCGGCGCTCGACGATGAGCACCTTCTTGCCCAGCTGGGAGGCTGCGCGCTCGGCCACGGTCAGGCCAAAGAATCCAGATCCAACAACGATGAGGTCATATGCAGTCATGGACTCCAGCTTAAAACAGCGCTACCCCTGGTGCCGCGGATGACGAACACGCGCGTGTCACACCTCCGACCCCACACGCAACTGTCGTAACATGTGTCCCGTTAGCTAACTTTTTGCGCTCTTTTTAACCTGCAGATAGCCCCTAGGGAGTAACAGTGCAACAGAAACGTCGTCTCGTCCCCGCGAAATCTCGGTGGTCCACGCCGATTATCGCCGCGGTCACCTCCATCGCCGTGGTCACCACCGCCGCCTTCGGAGGGCATACCATTCTCCAGACCCAGGAGGCTGGCAACGGGCCGATTGAAGTTTCGTCCCACAGCGAGTCCTTCGGTTCGGGCGAAACGGTCGTCGTCGATGACCCTGCCATCGCCTCCCAAGGTGACGGCTCCGGGCCGCGCGCGGTGAAGCAGTTCCACCGTGACGAAACCTTTTCCTCCTTCGCCGTGACGTGGAAGGGCCCGCGCGATGTCGCCGCCTTCGTGCGCGCGAAGCAGCCGGACGGGTCCTGGTCCGAGTGGTACGACATGGACGCGATGTCCTACTCCGGCGATGACCCCTCTGCCACGAACGGTACTGAGCTCATCTTCGTGGGCGACACTAACGATGTGCAGGTTTCCATCAACAACGTCGATCTCGTGACGGGGTCCAACCTCGATGAATCCTTCGAGGAGACGGAGGTTGAGGAGGACGCCGCGCTTGACGACGTCTCCCCCTCCCTCGCCGCCGCCAATGCTGCCGCGGAGCGCTCCGCGAACCCGCTGCCGGCGCCTATTGCGTCCAATGTCGGTGACATTGCGCCAGTCGCGGACGTCGAGAACACCGCCAGCGTGGAGGGCCTTGAGGCCGTGTTTATGGACGGCAATGCTCAGGAGGGCGAGGTTATCGAACCCACTGCCGATACTGACGGTATGCCGCGCGTGGTATCTCGTGCTCGTTGGGGCGCGGATGAGAGCCTGCGTTGTAAGGACGCTGATTACGATGATGGCGTGAAGGCCATCGCGCTGCACCACACTGCAGGTTCCAATGATTACACCCGCGCGCAGGCAGCTGCACAGGTCCGCGCGGCATACCAATACCACGCGCAAAACCTGGGCTGGTGCGATATCGGCTACAACGCCTTGGTGGACAAGTACGGCACGATTTACGAAGGCCGCTATGGTGGCCTCGACGAGGCCGTGCAGGGCGCCCACATCGGTGGCTTCAACGAAAACACGTGGGGCATCTCGATGATTGGTAATTACGAGAAGACTCAGCCGACCGCTGCCCTGCTGAAGTCAGTCACGGACCTGGCGGGCTGGAAGGCCGCTATCTCTGGTGTCGATCCGGAATCCCGCGTGAACCTTCGCTCGCAGGGCTTCTCCGGTTCGAGGTACCCGGCCGGTGCTTATGCCCCGGTCTACGGCTTCTTCGGCCACAGTGACGTTCACTTCACTGCATGCCCGGGCCGCTACACCATTGCGCTCTGGCCGCAGATTCGTGCAGCAGCGCATAAGAAGTACAAGGCCATCAGGTCTGGGGCATCTGGCTCAATCGATTGGTCTGATGACTTCGAAGGGTCCACTGCAACCGACACAGCGACAGTCACCGATGCACCAGCACCGCGCCCGAACAAACCGGCAGCGCAAGAGCCGATGTCCTCGATTGGTGATTCCGAGATTCCGCTCAGCACCATCACGGCACTCCTCGGCCTAGCTGCCACGGTCTTCGGCATCATGTACAGCCGCTCCGATAAGCAGATTGACATGGACCAAAAGGTCGGCGGACTGCCGGTCGAGCAGATTCCGGGCATTGTGACCAAGGTGGTGTCCTTGAGCAAGAATGAGGGCCTCAGGGAGACGTGGACCGCAGTGCTCAACAACTTCGGACCGGTCCTGGGGCTAGCCGTGGGCGGCCCGGATGAGACATCGGGTATCATCTCGCAGCTCTTCCAGAACGGCGTGGTCCTCTACTCCGAGGAGACTGGCGCCCACGCACTGGTGGGCCAGATTGCCAAGGAGTGGGCAACCGGCGCTAACGCCGCCAAGCTTGGTTTGCCGACGTCCGACGAAATACTCACCGGCAATGGCAAGGAAGTCCGCGTTCACTTCCAGGGTGGTTCCATCGTCTACAACCCAGATACCGAGCAGATTCAGGTCTTTACGAACTAATCCTCAGCTCGAGTGAGGCTCTGCACAGCGCAGGGCGCCGCGTTGAGGATCGCCAACGCCGCGGAGGCCCTGTGGGGGGGCGTCCGCGTGGTGGTGCGTGTGCTTTGCGTGGCGGTCTACCCGCCAGGTGGTTCGAGTGCGCGTTGCGCGGCTTGATACGCCGCTTGGGCAGTGATCGGTTCTGCCCAGGGTGGGATGTAGCCTACTTCGCCGCGGAGGCGGAAGACGTAGCCGGCACCGGTGGGTTTCTCCGGGTCATCATCGTTAATACCGTTGTGGTAGGCACACAACATGGTTAGATTCGGCGGGTCGGTGGTACCGCCTGCTTTCCACGGCACTAGGTGATGCACGTGGGCATAATCAGCCGGTTTATTACAGCCTTTCCTGGCGCAGGTGGGGTGCTCGGCACTGGCCATGATGCGTTGCTCGAACCCGGCGAGGCGTTTCATGCGGTGCAGCCATACCGGCCCGATGGTGGGGTGGATGAGGGTGACGTAGCCGATCTCAGCAAACTTGTAGTTCAAAAACTGCGTGCCGGTCATCCGGCCACCGTTGGTGAGCTCGAGGATGATGTCATCCCCGTCGCCGGAGATAATCTTGTCGAGCTTGTCCAAGGTTACGACCACGCTGGTGAATACGGCGGGTTTGGTTCCGCCGTGGGACTTGTTGAAGAAGACCTGTTTGGTTGCTTCCAGCAGGTTGTTCTGGTTGAGAGATTCTAGAACGCCGCGCATCTCGGTGACGGTCATGGGGTCATCGGTAATGGTCAGCGAGTGCGGGCCTTCCGAGCGGTAGGTCATGCGCACCCCGGGCGTGGGAATACGTTTGGGCTTGAGCTCTTTTAAGCGCTTGGCTGCCACGGCTGGGATGTTGTGGGCGGGCGTGCCGGCGAGCTTTACACGCAGGTTCCAGGCATGCAGCTGATTTTTCAGCTTCTTGGTGTAGGACTCAATGAGGCTGAGCGTGGCTAAGTCGTGGCCTTGCTCTGCGGCCCGGTGGCGGGCTTGGCGTTGTTTGCCCGTGAATTTCGTGGTGCCGAAGTAAATGTGGTTTAGGCGTGCTAGTTCGGTGGCATCGGCTAGCGAAGCGCCGAGTGTGCGTAAACGTTTCTCGCCTCCTACCGCTTGTTTCACCAATGTGATCCCCGAGTTGCGGTAGGAGAAATAGGTTTCTAAATCCCCCATGACCCAGAACCCTAAAACACCCCGGAAAACCCCGCAACCGGAAGATTAAAACCAGTGCTCAAGCACTTTAGCCACGCCGGCCTGGTGATGGGGCAGGGTGGTGGCATCGGAGACGTCGGCAAGCGCGGGGTGTGCGTTTCCCATTGCGACGCCGCAGCCTGCCCACTCCAGCATTTCGAGGTCATTGGGCATATCGCCGAAGGCGATGATGTCTTCGCGTGAAATACCGTGATGTTCCGCCAACCACTGAACCCCGCGGCGCTTGGTCACGTTCGGCGCAGCGACCTCGAGCACGCCCTCCGACATCGAGTACGTGACGTGGGCAAGCTCTGGATCGATGTGCGGGGCAACCAACTCATAGAGCTCCGGGGCCGAATAATCAGTATTGCGGATCAGCAGTTTCACGGCTGGTTTCGACACCAATTCCCCCACGCTGACCAGGCCGAATCCCTCAAACATCGCGTTCTCCGAATAATGCGATTCCACCACGAAGAGTTCGTCCACGGGATCCAGCAGCGAGCCGCCAGCGCGCTCTGCACCGAAACCCGCGCCACCTAGGGGCTGGAGGGCTCTGGAGGCGACGTCGACAGTTTCGGCCAAAGCCTCCGGGGACAACTCGTGGGTAGAAAGGACGCGGTCCTCGGCAGAATCATAAATCACCGCGCCATTCGAGGTCACGCACACCGGACGCACCGTAAGCTGCTCCAGCACCGGCATAATCCAGCGGAAAGGCCGACCCGTGGCCAAGGCAAACTCGGCTCCGGTGTTGACAGCCCGGGAAATGACCTCCCGATTGCGCTTAGGCACGCGGTGATTGCGGTCCAACAAGGTTCCGTCGATATCGCTCACGATGAGGCGCGGGGCGTGCTCCGGGAAAGTCATAACCTTGAGTCTACGTCAGGGGCTGCAGCAAAAAGGCGGCCGCAACACATGTTGTCACGGCCGCCGTGGGGAAGACGTTAGAGCTTAAGCGATGACGTCATCATCGTCGACATCTTCCCAGTTGAGGGAGCGCTTGATGGCGCGCTTCCAGTCGCGGTACAGAGCCTCGACCTCCTCCTTTTCGCGCTGCGGCTTCCAGACCTTGAAGTCTCCCTGCTGGGAGCCCAGCACGCTGAGGTCATCCCAGAAGCCGGCATCTAGGCCTGCGGCGAAAGCCGCACCGGTGGCGGTGGTCTCCACGTTCTTCGGGCGGTGGACCTCGACGCCGAGCATGTCTGCCTGGAACTGCATGAGCAGCTCGTTCATGGTCATGCCGCCGTCGACACGCAGCTCGGTGATCTCCACGCCGGAGTCGGCGACCATGGCATCAGCGACGTCGCGAGTCTGGTACGCGGTAGACTCAAGCACCGCGCGGGCTAGGTGCTTGCGGTTAGCGTAGCGGGTCAGGCCCACGATGACACCACGAGCGTCTGGGCGCCAGTACGGAGCGAAGAGGCCGGAGAAAGCCGGCACGATGTAGACGCCGCCGTTGTCCTTGACCTCGCGGGCCAGGTTCTCGATGGACGCGGAGTTCGGGATGAGTTGCAGGTTATCGCGCAGCCACTGCACCAGGGAACCACCCATGGACACGGAGCCCTCGAGCGCGTAGACCGGACGCTCGCCCTCGCGCTGGAAGCACACGGTGGTGAGCAAGCCGTTGTCGGAGAACTTCGGGGTGGTACCGGTATTGAGGAGGAGGAACAAGCCGGTGCCGTAGGTGTTCTTCGCAGAACCCGGGCGGAAGCAGCCCTGGCCGAACATGGCGGCCTGCTGGTCACCAAGGATGGCGCGAATCGGCACGCCAGACAGGGAGCCGCGCTCACGGACGGTGCGGAAGTCACCGAGGGAGGGACGAATCTCCGGAAGCATGGAGGTAGGAATACCCATCTCCTTGCACAGATCCTCATCCCACTCGAGCTTCTCAATGTCCATGAGCAGCGTACGGGAAGCGTTGGTGACGTCGGTGGCGTGGAGGGCTTCTTGGCCGTTGTCGCCGTCGGCACCGCCGGTGAGGTTCCACAGCAGCCAGGTATCGATGGTGCCGAAGAGAAGCTCGCCGGCCTCAGCGCGCTCGCGAGCGCCCTCGACGTTATCGAGGATCCACTTCACCTTCGGGCCAGCTGGGTAGGAGTTGATGATCAGACCGGTGCGACGACGCCACTTGTCGGCACCCTCATCACCAGCCAGTTCCTTACAGATTTCGGTGGTGCGGGTGTCCTGCCACACGATGGCGTTGTAGACCGGCTTACCGGTCTTCTTGTCCCACACAACGGTGGTCTCACGCTGGTTGGTGATACCCAAAGCAGCGATGTCTTCGACGTTGATGTCGGCGTTCGCCAGGGCCTCACCGACGGCGCGGCGGGTGTTGCTCCAGATCTCCTCCGGATCGTGCTCAACCCAGCCCTTCTCTGGGAAGATCTGCTCGTGCTCGAACTGGCCGACAGCCACCTGTTCGCCGTCGTGGTCGAAGATGATGCAGCGCGTGGACGTGGTGCCCTGGTCAATCGCTGCAACGTAGCTCTTGGTTGACATTGTTTTCTCCTTGTCGGGGTGGTTTTACAGGGCCATGGACAACAGGCCAACTGCCACTGCTGCCAGCAGGGGCGCGACGACCGGGACCCAGGCGTAGCTCCAGTTGGCGGTGCCCTTGTCCTTGATGGGCAGGACGAAGGCGTACATCAGGCGCGGGCCCAAGTCACGGACCGGGTTGATGGCGTAGCCGGTGGGGGTGCCCAGCGAGAGGCCCACGGCGACGACGACGAAGGCGACACCGAAGTAGCTCAGCGGGCCTAGCTCGCCGCCGGTGGGGCCGAAGGCGATGAACATGAGGAGCACGCAGGTAGCGATGAACTCGGTGACCGCGTTCCACCCATTGTTCGGATGCGCTGGGTTGGTGAAGAAGATGCCGCCGGTCGAGGCGTTGGCGCCGGTGGAGTTGCCGGCTTCGTCGACATTGTTGGCGTCGAAAAGCTGCTTGAATGCGGCCCAGGCAAGGAATGCACCGACCATCGCGCCCAGAATCTGGCCCAGGAGGTAATAAGGCACCAGGCTCCATTCAAGGGAACCGTTCACCGCCAGCATGATGGTGACCGCGGGGTTAAGGTGCCCACCAGATGGGTCCGCAACGCTGGCGCCCACGAAAACTGCCATGCCCCAGCCCAGCGCGATCACAATCCAATCAGATCCACGCGCGCCTGAGGTGCGCAGGTTCACTACGGCGCACACGCCGTTACCCAGCAGGAGCAGCAGCGCAGTGCCGATGAACTCCCACAGGAATGCATCCATTCCGGTCATTTGTTGTCCTTTCTCTTTTACCTAGGCCAAAGGCCCAGCGAGAGACAGCAAACGTCCTCGCTGGGCCCGTGACGCTTAGGCTTCTTCCTTAGTGGCTCGTGCGCTGCCAGCGCGCTCGAGAATGTCATTTGCCTCACGGTCGGTGAGGGCAGCCTCGGCGGCAAGTTCCGCCTCGGTGTGCTGCTTGAAGTGGGAAACCTCGCGCTCGATGTCACTCTGGTCCCAACCCAGCAGCGGTGCGACGAACTCAGCAACAGGCTGAGCAGCGGCGACGCCTCGGTCGGCGAACTCGATGGCCACGCGCAGGCGACGGGACACGATGTCGTCAATATGGAGAGCGCCCTCGTGGGTGACGGCGTAGCGAACCTCAGCCCAGATGTAGCTCTCCGCGCCCGGAACCGGCTCAAGGAGGGAGGCATCCTCGGCGGCAGGAGCTAGAACCTCACTGATGAGGGAACCGTAACGACCGAGCAGATGCTCGATGCGATCCTCGCTGAGGTTGTAGCGGCGAGCGAGCGCCGGAACCTGGTTAGCCAGGGCGTGGTAGCCGTCCGCGCCCAAGATTGGGGTGCGCTCGGTGACGGACTCCGCCACCTTAAAGCCGAGTTCCTTAGCGGCCAGGTCCACTGCGTCCTTACCGATAACGCGGTAGGTCGTGTACTTACCACCAGCAACGGAGACGAGGCCCGGGGCTACGCGGGCAACGGCGTGGTTGCGCGAGAGGTTGGTGGTGGAGTCGGACTTACCGGACAGCAGCGGGCGCAGACCGGAGTAGACACCGACGATGTCCTCGCGGGTAATCTTGTTGCGCACGCGCTGGTTGACCTGGTCCAGGATGTAGTCGATATCTGCCTTGGTCGGGGCCGGGTCCGGCAGGGACAGGCCCTTTTCCCAGTCAGTATCGGTGGTACCGATGATCCAGTACTCACCCCACGGGATGACGAAGAGCACGGACTTTTCGGTGACGAAGCACAGAGCGGCGTCGGCATCGAGGGCATCCTTCGGGACAACGATGTGCACGCCCTTGGAGGCATGAACCGTAAACTTGCCCTCCGCGCCGGCCATCTCCTGAATCTTGTCGTTCCAGACACCAGTGGCGTTGATGAAGACCTTGCCCTTGACGGTGGTCTCGCGGCCGGTCTCGAGGTCACGGACCTTCGCGGCGGTGATGCGGCCACGGTTGTCCTTTTCGAAACCGATGACCTCGGTACCGGTGCGCACGCTTGCGCCGTATTCAGCAGCGGTGCGCAGGACGGTCATGGTGTGGCGTGCGTCGTCGACAAGCGTGTCGTAGTAGCGCACACCACCAACAACGGCATCCTCCTTGAGGCCCGGGGTCACCTTAAGCACGCCCTTGCGGGTGAGGTGCTTCTGCATCGGGACGCTCTTGGCGCCACCCATCAGGTCATAAAGAGTAAAGCCGCCGAACATCATGACGCGCTCCCAACCGCGGTGGGTCAGGGGGAAGATGAACTTCAGCGGCTTGACCAAGTGCGGGGCCAAGGTCGACATGTTGAGCTCGCGCTCCTTGAGGGACTCCGCAACGAGGCGGAAGTCAAACATGGCGAGGTAGCGCAGGCCACCGTGGAACATCTTGGAGGAACGCGAGGACGTTCCTGCCGCAAAGTCTTGGGATTCCAGCACGGCCGTCTTCAAACCGCGGGTGGCTGCATCCACCGCAGCACCAGCACCTACTGAGCCGCCGCCGATAATGACGACGTCATAGTCTTCAGTGGAGTAGTCGTTCCAGGTCTGTTCAAAGTACTCGGGGTTAAAGCTGTGATTACTCGTCGTGGTCATGGTTGACCGAATCTCCTCTCTCGCTGCTTACCACTGCGCGGAAAAGACTTGTTCACATGACAAAGGCGCAGCTCAAGCAAATGTTGCTCACCCGCCGCGCGAACGACGTTGCCTCGGCGTTGTTCACCACGGACGTTGCCGTGCGGCTGAGATGAAGAAGAAGTTATCTCCCAAACCCCATGCTATAGGTCACGCCTTTTTCGTTCTGGAGACGCTACTCACACGTAAGTTCCGGAGGGGTAAGCAGGACTTTTTCGCACCACTCAGTAGGTGCACAAAAAGAAAACTACCCCCATCAGGGGGCAGCAAAGAGGCATGGGGAATCTCCCAAAAGTGGGAGATGTAGCGACTTATTTCTTCTTCGACTTTTGTAGGCGGGCCATCGCCTCCAGCACTTCCGCCATGCCGAAGCGCTCCGCGGAATACGTCACAGCCTGGGCGGCCTTAACCACCTCGATGGGGGCGGTCTCTAGGGCCACCATATGCACGGCAACATCCTCGTCACCTTCGGCAAACGTCTCATCACCGGGTTCATTTGCGAAGAGGAGGAGGTCCTTTGGTTCGGCTCCAATCTTCTTCACCACCGCGGCGAGCCCCTCGGCCGGGGAGGAGGCGGTCGCGACGGGGCCACCGGGGGCGTCGTTAAACTGCACGTCTTCAGCACCTTCGGCACAGGCAATACGCCACACGTTCTGCGGGATATCCTCCACGGCAGCGGCATCGAGCACTGTGCCTTGCTGCGAGATGATCACCAACTCTTCGACCTGCGGGTGCAACTGCGCCAACGCCTCCTGGAGGCGCTTCGACACTTCGCCGCCCTCCATGCTCATCGCGCTCTGATCCGCCACAACAATGCGTGGCACAGCGGAGTACTCCGCCTTGATGCGGTGCGGCAGACGGGAAACGATGAGACGAGACTGCGTGGCCGCCGTGAGCAGGCCCTGTTCCACAACAGACCCGGCAAAAATCTCTTTACCGCTCGCCGTCATCGAGGCCTGCGCCTCGGCGACGTCCGACTTAAGCTGCGCCATAACCTCTGTCACCTTGTCACGACCCTCCTCGAGGCCACGGGTCGCCTCTTCCACCACGGAGTTGAGGTTCTCTTTGATCCACTCCAGGGTCTCCGGCGCTGTGCGGGGACGCTCCTTGGCTTGGTCGGCAGTTGTGCTCTCGGTGGTGCTATCGGCGTTACTGTCTGTGGTGTTGTCGGGGGTGGCGTCAGAGGGGACGTCGGCAAGCACTGCGTCATCCTCCGGCGCGGCAGTCTTTTTGAGCGTCATCCGGTCGCGCACCAGCTCAATGGTGGCGGCAGAGACATGGTCCTTGAGGTGGGTTAGGTCATCGCGCAAACGACGCACGCGGTAGCGCTCATCCTCCACCACGGCGTCCTGAGCCTCAGCCTCCTCCAAGGTCGGCGCACCGCCGCCCTTGCGGGCAGGTACCCAATACTCGCCCGCGGGCATCGGCCCGAACTCGGACTCATACTGCTTCCACAGCTCCTCGAGTGCTTCCTGCATGCGGCGACGCACTTCCGCGATATCGGCATCGGGGTCACCTGTGGTGTAGTAGGGCTCCAGCGCCGTGATGAGGATCGGAGTATTCGTGCGGCCCAAGTGCTTCTTCTGCCCCTTGGTCCAGAGGCGCTGGGAGCCAAACACAATCTGCGGGATAATCGGCACACCCGCCGCGTGGGCAATGCGCGCAGCACCATTGCGCATGGACCGGATTTCGAAACTGCGGGAAATGGTGCCCTCGGCAAAGACGCCGACCAGCTCGCCACTCTTGGCCAACTCGGTGCCCTTCACAATCGACGCCCCACCATCAATGCGATCCACCGGAACGTGCCCCATCATTTCGAAGAGGCGCCCCACCACCGGAGCCTTGAACACTGAGGCCTTGGCCAGGTAACGCACAAGGCGCTTCTTCTGATACGCCAAGTACGCACCGAAAAGGAAGTCCATATAGCCCGTGTGATTGCACACGATGACCGCGCCGCCCTCATCCGGGATGTTCTCCACGCCCGATAGGCGCATCTTCAAACCTTGGGCCACGGTGACCGCACGGCCTACGTGTGTGATCTGCCGGTAGACAAAATTGGTCACAGCGCTCATGGTGCTCCAAACAGGTAAGAAACCCCGCCGCCTGAAGGAGGCGGCGAGGAGGGACATGGGAGGGCGACGCGGGCGAAACCCTACGCGCAGCGTTCTACTGGGAGTTTACGGGGTAAAGCACATCCTTGCCCACGAAAGGACGAAGAGCTTCTGGAACCACAACAGAACCGTCCGCCTGCTGGTGGTTTTCCAAGATGGCCACGAGCCAGCGGGTGGTAGCGAGGGTGCCGTTGAGGGTAGCGGCGTACTGCGTCTTGCCGTTCTCATCGCGGTAGCGCGTGGAAAGGCGGCGGGCTTGGAAGGTTGTGCAGTTGGAGGTCGAGGTCAGCTCGCGGTAGGTGCCCTGGGTGGGAACCCATGCCTCGTTGTCGAACTTGCGGGCAGCAGAGGAGCCCAGGTCACCACCGGCGATATCAATGGTGCGGTACGGCAGTTCCATAGCGGCCAGCATGTCCTTCTCCATAGCGAGCAGCTTCTGGTGCATCTCCTCAGCATCTTCCGGCTTGCAGTAGATGAACATCTCCAGCTTGTCGAACTGGTGCACGCGCAGAATGCCGCGGGTGTCCTTGCCGTGCGAACCGGCCTCGCGGCGGAAGCAGGAGGACCAGCCAGCGTACTGAATCGGGCCGTTGGACAGGTCAATGATCTCGTCCTTGTGATAACCCGCCAAGGCCACCTCAGAGGTACCGACGAGATAAAGGTCATCTTCCTGCAGGTAGTAGACCTCATCGGAGTGCTGGCCCAAGAAGCCCGTGCCCTGCATGACGTCCGGGCGCACAAGCACCGGCGGGACCATGAGTGTAAAGCCGGCCTCACGGGCCTTCTGTGCAGCCAACATGAGCATGCCCAACTGCAGGAAGGCGCCGTCACCAGTGAGGTAGTAGAAGCGGGCACCGCCGACCTTGGCGCCGCGTTTGACGTCGATAAGCCCCAGCGTCTCGCCCAACTCCAGGTGATCCTTCGGTTCGAAGTCGAACTCCGGCTTCTCGCCTACTTCCTCGAGCACCACGAAGTCATCTTCGCCACCAGCCGGCGCGCCTTCGACCACGTTGGAGAGCTGGTACTGCAGCTCCTCCACCTTGGCCTCAGCGGCAGCCGCTTCCTCGCTAGCTGCCTTCACCTTCTCCTTGAGCTCATTCGAGCCTTCCAGAAGTGCCGGGCGCTCCTCCGGGGAGGCTTGGCCAATCTTCTTGCCAAAGGCGTTCTGCTCAGAGCGCAGTTCGTCCGCCTTCACAATCGCCGCGCGGCGCTGCTCATCGGCGGCAAGCAGCTGGTCCACCAACTGGGGATCCTCCCCACGGTTAACCTGGGAAGCGCGGACTACATCGGGGTTTTCGCGAAGAAACTTGAGATCAATCACGCCTCATAGTCTAGCGCATGTACTACCCTTTGCGGTGGTAATAACCAGCGGCCTATCATAGTGTTATGGCGCCTCACATCATCACCGACGGCCCCGTGCCTAAGCACGCGCAGCTGCGGGATATCCTCTCGGAGCTCTGCCGCACCACGCTCAAGCCTGGCGATATCCTGCCTGGCGAGCGCATTTTGGAAGAAACCTATGGCGTTTCCCGCATCACGGTTCGTCGCGCCATCGGGGATTTGGTGGCGGAGGGCCGCCTGCGCCGCGTGCGCGGCAAGGGCACGTTCGTGGCGCCGAACCCACTGGTGAGCCGCCTGCACCTAGCGTCATTCTCTGATGAGATGGGGATCCAGAAGGTCACGGCATCCTCCAAGATCTTGCTCGGTGAGCGCAGTACCGCGCCGGATGAGGTGTGCGAATTCTTTAATACCGCTCCCACCGTGGCGCATACCCACCTGCGGCGCCTGCGTTTGGGCGATGGTGAACCCTATTCCATCGATGATGGCTGGTACAACTCCACCTTCGCGCCGACGCTGCTGGAAAATGACATTTACAAGTCTGTCTATGCCATTTTGGGCTCGACCTTCGACGTCCCCATTACAGAGGCCGAACAAACCGTGACGGCCGTAGCGGCAGAGGAAGAGATCGCCGCGCTTCTCGACGTCCCCCCAGGAACCCCCCTCCTCCACATCACCCGTTTCGCCCGTTCTGGGGACCGACCAGTGGAATGGTGTTCCTCGGTCTATCGCACTGACCGCTACCGGCTGACCTCCCGCGTCGCCCGAGCTTCTCAGGAACCATCACGGTAGGTCATGGGGGAAGCGCCTAGGAGCCGCTCAGGCTGAGGGGGTACTATAAGGAGTTCTATGAGCACTACTTCTGCATGGCGCTCCGCCTCCGCCATCCGCGTCGTCCTCGTTGCCGCCTTGGCCGCGGCTGCCTTCATGGCTGCCTACGGTGTGTTCAGCGGCGATTCTTCCAGCAGTGACACGGCCGCGGACGAGTCCACCGCCCCCAGCGTCGACGGTAGCCAAGCCGCCGACCCCTCTGCCCCGGACGCAGCGGCAGCATCCTTCACATCCGCCTCCGCGGGAGCCTGCGTGACGTGGGATATTGCGCCGGATGGCACCGCCACCGGATTCGAGCAAACCAGCTGCGATAAGCCGCACCGCTTTGAAATCTCCGCGCGCGAGGACTTGAGCACCTACCCCACCAGTGAATTCGGCCGCAATGCCGAGCGCCCAGACATTACCCGCCAGAATGCGCTGCGCGATGAGCTCTGTGAGGCACCGACGGTGAGCTACCTCGACGGCAAGTGGGATCCCCAAGGGCGCTACGACATCGCCTCCATCCTGCCGCCGGCCGCCTCGTGGGAGAAGGGCGACCGTACCCTGCTGTGTGGTCTGCAGACCACGGACTCTGCGGGCGTGCCGCAGGAATCAACGGGAAAGGTATCGGAGGTGGACCAGGCGGTCGTCGCCAAGCCAGGCGAATGCCGCAAGGTCGATGACGCGCAGGTGGTCAGCACCGTGCCGTGTACTGAGCCGCACCAGATGGAGACCGTCTCCGTCATTAACCTGGCGGAGCGTTTCCCCGATGGCTACCCCAGCGATGAGGAACTGGACAAGCACCTTTCGGAGACCTGTACCCAAGACGCCATGGACTACCTGGGCGGCGAGGAGAATCTCTACCAGTCCACGCTGCAGCCCTTCTGGGACGCACTAACCCGCGAGTCGTGGGAAGGTGGCTCACGTTCAGTGAACTGCTCCTTGATCCACGTCAATAAAGGATTCTTCTCCACCGTGACGGGCTCGGCAAAGGACGGGCGTGATGGTCTGATGATTGATGGTGCCGCGCCCACCGAGCAGCCCAAGCGCAACCCATTGCGCGATCCG
Source organism: Corynebacterium sp. MSK218 (assembly GCF_030232655.1). Taxonomy (NCBI): domain Bacteria; kingdom Bacillati; phylum Actinomycetota; class Actinomycetes; order Mycobacteriales; family Corynebacteriaceae; genus Corynebacterium; species Corynebacterium sp. MSK218. The sequence goes on from NZ_JASPGN010000008.1 coordinate 135,279, forward strand.
AATGCACAGGACGGCAGCGAAACGCCTGCTGCTCCTACCGAAGACCCGGCTGCTGCGCCAGCACAATAGGCGCCCGATCACAACGAGGAGCAGCAATGTACGAGGTCAGCGAAGAGCGTTTTGAGGAGCTCGTCGGCGAAGCCCTAGACAAAATTCCGGACAGGTTCGTCGAGCAGATGCGCAACGTCGTCATCCTCGTCGAGGACCAGAACCCAGACAACCCCCATCTGCTGGGCCTCTACGAGGGAGTCATGCTGACGGAACGCACCGCCTCACACACCGGCTATCTGCCGGATGCCATCTCTATCTACCGCAAGCCGCTGCAGTCCATCTGCAACTCAGAGGAGGAGCTGGCCCACGAGGTCATGGTGACCGTCTTCCACGAGGTGGGTCACTACTTTGGCTTCGAAGAAGACCGCCTCCACGAGCTGGGCTGGGGGTAGGTGCCCCGAGACGCCTACGCTGGCTGTAACGAATTAGACGTCGGTATCGGCCCAGCGCTTCAGGGTCCACTGGCCAAAGGGCTGGCCGTGCGGTTCCATGAGGGTAAAGCGGCAATTCGGCATGTAACCGGTATAGGCAAAGTCTGGGTCCACGCCGCAGGCATGGGTCGTGACTACGCGGATTGCCGCGCCGTGGCTGACGACGATGACATCTTCGTCGTCGCCAATCTCCGCGGCAATGTCCTCCAACACCGGCTGGTAGCGCTCCAGCACGTCCGTGTAGCACTCGCCGCCCGGCATGCGGGCTTCCGGATCACCATCGACCCAGCCGCGCAGGGCCACCATGTATTCGCGGTGGGTATCCTCGCTGCCGCTCATCTCATGCTCACCGGCGAAGACCTCGTGCAGACCTACGCGGACCTCGACGGGGACGTTGCGTTCATCGGCAGCCTCGGCATACGCCTTGGACGCCAGCATGGCCGTCTGCTGGGCGCGCAGCGCAATGGAGCAAACGAAGCGCACGCGGCGGCCTTCGCACAGCTCGGCCAGCTCCCGGCCCACGTCCTCTGCCTGACCGCGGCCGCGCTCGGTGAGCTCGGCTCCCGGCGGGCGGGTATCCATGATGCGGTCAATATTGGAGAAGGTCTGGCCGTGGCGCAGGAGAATGATTCTTCCGGTCATGCTTCACACATTATTGCCCGGTGCGCACCTTCGCTACCCATTCATCAGCCTGGTTAAGACGGTCAAGATCCAACTGGGCCTTTGGCGTCGCCGCAGCGGAGGGCCACGAGCCTACGAAGACCACCTCTTCTGCGCGCAGCCACAGTGCCCGCAGGGCCTCGGCCACCGGCTGGTCATCGATGTGCCCGATGAGATCCGCGTGGAAACGGTAATTGCCAAAGACGGTGCGCAGCGGGCGCGATTCGATGCGGGTAAGGTCCACGCCGCGGTGCGCAAATTCCTGCAGAGCACCCACGAGTGAGCCCGGTTCGTTGGGCAGGGTAAAGATAACGGAGGTGCGGTCGTGGCCGGTACGGGCGGTGGGCTTGCCTGCGGGGCCCACCAGGACGAAACGAGTGGTGGCACCGTCGACGTCGGCGACGTTGTCCGCTAGTGTGTCCAGCTCAAAGACCTCCCCGGCGCGGGCAGGGGCTGCTGCTGCATCCACCTCGCCGCGCGCCACAGCCTGGGCAGCCGCGCCATTCGACGCCGCCGGGACATACTCCACGCCCGGCAGGTTCTCCTCCAGCCAGCCGCGAACCTGCTGGTAAGCCACCGGATGAGTCGAGAAAGTCCGAATCTCCTGCGCACTCTTTCCCCGGGTCAGGATGGAGAAGGACACCGGCAGGTCCACTTCGCGGTAAATCTGGACCGGGGAACCATCAGCCAGCGCATCGAACGTGGCCGTGACTGGCCCGTCCACGGAGTTTTCAATGGCCACGCAGGCATAATCGGCGTCTCCCGAGCGCACCGCGGCCAGCGCTTCCTTCGGCGAACCGACAGGAAGGGGCGTCGTTTCGCCCAGATCTGCGGCGAAACGTTGTATTGCCGCCTCCGTAAACGTTCCGGCCGGTCCCAAGAATGCGATGGTGGTGCTCATGCAGGCAACCTTAGCCCACTAGACTGGGCCGCCATGGACGTTAGCGAGTTCACCCTGGAGAAGCTACGCGAGGATCTTGCGGGGCTAAGCCCCGAGGAGCATGGCTTCACGCACATCGATCTGGAGCGCCGGCCGCAGCGCCACGGGCGCTTGAGCGGGTGGATTCTCTCTGCCAAGGATCTCAATGACGTCGCCGGTATGCCCACTACCCACGGCCACGCTGAGCGCACCTACCTGGCCGAGGAGACAGATCCCTTTCTGCAGGAGCTTATCGACGCCGGCGCGGTCATCATCGGCAAATCCGCCGCCCCCGAACTGGGCTTGCGCGTCGATACGGAACCCGTGGGCCTTCCTCATCCAGATAATCCGCTTTACCCAGGCCATACACCGGGCGGTTCCTCCGGAGGTGCGGCCGTGCAGGTAGCACGGGGTTTGCTGCGCGCGGCCCATGCCTCCGATGGCGGCGGTTCAATCCGCGTTCCGGCTGCTGCCTGCGGTGTCGTGGGCTTCAAACCTGCCGGCGAGGATCTCTCCGTGCCCGGTTTTATTACCCGCTCCGTGGCTGATAGCGCTACCCTCCACGGGCTAACTCCGCGCACACCGCGCGCCCGCGTTGGAGTGCTCACTGATCCTCTTTTCGCTGAGGTAGAGGTGGCTCCACACATGCTGCGCGCCGTTAGGGAAGCCACTGCCCGGTTGGAGGGCGCCGGGTTCGAGACCGTCGCCATCTCGCCTTACCCGCAGGCGGCCGCAACGTTTGAGGCCTTCCAGCACATCTTTACCCACCGTCTGGCGGATCTGGAGTTCGCAGAAGGCTACGCCGAATGGATTCGGGCCCAGGGCCGCCGTGTCACGGAGATGGAACTCTTGCTCGCGCGCAGTCACGCCATCGTTCTGCCTGGCGTTCTACGGAAGTTCTGGCAGGTCGATGCCATCCTCTCCCCCACGCTGGCCTTCGATCCGCCGCGCCGTGGGCACTTCCTTGCCCGCGACCATCAGGAGAATTTCGACGAACAAACCCGCTGGTCGCCGTGGGGCTCACTGTTCAATGTGGCCAAGCTTCCGGCTATCTCCGTGCCGTGGCCGGTGCCCGACCATCCGCCGGTCGGCGTTCATCTAGGCGGCATCACGCTTGACGACGCCTCCCTTCTCGGCCTAGCCCAGGTGCTCCACCCATGACCATGACGCGCTCTCGCCTCCGGGCGGAAATTCTCATCGTCCTCACCATCACGTTCGGCATCTCCGGGGTACGCGCGATCCTCCGACTTACGGATTCCCTCCTCAACCCTGCCCCGCTCAACGAGCAATCCGTCACCATCAACTCCTCGCAGTCCACGACGACGCTGCTCGACCTCGCCTTCCAGCTGTGCAGCACCGCCATCTTGGTGGCGTGGGGCGCGCTCGTGCTCTATCTCCTTGCGTGGCCGCCGCGACCTCGTTGGCACGATGGCCTCCATGGCGCGGCGTTAGCCGCTGTTATTGGCCTGCCGGGGCTGGTGCTTTACTACACGGCGCTGCACTGGGGCTGGACCAAGGAAGTCATTCCGGGTGCTTTTGATACCTGGATTGAAATCCCCGTCTTGCTGCTCAAGTCCTTCGCTAACGCCTGGGCGGAGGAGCTCGTCGTGGTTTATTGGCTCATGACCAGGCTCAAGCAGTGCGGCTGGGCTCTTCCCGCCTCGCTGGCGGCGACGTCCCTCCTTCGTGGCTCCTACCACCTCTATCAAGGAATCTCGGCTGGGTGTGGCAATATCGTCATGGGGCTACTCTATGGCTGGTATTTTCACCGCACTGGACGGGTATGGCCGCTGGTCATCGCGCACTTTCTTATCGACGCTGTCGCGTTCGTCGGTTACGCCGCTCTCTTTGGCGCTTAAAAAGTAGCTGGAAAAGGCTCCGCGCACGCCCTGTGAACTCTGGGGCAGGAGTGATTAGGCGGTACAGTGTTCCCCATGACCTATCAAGGACGCGATCCAGAGCGCGAGGCGCGCCGCGCGGGCGAGTCCCCCGGCGATTACCGCCGCGCGGGTTCCGGCAGCTCGGCTCAGTCTGCTGGCGCCCATGCCAGCGATGCCGATCTGGGCGAGTTTGTCCTCGGTGCCGATGGCCAGCCCCTGCGTGACCGCTATGGCCGCCCAGTGCGCCGCCGCCCCCAGTCCTCCCAAGCACGCCGCCCCGGCGCGCGGTCCGCAGAGCCCTACCGCGGCCGCCCAGCAGCGTCGCGCCGCGAGGAAACTCGTTTCGACGTCGATGCCTATATGGCCCAGAACCCGCCGCGCCAACAACCTCGCCCCTACGCGGACCGCACTGCGCAGCCGCCACGCAGCTATAACCCAGATGCGCCTAAGCGCGTCTCTCGTCGTCGTGCTGAAGGCCGCCCGCACAGCCGCCGCAAGAAGGTCAACCCGCTCAAGCAGGTTTTCGGCTGCGCGGGCTGGCTCGTTGCCATCGCGCTCGTCTTCACCGTGGTGTTCACCTTGTGGACGGATAGTCGCTTGACCCGCATCGATGCGCTACCTGAAGAACAGGTGGCGTCGACTTCCGGCACTAACTGGCTACTCGTGGGCTCCGACTCCCGTCAGGGGCTCACCGAGGAACAGCAGGCAGAGTTGGGCACCGGTGGTGACGTAGGCGCGGGCCGCACGGACACCATCATGCTCCTGCACATCCCGACGTCTGGCAAGGCCAAGCTTGTCTCCATCCCGCGCGATAGCTACGTTGATATCCCCGGCTTCGGCATGGACAAGATCAACTCCGCGTTTACCTACGGCGGCCCTCAACTGCTTGCTCAGACCGTGGAGCAGTCCACAGGCCTGCACATCGATCACTATGCAGAGATCGGCATGGGCGGCCTTGCCAACGTGGTGGATTCCGTCGGCGGCGTCGAGATCTGCGTGCAGGAGCCCATCAACGATCCGCTCGCCGGTATTGACTTGCAGGCCGGCTGCCAGAAGCTCCGCGGGCCGGATGCCTTGGGCTATGTGCGTACCCGCGCTACCGCGATGGGTGACCTTGACCGTGTGCAGCGACAGCGCGAATTCTTCGCTGCCCTGTTGGAAAAGACAACCTCCCCGACGACCATCGCGAACCCTTTTAAGGCCATCTCTTTGGTCAACCACACTGCGGACTCCTTCATCGTGGGCCGCAAGGACCACGTCTGGCACTTGGCACGCGTGGCGCTATCCATGTCCTCTGGAGTGGAGACGGAGACTGTACCGATTGGCGGTTTCCAGGACACCGTGGTGGGCAACGTCGTCCTTTGGGATGACGCCGGCGCACAGGCCCTATGGGACTCTATGCGCTAGGACTTCGACTGGTCGTTTCTAGCGCAGGGTCACCTGACGGGACTTGATGTTCTGCAGCTGCTTGCGCTCGTCAGCGTTGAGGTTGGCATCGTTGGAGATTTCTTCCTCCAGAGCCTTGTTCACGCGAGAGAGCTCGGCCTCGTAAGAGTCGTGCGCAACGTCCGGGTCAAGGTCGAAGACTGGGGCAATAAGACCGTGGGTACGGAAGACACCAGCGAACTTGGTACCTTCACCCAGGTTGAGCTCACCGCGTGCGGCGACACGGGACAGGGCGTTGAGGAAAGCATTCTCATCATCGCACGGACGGACCCAGCGGATATGCGCCTTGCCGCCACCGGCATTAGCCCAGAAGGCAGTGCCGATGAGGCCCTCAGCGTCCTGGCCTACCTGGTAGGACTCGATGACGGAATCATTGGCGCGCTGCAGAGCCTGTGCCATGTGCGGCGGGACCTGTGCACCTTCCGGCATCCACCAGGAGAAGTCCTGGTAGACGGTGATGTCGAGCTCAGCGGATTCGTCGAGAAGCTCAGAGAGCTCCGGCTGAGATCCGTCGGCAGCGGTGGACTCCAGGGTGGAGCCCGGCGCGTTGTTCTTTACCCAGTTGAGGGCGAATGCCAGATCGCGGCCCGGGTTATGGGTATGGGACTGCACCTGCAGACCCACGAAGGCATCTCCGCCAGACTCCTCATCACGGATGAGCGCTGCAGAGGCACCCGGCAGCACGGTCGCAACGTAGACGTCCTTGTCAAAGCCCTTGACGGAGAGCTTCGCCGTTGCGGAAGGAACGAATTCCTGCAGAGCAACGAGGCTAGCCTCAGCGGCGAGACCACCAAACGGGCGGGGATCCTTTTCCAGGGCAGCGCGCTCAGCGGCGCGGGCAGCGAGCTTAGCTTGGCGGCGGGACATGCCCTCCGGGAGCTGTTCGTTCTTCTTATTCTTCTTGGCCATACCCAACAACTTACCTGTTCGCTAGAGCTCAATGGCGTGCAGGGCCACTACAGGTTCATTCGTGGCGAGAATATCTACCCCGTTGGCCCATGCCCACTTCATGTCTTCCGGCTTATCGATGGTCCACATGTACGTCGGCAGGCCATGCGCGCCGATGGCATTAGGTTGGATCTTGCCGCGGAGAATCGACATGCCCAAGCCCGTGGGCTGGGATAACAGGACATCAGGCCGGTTGACGTGACGCTCCCAATCGCGGCGCAAATAAATGCGGTCGATCTGGGGAGCAAGAGCGGTCATACGGCGGATGGCGCGGTGAGAGAAGGAAATCATGTGGATACGGGGGTCGTCGATAAGCCCCGCGTAGCGCAGCCGCAGCACCATCTGCTCCTCAAGGATGTCGCCCTGCCCCGAGGGGTGTTTGGTTTCGACGTAGAGGTGGTGGCTCTTGCCGTCGAGCATCTCCAGAAGTTCGTCGAAAAGCAGCATGCGTTGGCCGCCCCCAATGTTGAGACGGCGCAGGTCTTCCCACGTCTGGCGGGACACACGGCCCGAACCATTTGTGGTGCGGTCCAGCGTGGGATCATGGTGGACCACCACTTTGCCATCGCTGCTCAGGCGAATATCGCACTCAATGCCATGGATGGGCAACTCGAGCGCCTTTTCAAAGGCAAGAGGGGATAACTCCGGATATCTCCCGGAGTATCCCCTATGGGCGACAATCTTCACTAGCCGAAGATTTCTTCCTTAATCGTGTTCAGCGTGTTGTAGGAGTTCTCGAAGCGCTCCTGCTCGTGCTCATCCAGCTGCAGCTCGATAACACGGTTGACACCGTTGCGATCAACGATGGCCGGAGTACCGATGAAGACATCTTCCTTGCCGTACTCGCCCTGCAGGTAAGCAGAGACCGGAAGTGCCACTGCCTGGTTCTGGATGACCGCACGGGTGATGCGGGCCAGGGCCATGCCGATGCCATAGGAGGTAGAACCCTTGGCGTCAATGATGTGGTAGGCGGCGTCGCGGGTATCCTCGAAGATCTTCTCGATGCGCTCGTTGTAGCCCGGGTCCTTCTCAGAGCGGTGGGACAGGGACACACCTGCGATGTTAGCGGAGGAGACGACCGGCAGCTCGGAGTCGCCGTGCTCGCCGATGATGTAGGCGTGGACGGAGGTCGGAGCCACGTCATCCATCTCGGAGAGCATGTAGCGGTAGCGAGCGGAGTCCAGAACGGTACCGGAGCCGATGACGCGCTGGTGCGGGAAGCCGGAGGCCTTCCACACGGCATAGGTCAGCAGGTCCACCGGGTTGGAGGCAACGAGGAAGATGCCGTCGAAGCCGTTCTTCATGACGTCGCCCACGATGGAGTTCATGATCTTGACGTTCTTGTCCACGAGCTGCAGGCGGGTCTCGCCCGGCTTCTGCGCAGCGCCGGCGCAGATGACGACCATGGCGGCGTCCTTGCAGTCCTCGTAGGTGCCCTTGGTCACGCGGGTGCGGGACGGGGCCCAGACGACACCATGGTTGAGGTCCATGACGTTGCCTTCGAGCTTCTTCTCGTCGATGTCGATGACGGCCAGGTGATCAACAGTGCCCTGGTTTACCAGAGCGTAGGCGTAAGCGACTCCAACATCGCCGGCGCCGATGAGTACTACTTTGTTTCCAACATGATTTCCCATGACTCCTATTCTGCCCCCAATGTCCGAATTTTGCTCGTTATGCGCCCGAATTCACAGAATCAGTAGTCCGATCTCACATTTTTATGCCCGATCGGACACCTCTTGGCAGATATCTGCACGGCAGCGTTAAAGCTGGTTCAATGGCGACCATGCGCAAAATCCTTCGCCGCATCACCCTAAAGACCGCCCAAAATGGCCTCCACGCTGCAATTTTTGGCTTGGAGTTAGTCAGCGATCTTACGCCAGGCGTGCGCATGACGGGGAGGAGACGTCTGCCACAAAACATGTGGCCCGGTCTCTTTGGCGCTGAGGTTGCCACGTGGGCGGCTGTCTCCCCGTCGCTTCTTCCGCGCCCGTGGTGGGTCACGGCGGCCAATGTGGCCATCGGCCAAGGCGCGGGGCACCTCGCTGCAACGACCGCAGCCTTCGCTACAAAGCAAGCACTCCGCCTGGCAGGACGCCGACCGCAGGACCACGTCGGCCCTACCACTCGCCGCTATTCCTACTACGTCCTCGGGCTGGGCACCTTCGTGGCGGGAATACGGTCGCTGCGCAACCAGACGGAGCAGGCCCGTTTGGTCAGTAAGCTCAATGACCGCGGTCCCCAAACCGCGGCACTCGGCATGATTGTGGGTACCGCCGGGTATGGCGCGCTCTTGATTCTTGGCGAAGCTACCCAGCTCACCGTCACGCAGCTCTCCTATCAGGTCCAGCGTTGGCTTCCCCGGTGGATTGCCTGGCCACTGGCGGGCGGCGTGGTGGGTTTTGCTGCTGCCATCCTCAGTGACCGCATGGTGTGGCGCCGGATGCTGAGCTCAGCCTCTATCAACGCGTTGGAGCTCAACAGGCTGGTCTACCCGGGCTCCTCCATGCCGTGGGAGCCGGAACGTTCCGGAAGCCCGTGGTCCCATGAGCCGTGGACGGCCGTCGGCTCACAGGGCAGAGCTTTCCTTGACCGCGGCCCGCGCGCCGACGACATCCGGGAGGTCATGCACTTTGAGCGAGCCCGCGAGCCGATCCGCATCTATATTGGCCTGATTCGTGGCCGCGGCCCTCAGGCAGCTGCCCGCCAAGCCGTGGCGGAAATGGACCGCACGGGAGCCTTCCACCGCAACACCATCGTGGTGCAGCTACCCTCCGGTTCGGGCTGGATCAACAACTACTCTGTAACCGGCTACGAATTCCTCACCCGCGGCAACTGCGCCACGGTAGCGCTGCAGTTCGATTATTTGCCCTCGATGTTTTCCTATCTCGTGGACAAAGACCTCTCCACTACCTTTGCCCGCGAGCTCATCACCGCTGTGCGGGAGCGCCTTGAGCTCCTCCCGGAGGACAACCGCCCGAGGTTCTACCTCAGCGGTGAATCCCTGGGCTGCTATGCCATTGTGGAAAACTACGAGAACCTCGAGGATCTCCTCGCCGAGTGTGACGGCGCGGTCTTCACCGGACCGCCCCGCATGACCAGCTTTATGCGTCGTCTTCACCGTGAGCGTGGTTCCCTAGAGCGCCTGCCGCTTATCGACGGCGGCCGCCACCTCCGCTTCGCTGCCGTACCCGAACACATGGAACACGATGCTTTCGGGAAGCCCTACGGCCCGTGGGAGCGCCCGCGCGTGGCAGTGGGCCAGCATGCCTCCGACCCCATCGTCTGGTGGGATAGCAAACTCATCTACGCCCGCCCCAACTGGATTCACGAGCCCACCCCGAAGGCGCTGCATGCCGATACCTTTAAGAACCTACACTGGCATCCCTTCATTACCTTCTGGCAAGTAGCCCTTGACCAGATCAATTCACTCAACGTGCCCGGCGGCCACGGCCACAACTATTTTGAGGAAACCTTCTGGTACTGGGATGCCGTCCTCGGTTCACAAACGCGTGCCCAGCTCACGCCCGAGCTAGCCGAGCGCATGCGCGCCTTTGTTGAGCGCGACCAGCTCAATAAACCGTCCGACTTCCGGACGCAGGTACGCGCGCAGCTCTAGTCGCACTTCACGCCCGTGCTGTGGTGCGGGCAGTAGCCGTTGGGCACCTTGTGCAGGTACTGCTGGTGCTCATCTTCAGCAAGGTAGTACTGCCCAGCATCAGTCTCACTGAGGAGGGTGACTTCAGTGGTGGTGTCACCGAAGTTGGCCGCGGCAAGTTTCTCGGCGTAGGAATCCACCAGCTGCTGAATCTCCTCGCGCTCCTCCTCTGTCTCTGGATAGAAGGCGGAGCGGTACTGGGTGCCCACGTCATTGCCTTGGCGGAATCCCTGGGTAGGGTCATGGGCCTCAAGCGCCTTAACCACGAGGTCACGCAGGCTGATGCGCTCCGGGTCATACGTAATCTGAACAACCTCCGCATGGTTGGTCAAGCCGCGGCAGACTTCGTAATAAGTGGGATTCGGGGTGATTCCACCGGCGTAGCCCACAGAGGTGGACTCCACTCCTTCGGTTTCCCAGTACATCTTCTCAGCACCCCAGAAGCATCCGATGGCTATAAGGAGGGACTTCTGCCCCTCCTTCCATGGGCCAGTAATCGGCGTACCAAGAACGGCATGAGGCTGCGGGTTGGCCAGGACGGGCTCCGCTCGTCCGGGGAGTGCGTCGTCCTTCGAAACGAGCACGGGTTCTGGCTTGTAGAGGAACATGCAAGATTCTCCTTTACGTGTCGATGCACCCTCTTATACTCCTCCCTTCTGCGGAGGAGCCAGTTTTTGTTTAGGGAGGTCCGCGCTCGGACAACACTGCAGGGTCAGCACCGTAGAAAATTTTGTGGCCAAATTCTCAATCTGCCCCTACCATGGGCCGCGAACCCGAAAGAAAGGACTTTAACAATGGCTGTTTACGAACTTCCGGAACTCGACTACGCATACGACGCACTGGAGCCGCACATCTCCGCTGAGATCATGGAGCTGCACCACTCCAAGCACCACGCTGGCTACGTTGCTGGCGCTAACGCTGCACTCGAGGCTCTGGAGGAGCAGCGCAACGGCGAGGCTAACGCTGACGCCATCCGCGCGCTGTCCAAGAACCTGGCCTTCAACCTGGGTGGCCACACCAACCACTCCATCTTCTGGAAGAACCTTTCCCCGAACGGTGGCGGCGAGCCGACTGGCGAGCTGGCTGAGGCTATTAACCGTGCCTTCGGCTCCTTCGAGAAGTTCAAGGCTCACTTCTCCGCTGTTGCTACCGGCCTGCAGGGCTCCGGCTGGGCAGTTCTGGGCTACGACCACATTGCTGGCCGCCTGGTTATTGAGCAGCTCACCGATCAGCAGGGCAACATCTCCGTGAACTTCACCCCGCTGCTCATGCTGGATATGTGGGAGCACGCTTTCTACCTCCAGTACAAGAACGTGAAGGCTGACTACGTTAAGGCTGTATGGAACGTCTTCAACTGGGAGGACGTTGCTGAGCGTTACGCTGCTGCCACCAAGTAAGCAGCTCACCGGCCTTAGGGCCAGCTAGCGCTACACCGCGCCGATGCCCCTCGGATTTTCTGAGGGCCCGGCGCGGTTTCGCCGTTTTTCAGGTGCCTGCGACTGAGCAATATGGGCCCGTGCCTGACCACAAGGGCCCTAACTGACGGAAAATCTCAGCCCGCCATTCCACTCGGCCACTCTATGAGTCACTTCCTCCAAGCAATTGGAATTGATAACCGCGCTAACGGGGAAAACGAGGGAACGTCACTCTACTGCGTGAGCAAATCAAACGACTAGCCAGCTCGATTATCACCGTCCAAAGCGATGATGGAGTGCACGCTCGAGGTGCAAACACTCAAATCTTGGATGACTGGAACCTTTGGTTTGACGCACGCGACCCGAACCAAGGCAGCTTCATGGAATCAGAGTTGGTTTTAACGAACCGGTTCTTCCGCCATGTAGCTGAATCCCCCATCCCTATCGACCTCAATGTATTGCGCCAGCTCAACAGACCTCGCTCAATGGACATCTACGTCTGGTGCACCCATCAAGTGTTGAACTAGTACTCAACGTTTGATGCTTTTGTCTTTCTGTTTTCCCATATGAGGGCGCTCCACTGGTGAGTGCATCGCTGGAGGGCCTGAAACGTGGTATTACGAACCTGATCAGCCCTTCTATTTGGCAGATTCAACAGCAGAATCATGTATTAGGATGGAGATTTCCATTTTGCAGGGTGGAAAGTACGGAATCCGCTTTTACCCTAGCCATTGGCCTCTGAGCTTGCCCGGCATTCGCCAGGCACGCACGAAGCGGCGATGCTGGAGCGCATCGCGGAGCTCATCGAGGACCGTGCGAACTACGATCACATTGTTTTCGATACCGCGCCTTCTGGGCATACCTCGCGGCTCATGGCGCTGCCGGACATCATGGCGGCCTATACCGATGGGCTGCTGGCGCGGCGCGAAAAATCCGATAAGTTCGGTGCCGTGGTGAGGGGGATGACCTCGGCGGAGAAGTCGGTATCCGCCAGCTCCATGGACCCGGTCGACCGCCGCAACCAGGAGATTCGCTCCACGCTGTTGAAGCGCCGCCGCCGCTTTGAGCACCTGCGCACAGCACTGACGAGCGCCTCGACGACCACCTTCTATCTCGTCCTCACCGCTGACCGCACCCCGGTGCTGGAAACATCCGAGTTCTTCGAGGAGCTTACCGCCAACGGAGTACATGTAGGCGGGCTCGTGGTCAACCGCCGCACGCCGGACAGCCAGGATGCGTTCTTAGCACAGCGCCGCGCCTCCGAGGACGAGGCACTCGCACTCTTGGCACAGGCGTTGCCTGGTCAGCCAATCGTGGAGATCCCTTGGCTGCCACATGAAGTCTCTACGCCGGAGGCGCTGACTGCACTGGCGGATTCCCTACCACAAAGTCTTTGAAGCGCTCCACGGGTGGTGCCTCATCGCCGATGCGCCACACCAGCCCCAGCTCACGGTAGGCCGCGGGCTGTAGCGGGATGAGGTTGCTGGTTTGCAGGTACGGATCATCAAGCGGCAGCAGCGCCGAGCCGAGCCCAGCCGCGACGAGCCCCGCGACGGTTGTGAGCTCCATCGACTCGAAGACGAGGCGCGGGCTAAACCCGGCGTGGGCTGCGAGATCATCGAGAAGCATGCGCGTTCCGTACCCCGGCAACATGCCGATAAAGGGCTCATCAGCAAAATCTTCGAGCCGCACGTTGTCTCGGCCCGCTGCCCAGTGGCCCTCCGGCACCGCTAGGCCAAGGCGCTGCAGTTTGAGCTGGTGCCAGCCCACCGCGGCGTCGGGGTCTGGGCGCGGACCCACAAGGGCCAAGTCCGATTCGCCTGCCAGCACACGGTCCACCAGTACGCGCGCAGCTCCCTGATGCAGGCGAATATCCACGTGGGGGTGCTCGGCGCGATAGGCCTTGAGCAGCTCTGGGACCATCCAGGTTCCTAGGGAATGCATAAAGTCGAGCCGCACCGTCCCGCGCTCTGGATCCATGAGGCGCGCCACGGCATCGCGTGCCGCAGTTTCGGCGGTGAGCATGCGGCGAGCCTGCTCAATGAAGACGCGGCCACGTGAGTTGAGCCGCAGGCGCCGACCACTTCGTTGGAATAGGCTCGCGCCGATGTCGGTCTCTATGCGCTGTACGCGGCGGGTCAAGGCGGGCTGGGAAAGTCCAAGGGAATCTGCCGCCGCTCCCACCAGTCCGTGGTCGGCCACGGCGACGACACCGCGTACATCCTCCAGGTTCATGCACACCTCGCATGGTTTACGTCATTTCTGAACATTTTACACATAACCGCGGGCAGGCCATGCTTATAGGCATGACGAGAACCCGGCGCGCCACCATCGCCATGCTCTTCGTGGGCCTGGCGATTTTTTCCTGCCTCTACCCCACCCAAGCCATGCTGCCCACGTTGGTGGAGGACATGGGCATGTCGTCCACCCAGGCCGCCATGACCATTTCCGCCGCCACGGGCGCGCTGGCCGTCTGCGTCATCCCGGTCTCCATCATTTCCGAACGCATTGGACGCGGAAAGCTCCTGCTCGTTTCCACCATTGCCGCCACGCTCATCGGCATGCTCGTACCACTCGCTCCGAATCCGGAGCTCCTCATTGCCATCCGCGCGCTTCAGGGCGCCGTTATTGCCGGCGCACCTGCCACCGCCATGGCCTGGATTTCGGAGGAACTGGAATCCAACTACGTTGCCCGCGCCATGGGCCTCTACATTGCCGGCACCACCATTGGTGGCCTTACCGGACGCCTCATCCCCACTGGCTTGCTCGAGCTCACCTCCTGGCGCTGGGCGCTTTTCGGCTCCAGCTTGGTCACTCTTATCCTGGCCATCATTGCGGCGATCCTGCTGCCCTACCAGCAGAATTTCACACCGAAGGAAATTCACTTCCGCTCAGAGCTCAGCGCCATCTTCCGCCACGGGCGCGATACCCGCCTCATCCCGCTGTTCATCGTGGCTTTTGTGGCCATGGGCACCTTCGTGTCCCTCTATAACTTTTTGGGATTCAGGCTTATCCACCATTTCCACCTCTCGCCCGGCCTGGCTGGCCTAGTGTTCCTCTTCTATCTCACGGGCACGTGGTCCTCTGCCCGCGCGGGTCGGCTCGTCACTCAGGTAGGCCATGCCAACACGTTGCTGTTGTCCTGTGCGTTGTTTGCCGTGGGCATCGCGCTGTGCGCAGGTTCCCTCATCCCCACCTTGCTTGGGATCGTCCTGCTCACTATTGGCTTCTTCGCCGCGCATTCGACGGCCTCAGGCTGGGTAGGCCACATCGCAACGCATGACCGCGCAGAGGCCTCGAGCCTGTATGTCTTCTTCTATTACCTGGGCAGTTCCGTATTGGGCGCGGTGTCCGGCATGCTTTTCGACGCCCTCCCCTGGCCCGGTTTCATCGCCACCTACGCCTTGCTGGCCGTGGGTATTGCGGGCATGAGTTGGGTTGTGAGAAAAACCGGATAAAATCGTGTTTTATGGACAAGTGGTCAGCACGTACATGGCATAGGAAAGCCTCCCGCCCAGTCAGCATCTGGATGATGGTCTTCCTCCTCGCCGGTGTCTCCCACATTCTTATCCCTAATTACCGCTGGGTACTCATCCACCTCTTTACGCTGGGTATTCTCACCAACAGCATCGTGGTGTGGTCCCAGCACCTCACCGAGAAGTTTGTGCAGCTCAAGCTCCCGGATTCTGCGCGGCCACAACAACTTGCACGCATCTATCTGCTCAACGTCGGCGTCATCTGCGTGCTGATTGGTCAGCTGCTCGTTGAGGCATGGGAGCCTCACTGGATTCTGACGCAGGTGGGCGCTACCTTCGTTGGCGCCGCGGTGCTCTGGCACGGCGCAGTGCTCTTCGGTTTGTGGCGCCTGGCGGAATCGAAACGCTTCCGGCCGGTCGTCGCCGCCTACGTGGCCTCGGCGGTCTCCCTCGCCGTGGGCGCGGCCCTCGGCGCGCTGCTCGCGGTCTTCCCCGCGCATCCGCGTCTGCTCATCGCTCATGTAGCCGCCAATGTGGGCGGCTTCGTAGGCCTTGCCGCGGCAGGGTCACTTACTATCTTGTTCCCCTCCATTTGGCGGACCAAGGGCGTCAACCCACGCATGCGCCTCAGCTTCACGCTGCTGGGCATCGGCGTGCTGGCCACCCTCATCGGTTCCGCGTGGAACGTCCCTGAAGCGGGGCTCATCGTCTACTGCGTGGGCTGGTTGGCGAGCCTACAAGGCTGGTTGGTCAATGTGCTCACCGTGGCCGAGGATCCCCGCGGGCGCATCACCTTCCCTGCGCTCTCCGCCCTCTTTTCAGCGTTCTGGCTGGTTGGCGGCCTGACCTACTACACCGCGCAGCACTTCTTCACCGAGGAGCCGAAGATTCCTATGCTCGCGCTCGTCGTCGGCTTTGCCGCTCAACTGCTCACCGGCGTCATGAGCTACCTCATGCCCACAACCATGGGCGGTGGCCCTTCCGCAGTGCGGGCAGGCCTGCGCGAATACAACCGCTGGGGAATCGGGCGCTCCGTCTTCATCAACGGCGGCCTCGCGCTGTGGCTCGCCACATCCAGCTCCCTCACCATGGTTGTCGCTTCTTTGCTCAGCCTCGGCTCCATGGCACTCTTCCCGGTCCTCACCGCCCGCGCAGTCAAGGCCCAGAAGGCAGTGATCCAAAAGAAGGCCGAGGGCCCAGCTCCGGAGACCACCACGGACTGGAACCAAGCGCTGATTGCCCTTGCTCTCCTCGTCCTCGTGGGCGCCCTCAGCTTCTTTATCTAAACCCCCAGACCTGGAACCCGAAACCTACAGGGCGTCGCCAAGCGCTTGCCGACGCCCCACCACCCACCAGGGAGTTTCGTGTTCCAGGTCTGGGGAAATGGAACGAGGCGATGACGCTGCCGTCGGTTAGGGGTCCAACGGCGGGATGCCCGGCGCGCCGGCAGACATCCATTCGCGGACCACGTGGGTGGCGGTGACATCGCCGGCGTTATAGCGCAGGATCTGCTCGCGGGCAGTAACATCGCCTGCCAATGCGGCGCGGCGAGCGTTAACGGATTCCTCGCCGTCGAAGTCCTCCGGCCACTCAAAACCCGCAACGGGCGCGACGGTCTTGAGGCTCAAGCCTGACGTCCCGGCGAAGCTGCGTTTGACATGGACGAACATGTCGACCCACTCCTCAGAGGAAATAAACTCCTCGACTTCCTGGAGCGCAGGCTGGTGGAAGCGCTCGGCGGAGCGGCGCATCCAGTGGTTTTCGCCGTGGGCAGAGTAGCAGTAGGCGGCGAAGGTCTTGCCCTCCTCGTGTGCCTGGGCACGCACGGTCATCAGCCATTCCCAGAACTCGGCGAAATTCTCCGCCTCCGCGCGGCCGCCCAACGGCTCCCACGTCGCGAAAGGGATGTACTCACCGTTGAGCCGCGCGCCCCACAAGTAGGCGCCTTGGTCGAGGTACGCCTCCATATCGACATCCACTTCGACGTCGGCGCGAGGCACGCTGACCTGGCTACGGCGCAGCAACGGAATACCTTCGCGCCAGGCGGCGGCGAGGGTGGAGGGGGAGCCGAGGGAGGCGTCGATAAGCGCCTGCACCGTCTCAATCCCGCGCTCCCGGTAAGGGTTCGCACGGTCGCCCGGTAGGAAGAGGGAAATGTCATCGCGGGCCTCAAGCTGGGGCTCGCACAGATGCCAGAAGCGACACGACGCGCACTCTTTGACGCGGCGCGGGCCTTCCGGGAGAGGCTGGGCAAGCGCAGCATCGATGGGATAACGCGCGGTATCGGTAACAAAAGCCTGGGTTCGATCCTGACCAATCGTCGCCCCGCGCCCCGAGTTGAGGCCCACCTCCTCTAGGCCCCGCGCGGCTAGGGCGAGCCGGTAGCCGTCGACGGCATGATGCTTAATTTTGTACTTCGCCGGCAAAGGCTCGCTTAGTCCCAGGCGATGCGTAGGCACGACCACGGCGCGTGCGTTGTCATTCGGACGGGCGACGCGGTGATCAGAGACGATGACTGGGGTGTAGTTCTCGCTCTCGCGAATGAGGAGCTCCACCCGAACCATCCACTCGTTGGTAGAGAAAACCGCGTTAGTGATGTGGGTATAACCGTAAGCCAAAGCCTCAAGCGTAGCCATGGCGCGTTCGAAGTCATCGCCTTCAAGGTCGATGCGGCGAAAACGACCGGGGCCTTTGCGGGGAACGAGAGCCAGGGCAGCCTCAATGGCTGCGGCATGGCGCTCCGCGCGAGCCTGGCCCGTCGGGGTGCGCGGGATGTCTGGATGTGCGCGGCGCTGCACGAGGCGATAGCGGCAGCCCACGAGGTCCGTGGCGACGAGCACATCTTTCACACCAGGTGAGCTTAGTAGACCACCTTGCTAAAGTTGTAGCGAGACCCTACCGATAAAAAATAAAGGACGTTTCAATGAGCTTGATCAAGAAGATCCGCAAGGCCCGCCGCGAAGCCCGCGCCGAGATCAAGGCCGCCAAGACCCGCGCAAAGGCCGAGGTCAAAGCAGCAGATAAGGCACGGCACCGTCAGCAGAAGCTGCTGGCCAAGCAAGAGAAGGCCCTCATCAAGTCCGAAGAAAAAGGTCTGAAGAAGCGCCGCAAGCACGAGTACAAGATGGCGCAGAAAGAACTCGAGCGCATCAAGGAAGGCCGTTTTAACAAGAACAACGTCAAGCGTTACGCTGGCGCCCTGCGCACCGCGGCCCCGTTGCTGCTGCCGCTGATTTACCGCGGTATTACCGCCGCGCAGCGAGAGGTAGAAAAGAATCGCGCCCAGAAGGCGGGTGTTTCCGCTGACCAGCTCGCGTCCTTTGCTGGCCACGGCGCACCGCTGAAGGCCCGCACCGCCGGCATCCGCAACTCCCTGAAGGACGCCAACGTGCCGGTCGGCTTCAAGCGTGACGTCAAGGAGCGCCTCAATGAGCTCGATGCTGCTATCGAGAACGCTGAGTACATGACCGAGCAGCAGCGTCAGCGTGCACACCGCTCCATCTCCGGTGAGATTGACTCCATCAACGCCGATATCCAGGCCAAGCTGCGCGCTTAATCTACCCAGCTTGCCTGTGCCGCGGCCTCCATGGTCGCGGCTTTCGTGTTTTCACCGCTATTTTTACCTCCACGCCCTAGACCTTTTAAAACGGATTTAAAAAGAGAATCAGTTTCTTCACCGATTCCCCAAAAGTCACGTGGCGAATCTAGCGCGGAATATCGCCCCGTTTTGCCGCACAGCTCTAATTCTTTAGTGTTCTCCGGTGTAGATAAAACTATTTCTCATATATAGTCGGGGGCGAGGATAAATAGTCCCTAAAGCCATCCCTCAAAAGATAGCTTCTTTTGTCAATCGCCTTCCCGCCCAGCACACAAGGCCGGAAGGAACACACCACTACCGTATGGAGAATCATGGCTCGCCGCGAAGTAACGCAGTTCTTTGATGACCTTGACAATAGCCCGCTTACTGAAGAAGAACTTACCGTCATCCGTTTTAGCGTTGACGGGAAGGATTATCTCCTGGATGTTTCCAAGGAGAATGCAGAGAAGTTTCACGCCGCAATGGAACCTTTTGTGAAGGCTGCTCGCCACCCCATCAAGAAGGAAACGCGCAGCTACAGGCCCGCTGATGTCCGCGAGTGGGCAGCCAAGCACGGCTACGAGGTAGCTGAGCGCGGCAAGATCCGCAACGACGTCATTTTGGCCTACCGCGACGCCAACAACCTTTAGAGCACTCCCTGCTCGCGGGCAGCAGCCACGGCAGAGGTGCGCGAGCGCACGCCCAGCTTGTCGTAAATGTGGACAAGGTGGGATTTCACCGTGGCTTCTGAGAGCATAAGCTCCACGCCAATTTCACGGTTGGACGAACCAGCGGCGACGAGCTTGAGAACTTCCAGCTCGCGCGGCGTAAGCGACGTACGCGGGGTGCGCACGCGGGTCATGAGCTTGTCCGCCACGACGGGGGACAGCGCCGAGTCACCTTCGGCAGCGGAACGCACCGCGGCAAGCAACTCGGCCGGTGGCGCATCTTTGAGCAAGTAGCCGACCGCACCGGATTCGATAGCACCGAGAATATCCGCATCGGTGTCATAGTTGGTCACCACGAGGACCTTGGGGGGATTATCCATGGAAAAGCGGATAGCCGCGGTGGCTTCCGCACCGGTCATGACGCGAGTGCCTTCAATACCGGCGCCAAAGCGCAGGTCCATGAGGAGGACATCGATTCCGCCTGCTTGTGCGGCAGATACCGCGGCTTCAGCCGTGGCAACCTCACCTACTACCTCGATGTCCTCGGCGCCCTCGAGCACCGAGCGTAGACCCAAGCGCACGATCTCGTGGTCATCGGCAAGCAAGACCCTAATCACGGGCTTCCTCCTCATTGGTACGGTGTGGACAAATTCTTAATCTACATCGTTATTTAAGGGCACACTAACTGAGACCGCCGCACCCATGCCTGGTGTGGATTCAATCACGACCTCGCCCCCGAGCTCTTCCGCACGGCGACGCATAGCCGCCAGCCCAATATGGCCTAGTCCGGCGGGTTTATTCTCCACCGCCTCCACATCAAAGCCCTGACCGTTATCCACCACGTCCACGCGCACCTCGTCCGGCGCATACGTGACGGTCACTCGGGCCTTGGAGGCGTGGGCATGCTTGACGACGTTGCCCACCGCGCCCTGCGCAATCCTCAACAACGCCGCCTCCACCTTCATAGGAAGCTGCTGCGCTTCGCCTTCCACATCCACTGAAACGTCCACGTCCCCGGTGGCCGCAAAATTATCCGCCATGCGGGTCAGCGCTGCCCCGAGGGACGTTTCGGACAGTGCGGCCGGCTGCAGTGCCGCAATCATGGCGCGGGCTTCATGGAGGTTATCCGCTGCAGTGCGGCGCGCAAGCTCAATGCGTTCTTGCGCCTTGGGGATATTCTCCGTGGCGAGGTCACGGTCAGCAGCATGGAGCAGCATTTGAATCGAGGACAGCCCTTGGGCCAAGGTGTCGTGAATCTCGTGCGCAATGCGCTGGCGTTCGGCGGTCATGCCAGCCTCGCGCTCGGACTCCACTAACTGCGAGCGGGTTTCCATAAGTTCGCGGTTCATTCTGCTCAAGGCAGAGAAAGCATAGGTGATAGCGATAGTCACCAAAGCTGAGACTGCCGGCCCCATGATGCCACCAAAAGTCAGCCCGCCTGGTATCTGCACAACGACGGTCACCACCGTGGCCACGAGCACGCAGATAATGCCAGGAATCATCTCCAACACGTAGAGATACACAAAATACAAAGAAAAGACGAGGTAGATGGCCGCCGGGGCCACCGCCATATCCGCCAGCCATAGCACCGTGAGGATAGCCAACCAACCATATTGCGCGATGCGGGGCAACGACTCGACGTAGGCGGTTCCACCGAAGTAGACCACGGCGAAGGACACGAGCAGCAGCAGATTGAGCACGCCCTGCCACAAGGGCAGGCGCACCGTGGTGAAGATAGCCACCACCAGAAGCGTCGCGGTCAGGATGTGGATCCCGTTGCGCATTGCATCCGAGTCAACTGAACGCTGGTCTAGTGTGGAGGTCATGCGCCTCAGCCTACTTCCCCCTCTTGCTGCCTGTCTGATCAGTATCGGCCTTCTCACCACCGGCTGCGCAGACTCCGGTCAGCCCGCAAACCCCACACCGAACGACACTCACGACAGCGCCCCCGCTACGGACAGTTCCCTAGCTGGCTCTCCGGAGAGCCCTGCCGCCAGCGGCGATGGACTGCCCGTCGACGCCTCGGCTGAGGTCACCGACTGGGAAGACTGCCCTTACCTGGATACCCAGTGGGTCGCAGATACGAATGGGCAGAGGATGACCCGGTGGGGCGTCGACAAGCGCTTTAGCACCCCTGCCTGCGTATTCTGGTCCTACCCGGAGGAGCCGCAGGCCACCGTCATCGTACGGGAGATGCCCAGCGTGGAGGAGGCGCGCGCGGTTGTCGATGCCGCCGCCCCCATCAACGACACCGAGCTGGCGGAATTCGACGGCTGGTCAGGCGGGCGTGGAGTATTTGAGGATCACTCCGTCTTCGCCGTGCAGAAGGACACCCACGCGGTGCTCGTGTGGTCAAACCAGTTACAAACCCTGAAGCCGCAGCTCATTGCGCAGGAGACTATTGCACACCTTGGGCTCTAAAGCGCCCAGCGCTGCTACACGGCGACGTCGTTGTAGGGCATCAAGGTCGAGACCCACGGGAACACAACCTCCATGAGCAGGAAGAACACGGCGACGATGAGGGCCACCGCCAGCACAGCTTTCACCACAGTCGGGCCGGGCAAAAGGTTCCAGAGCGCGCGATACATTAGTTCTCCTCCAAGACGGCGGGGCGGTCATTCTCGTGAGAGTCGGGGGATTTCTCTTCCCGTTCGGTCTCCATGGCATGGATAATCATGCGCTCCGCATTGGAGAATTGCGGGTGGCACGTGGTGAGCGTGAGCAGCCCCTCACTAGCCTCAACGCCTGCGTCCGGCGGGGTGCCCGGTATCGGATCCAGCACGCTGACATCACCCGGAAGCGTAATGTGGCGTCCCTGAATCTGCTGGTACTCCGGCTTCTCACGCTGCTCAGGCGTGAGACAGTCTGCTGGTGCTCCGTCAATGGGCAGCACGCGGTAGGTAATCCACTCCGTAGATGTCTCAATCACGATGGCATCGCAGGTCTGCAGGTTACCCAGGTCATTAAACGGCGCGCCTTTGCCCACACGATGTCCCGCGACGGCTAAATTCCCCAGCTCACCGGGCATCTGTGTATCCGTATACCGTCCGGGGCCGCGCAGAAGGTCATCTTCATTCGTGCCTTCCAACACCGCGAAAGCGAAGTCAGAACCAAACGCCGGGATGTAAAGGCGCGCAAAAGCCTCACCCAGCTTCGGCGCCTGGCCCTGTCCACGCGGATTGTGCCACTCCTCCTGCAGGGTTTCGTTGGCTTCCTCCTGCAGGTGGCCGGATGCGATATTGGTCCAATAGGACTCATAAAACGCGAAAAGCAAAAGCAGCACGCCGGCTGTCAACATGAGCTCTCCAATGACGGTGCTCACCGTTGTTCTTCGTCGCGTTGTGGGCTGTGGCATGTTCTCTACCCTAGCCCCTGTACCGTATAAGTACCCCACTCAGAGGACGGAGAGGAGTCCACGATGCTCGAGATTTTCATGTACCCCGTCTCCGGGATCATGAAGCTGTGGCATCTGCTGTTTAGCTCGTTCCTTGACGGCTCGATGGCATGGATCCTCACGATCGTCTTCCTCGTGCTGACAGTACGCGGCATCATTGCCCCACTGAACTGGCAGTCAGTCAAGCAGGGGCGTATTGGTGCGCTTATGCGCCCGGAGATGACGGAGCTCAATCAACAGCTGCGCCACGTCACGGACGTCGAAGAGGCGGTAGCTCTCCTCACCGAGCAGCGCGAGTTGAAGCGGCGCTACAAGCACAACCCTATGCTCGGCTGTTTCCCGTCCTTCATCATTGTTCCCGCGTTTATTGGCCTCTACCAGGTGGTTCTGAGGGTCTCCGGTTCTACCCAGGAAGAGGTGGGGATGCTGACGCTTTCCGACGTCTCCTCCTTCCGCACCTCCACCGTCTTTGGCGTCCCCCTCACGGATTTCGCCCGCGACCACCGTGACTTGGTGCTACCCATGCTCGTGGCTGCGCTCGTGTTTACCTCTTTGAGCACCCTCATCATGCTCTACCGCGGTTTCCTCACCACGCAGTTTGATCAGAAGATTCCACGCCGGCTGCTGTGGTTCATGGCGCTCATGGTGGTGCTGATCCCCTGGATGCTGTGGAATGTGGCGTGGCACGGCCCCATCCCCGTGACCATCATCTTCTACTGGGGTTGTTCCTACCTCTTCTCGCTAGTGCAGACCGTTGTCTATGAGTCAATCTTGCGCCGACGTTATCCACTTCCGGAGGCCGTTCACGAGCAGCGCCGCGCAAGCATTCAGCGCTGGCGTACGAAGGAAGCCAAGAAAAACAAGAAGGCCCTGAAGGCTCAATTCAAGGCTAATCCGGAGCAGAAGGAAGAATACGACGTTTCCCGAAAGCGCCACTCAGCAATCCTTGCTGAGGCACGGAAGATTGTTAAATCGAATAGTCAGCGGGAGGAGCCGACAACAGCTGAATAGCCAGCTGCTTCGCGGTGACCAGCGGTGCCGATTCCCGGGTCAACCGTGCACCGGCAAGACCACCATCCAAGAAGATGAGGAGCTGGCTGGCCTGATCCTCTGAGGGGTAGCCATTCTTAGCGTTGAGGAGCGCTGTAATGGTGGAGTGCATCCAGGAGCGGTGCTCCACGCAGGCAGCTACAATACCCCTCTCGGCATCGGTCTCTGGGCGCGGATACTCACCCGCTGCGTTGAGGAAGTGCGAGCCGCGGTATTCGATGGTGGGCTGTTCCTCAATGGCTTTATCAAAGAAGGCGAGGATCTTGCTTTCCGCATCGGTAGCGCCCTCGGTACGTTCCTGCCAATCGGCACGGTACTGCTCATCAAGCGCCTCAACATAGGCAATGACGAGAGCATCCTTAGAGCCGAAAAGCGAGTACAGCGAAGCCTTGGCTACGTCGGCCTCGCGCAGGATACGGTCGATGCCGATGACGCGAATACCCTCAGTGGTAAAGAGCCGCGTTGCTGAATCGAGCAGTCGGCTGCGCGGGCTCGGGCGATTGCGTCGCGACTTCTTCTCAGCCATTTCTTCTCCTCACATGACAAAACCGGTTCATCTACACAATATAGACAAACCGGTATGTATGTGAAATTTTACTTCTTGCGGCCAGTCACTGCGCCCACGATCCACAGCAAGATACATGCACCGACCGTGGCGGTAATGATCATAAGGAACCAGCTATCGCCCACGTTCTTATTGAAGAGGGCCAGCAGGCCACCGCCGATAACACCGCCGATAACACCGACGATGAGGTTGGTAAACAGACCCTGATCGCGCTTCATAATCTTCTCTGCGAGCCAACCGGCAATGATACCGACGATGATCGAGCTAAAGAAACCGAGACCAAGTCCCATGATGTACTACTCCTTGTTAGTCCTTGTTAATGAAATTTTGTTGCGTACGTCCACAAGTGTACGCACAAAACGACGAAACGATCCGGCTGCAGGGCCATTCACAGGCTGCTGCAGCCGAATCGTTATTGCGGAGTAATAGAACGGTTACTCAGAGTCTGGGCGAACCACCATCATCGGGCACGGAGCCGACTGCAGAAGGGCACGGGAGGTGGAGCCAAGGAGCATGCCCTTGAAACCACCACGGCCGTGGGAACCGACGACCAGCAGCTGGGCACCTTCAGAGGCATCCGTCAGCGCACGGACCGGGCGGTCGCGGGCGATGACCTTCTTGACCGGTACATCCGGGTACTCTTTCTGAAGGTCAGCAAGGCGTTCAGTCAGCAGCTCTGCCTGCTCCTTCTCAACCTCTGCCCACTCAGCCTGAGCCGCGGACAGACCAGCGAGGGAAGCCTGGACCTGCATGTCCATCCAGGTGTGCACCGCGATGAGTTCAGCGCCACGCGCATCCGCTTCCTTGAAGGCGTAGTCCGTAGCCTTCTGGGAGACCTCAGAGCCATCGACACCCACGACAACCGGGCCGTACTTGGTGGAATCAGTGACGTGGTTGTCTTCACGCACAACCACAACCGGGCAGGACGCGTGGGAAACCACCGACGCAGAGACCGAGCCCATGACCATGCCGGACAGGCCGCCCATGCCGCGGGAGCCCATCACAATCATGGTGACGTCCTTGGACATCTCCAGCAGCATGTCAATCGGGGAACCCTCAGCCACGGTGTGGCCAATCTTCAGCTCTGGCGCTACCTTGTGGGCTTCAGCGCGGGCAGCCTCAATCTTCTCAAGGGTTTCTGCCTGGAGGTCGTCGAAAAGCTCCTTCGGCGGAACCATGCCTTCGGCGTAGAGGAACTGCGGCATCGTGTAGCTCGATGCGATGCGAAGCGGGATCCCGCGCTTCATTGCAGTGTTAGCAGCCCAACGGACGGCGTTCTTCGACGCCTCCGAACCATCAACGGCTACGACGACAATGTCTTCCTTGGCCATGACCTTATCCTTTCGACGTGCTTACACCTCCAGTCTAATACCTATAGGCCGGCCTGTGGGGTGGTAGCAGCATCCGCATTAGCGGGGAAGAGGACGTTGTACAGGGTCACCGCAATGTCACGAATGACTGCACCGATACCATTGGAAAAGAAGTCAATGACGGGCGCGAGAATAGAGTTAAAATCCATGGGAGAAAGAATAGTCCAAAAAAGGCGTGGCGCAACCCCACTTCCTATCCGTGATGGTCTAAATCCCACCCAGGCTCGCGTCACCGAAGGTCCGGTATCAGCATGGGACTTCGTGCAGAATCTCATCCTCACGCAGCGCCATCGCCACCCCGAAGACAACGAGGGTGCGCTTCAAGCACGTTTTGATGCCGGGGAGGTTGTGCGCCAAGATGGCACCCACTTAAGCCCTCATTCCATCCTGGCCACCAACACAGTCCTTTACTTCTACCGCATGCCGGCACCGGAAACTCCCGTCCCATACGACATTCCCATCCTCTTTGAGGACAACCACCTTCTCGTCGCGGACAAACCTCCCTTCATGGCCACGATGCCCCGCGCCCGCCACATTACGGAGACAGCCACCGTACGTTTACGCCGAAAGACAGGCAACAACGAACTTTCCCCCGCGCATCGCCTCGATCGCCTTACCTCCGGCATACTCGTCTTCACCAAAGACCGCTCCGTTCGGGGAGCTTACCAAACGCTCTTCGCCGAGCGCCGCGTCACCAAGACGTACGAAGCCATCGCCCCGCTTGCCGACGTCTACCCCGGCACCCTCTGGCGCTCCCGCATGGAGAAGACCCCGGGCGAACTACAAGGGCGCATTGTCGAGGGCGAAGTCAACGCCATCACCGAAGTCGCCGCAGTCGAACCAATCGACAAGGCCCCCTACGAAGCCATCCACGGACCACTACCCGATCTAGCGAAGTACACCCTCAAACCCCACACGGGCAAGACACATCAACTGAGACTTCACATGCTTCAAGCGGGCATCCCCATTATTGGCGACCCCATCTACCCCGTCATCTACCCCGCCGAGGCCGAAGACATGCGAGTTCCGATGCACTTAACGGCGACTAACATTTCTTTCATTGACCCCGTTACCGGCGACACCCGTGAGTTCACCTCACAATTGCCCCTCTATACCCATAGATTGATTGACCATTAATTTCCGCCACAAGACCACTACACTCAGCGTCGATGGAATAGCGACGACAACCCATTGCCTTAAACTTTTCGGTCCGATAGCCTGGAAATCCCCTATATTTCCCTATCCGAAAGGACCTGACTCGATGAAGAAGCCCCTAGCTATCATCGGCGCCGCCGCACTGCTTTTGACAGCAGCCCCCACTGCGAACGCTGAAGACAGCACAGCCCACAATACCAACCAGGGCTCGTCCACCGATCTCAATGAGCTCGTCGTCGATTCCCCCATTTACGACATCATCGCCATCCCAGTCACGCTCTCATCAATGGTACTTTCGCTCATTGGTATTCCTCAGTGCGGTTTGCATGACACCCGCGGATGCAAGAAGGGTTAAGAGCCGAAGGCCAATCGCCAGCTTTTACCTCAATATAAAAAGCCCGCCAGCCCAGCGTTTTTGGGTTGGCGGGTATCCATTTGCCGCGCTTTGCCACTTCTCTCGGGTCAGCTCTAGGCGCAACCTGATTCCTGTTCACGGTGGCGGCTGGCTTTTGTATGTGTCCAGAGGTGGAAGTCCAGACCCGCAGGTCAGGGTTTCCCGGGGTTTTGGGTGGGTGGTACGCCAGCTGCGCCGTTCGGTTTTCAGGTCTGGACTGTTAGGCTCGGGTCTTTTCGGCCTGTTAGGGCTTGCGGGGTGCGGGGGTGGTGGAAAGCCAAAAAAGAGACCATAAAGCAGTTGTGCTTTAACGGTCTCTCTTTGTTGTTTATTGAGTTGTTTGTTGTTGTTTGGTGTCGGCGGTTTCTTACTCTCCCACAACCTCCCGGTTGCAGTACCATCAGCGCGGGCAGGCTTAGCTTCCGGGTTCGGAATGGGTCCGGGCGTTTCCCTGCTGCTATAGGCCACCGACAAACACACGAGGCATTGTGTGTGCCTGGTCGTGTGTGTTGTGTCAGATACTGTGTAGTGGACGCGAGTGACAGTGACGTGTCTGTTGCTTTGTTGTTTGTGTTGTTTCTCCAAACCCTGCTTGTTGTTTGGGTTTGGTGTGTTTGTTTTGGTCTATTAGTACCAGTAGCCTTCACACCTTGCGGTGCGTCCAGGTCTGGCCTATCAACCCCATCGTCTGTAGGGGACCTCAAATGAAACCTCATCTTAAAACAGGCTTCCCGCTT
>NZ_JASPGN010000009.1:0-98085 GCF_030232655.1 Corynebacterium sp. MSK218
ATTATCCTCAGCTTCCGCAATGGGGTCGCCATCCTTCGCGGATGCCTTAAGCCGCTTGAGCACCACGGTGGTGGCACGCGCCTGCTTGATTTCGGCATTGTCAGGCTCGGCGGCAAGCACCTCATCGTAAGCAGCGATAGCGGCGTCGAAATCGCCGGCATTCAGCGCGTCCTCTGCCACGAGCAGGCGCGGGTCGGATGCCTCCTCCTGGGGTTGCTCAGCACCAGTATCCTGCAGGCCGCGCAGCTGGGGGCCGAGCTTCTCGACGATCGCCGCTACCCACTGCTCCAGGTTCTCCCGTGGCTGGCTGCCTTCAAAGTTGGTGACCGGCTGGCCGGCGGCAATCGCCACGGTGGTAGGCAGGTTCTGCACACCGAAGACCTGGGCGACTTGCGGCACTACATCAGCGTTGATGTAGCCCACGATGAACTTTAAGCCGCCTGCCGCGGCCATCTCCTCGAAGTCTTTCTTCAACTGCTCCGAGGCTGGCGAACGCGGGGAACCGATAAGCGCGATGACCGGTACCTCAGCGGAGCGACGCACAAGGTCATTCTCAAAGTTTTGCTCCGTGACCTCAAAGAAGGGCTGAATTCCTGCGGGGACACCAGTGGATCCCTGCTCCTGTGCTTTCGCCTTAGCTTCTGCCTGCTGCTTAATGGCTCCCAAATCGAGGGCGCCTCCAACGTATGGTCCGGTCACTGATTCTCCTCCAGGTAACGGTTAACGGATTCTACTTTTTGGGTTATCTGCCCGGTGACACCTTCGCGAATATCGGCCTTAATAACCAGGCTCGTGCGCGGCGAGACTTTACGGACGGCATCGGTGGCCTCTTTAATCACCGCAAAGACTTCGTCCCACTCGCCTTCAATGAGGGTAAACATGGCATTGGTCTCGTTGGGTAGGCCGGATGCACGAACCACGCGCACGGCCTCCGCCACGGCGTCCGACATCTCGGCGCTCTCATCACCCACGATGGTCGGGGCTACAGAAAAGGCAACAATCATGCCCGCTAGTCTACCGCCGCTCCCAACAGTGGCGGTGCCAGTGCCGGCGGTCATCGCCTTGCCTACCGCTATCGCGCGGCCACGCCACAATGTGCGCAACCCCGGGCGGAATGTTTTGGTTGCAGCCGGGGCACACATAAAACTTCTGCGCAGCCGAACTGCCGATGTGCCGCATGATGAAGGGCTCACCATTCATCCAACTCGGCCCAGCAACGGTCTGCGAACCGAGCAACGCGCCGCCATCCCGCGGCAAGAAGCGAGGTTCCTCCCGGATTCTTCGGTTTCGGCGTGGCATTAAAACAGACGCAGCTCGTTGGACTCGATACCGCGCAGCTCCTGGTAGTCCAGCACCACGCAGCGAATCCCGCGGTCTTCAGCCAAAGTACGGGCCTGCGGCTTGATTTCCTGCGCCGCAAACACACCATGGACCGGCGCCAGCAGGTCATCGCGGTTAAGCAATTCCAGGTAACGCGTCAGCTGCTCGACGCCATCGATACCACCGCGGCGCTTGACTTCGACAGCCACGAACTCGTTCTGGGAGTTCTTCGCCATAATGTCCACCGGACCAATCGCCGTGGGATACTCGCGGCGGACAAGCGAGTACTTCTCCCCTAGCGTTTCGATGTGTTCCGCCAGAAGCTCTTGCAGGTGTGCTTCGACACCGTCCTTGACCAAGCCTGGGTCTTCGCCCAAGTCCATAGCGATGTCTTGGTGCACCTCTGCGATGGTGATACGGAGCTGTTCGCCTTTAGGGTTCTCCACCAACCACAACTTCTCGCCGGTGTCCTCGCCATCGATATCCGTAATCTCCGACTCCTCAAAGGTGCACGGAGGAGTCATCCAGTTCAACGGCTTGTAAGCACGGTCATCCGCATGCACAGACACCGAACCATCGGCCTTAATAAGGATGAGTCGGTCCGCCATAGGCAAGTGGGCGTCGAGGCGGCCGACGTAATCTACAGAGCAACGGGCGATGACTACACGCATGCCCTCTACCCTAACGGGTGCAGCCTACTTCTTTGGAAAGCGGCTGGCACGCTGGCGCATCTGATGATAGTTCAGCTTCTCCTTGCGCTTCGACGGTGCTGCTTCCACCCAGGCATTTAGGGCCATGATGCCGTGCGCATCGGAAGCAATCTCATAGTCCTTGCCATGGACGCTGATCCCCATAACCTGGTCGCTAGCGGGCATAAAAGAAGCCTCGTCATCATCCAGCGAACGGATTCCGTTCAAGGTGATGTCGAGGCGATTGAACCGCATATTGGCGCGGGGAAGAACAGAGCGAAGCTTGAAATACTCCATGTATTCGCCGTTGTAGCGCACCAAACCATGACGCCACGAATGGGAATCTTTGGCCGGCAAAACGCGCAGGAGCACCGTGGTGCCGCGCGAGCGCAGTGTAAAAAAGCGCACTGCGGCAAGAATGATGACAGCCAGAACAATCAGGAGAAGGACGAAAAGCAGCCCCTGTAACACCTGAAAATTCATGGCACACGTTCCTTTACGGCAAGGCGATATGTTTCAACGATTGTACCGCCTAGCAACATTGCAATGCCAGTTTGTGTGGGTAAGGCGAAACCCCCTGCTCCTCCTCGTGAAAGGAAGTGCAGGGGGTTCTTTTCAAGCCAGAGTGGGAAGGGCGGTCATTGCTGCCCGTTCTCTCCCCTCTCCGCTAATCCGTTAGCTGTTGAAGCGGCGCACGGCGCGCAATGCAGCGTCGCCGCGGGACCTCGTCAACTCATCCTCAGATTTCAGGTCTTCCTGAGCCTGGGCCTCATCGACCTCGCGGGCCCAGATGGCCCAATCCGCGAGGACGGTGATCTTGTTCTCGGATACGGAGAGGAAGCCACCCTGGACGGCAGCGACGCGGCGCTCGCCGTCCGCTGGGTGGATGGTCACGACGCCATTGTTGATCAGCTGACCAACCATAGGCTCGTGGCCAGGAAGCACGCCGATCTCACCCTCGGTGGTCTCAGCCGTCACCATGGTGGCCTTGCCGGTCCACAGCAGGCGCTCGACGGAAACCAATTCGGCGGTGATGTCAGCCATGTGCCTCTCCCTACTTCTTCTCGCTCAGCTTCTTGTACGCAGCCTCGACGTCGTCCAGGCCACCCAGGCCGTTGAAGGCCTGCTCTGGGTAGTGGTCGAATTCGCCGTTGCAGATGCGCTCGAAAGCGTCGATGGTGTCAGCCAGCGGCACGTAGGAGCCCGGCAGGCCGGTGAACTTCTCTGCGACGAAGAAGTTCTGGCCCAGGAAGCGCTCGATACGACGTGCTCGCTGAACGGTGACCTTGTCCTCCTCAGACAGCTCGTCCATACCAAGGATGGCGATGATGTCCTGGAGTTCCTTGTTCTTCTGCAGGATACCGATGACACGCTGTGCCACCTCGTAGTGGCGCTCGCCCACGATGGACGGCTCCAGAATACGAGAGGTAGAGGTCAGCGGGTTCACTGCCGGGTAAATACCCTTAGAAGCAATGGAACGGTCCAGCTCGGTGGTGGCATCGAGGTGGGCGAAGGTGGTGGCCGGAGCCGGGTCAGTGTAGTCATCGGCCGGCACGTAGACGGCCTGCAGGGAGGTAATGGACTTACCCTTGGTGGAGGTAATACGCTCCTGCAACACACCCATCTCATCAGCCAAGGTCGGCTGGTAACCCACAGCAGACGGCATACGGCCGAGCAGCGTGGACACCTCAGAACCTGCCTGGGTGAAACGGAAGATGTTGTCGATGAACAGCAGCACGTCCTGGTTTTGGACATCGCGGAAGTACTCCGCCATGGTCAGACCGGACAGAGCCACGCGCATACGAACTCCTGGCGGCTCATCCATCTGGCCGAACACGAGGGCGGTGTCCTGGAGTACGCCCATCTCTTCCATCTCGAGGAAGAGGTCGGTGCCCTCACGGGTGCGCTCGCCGACGCCGGCGAAGACGGAGGTACCGGAGAACTCGCGTGCGATACGAGTAATCATCTCCTGGATAAGAACGGTCTTACCCACACCTGCACCACCAAAGAGGCCAATCTTGCCGCCCTTGACGTACGGGGTGAGAAGGTCAATGACCTTAATACCGGTCTCGAGGATTTCGGTCTTACCCTCCAGCTGGTCGAATGCCGGCGGCTCGCGGTGGATGCCCCACTGCTCGCCATCGCGGCCCAGACCCGGCTGGTCGAGGCAGTCACCGAGGGCGTTGAAGACGTGGCCCTTGACCACATCGCCCACGGGGACGGAAATCGGCTTGCCAGTGTCGGTTACGGCTGCACCGCGGACGAGGCCGTCGGTCGGAGCCATGGACACGGCACGGACGAGGTTGTCACCGAGGTGCTGAGCGACCTCAAGGGTGACGGTCTTTGCAACAGCCTCGAGGGTCACCTCGACGGTCAGTGCGTTGTACAGTGCCGGCAGCCCGCCACGCGGAAACTCCACGTCGACGACCGGACCGATGACACGCACCACACGGCCGGCAGTAGCCGACGACTGTGTGTTCTGCTCTTGCAGAGCTGTAGTCATAATCTAGTCACTTTCTGCGCTTTCGGCGAGCGCCCCAGCGCCACCGACGATCTCTGTGATTTCTTGGGTAATCTGCGCCTGACGTGCCTGGTTGGCAACGCGGGAGAGGTCCTTGACCAGCTCGGTAGCGTTATCAGTTGCAGACTTCATTGCGGTACGGCGTGCGGCGGACTCGGAGGCCGAGGACTCCAAGAACATCGCAAACAGGAGGCGGGACACGTACTGCGGGAGCAGTGCTTCCATGAGGGTGTCCGCATCCGGCTCGAAGTCGTAATCAGGGGTGACCTGATTGGCCGACGAGGCGTCGGAAAGCGCGGACTCACCCATGTTGAAGTCCTCTTCCTCAATAACCGGTACCACCGGCAGCAGCTGCTGCACACGCGCCGTCTGGGTCAGCATGGACTCGAACTCGGTGTACACAACGTGCACTTGGTCGAAGCCGCGGACGGTCTCGCCCTCGAGATTGATTCCCGCGCGGGTCTTAGCCTGGCCCTTCGAACCGGCGATAAAGCCGTCGATGATGTGGTGGCGCACGTCGTGCGTCGCCTCCCAGGTCGGATCCTGTGAGAATCCAGTCCAACTGCCTGCGACCTCGGCTTCACGGAACTTGTAGAAGCCAACGCCCTTGTTACCCGTGACGTAGCGGACGGTCTCGAAGCCCTCGCTCTTCAGCAATGCTTCAAGCTCGGCCGCCTTCTTGAAGACGTTGTTGTTGTAGCCACCGCACATACCGCGGTCAGAGGAGACCACGAGGATTGCGGCAACCTTGCCATCTTCACGCTCACGGAGCATCGGGTGATCCAGGTTTGTGTGCGCGGCGAGCTTGTTCAACACGTTTGACAGCTCGTGCGCATAAGGCTGCGACGCCTCGACCCTGGCCTGTGCCTTGGTAATGCGCGAGGTAGCAATGAGCTCCTGTGCCTTGGTGATCTTCTTAGTGGAATTGACGGACCTGATGCGGTCACGCAGTTCACGAAGATTAGCCATGGTTTTCGCTCCTCCCTTCTTTTTCTAGACGGTTACTTCTTAGAGTGTGCGGACTCTACTTGGCCGTCTTGCGGGAGACGTTGAGCTCGGACTTGTTGATTTCTTCAGCGTCGAGCGGATCCACCGGAGCCTCAGTGCCGAGGTTGTGGCCCTCAGAGGTGCGGAAGGACGGGGTGAAGTCCTTGGCTGCGGCAACAAGCGCATCCTTGGACTCGTCGGTCAGAGCGGTGCCGCCCTGAATCTGCTCGAACACCTGCGGGGTTGCAGAGTTGAGGTGATCGTGCAGCTCCTTCTCGAAGCGGCGTACGTCCTCGACGGGAACGACGTCGAAGATGCCCTGGTCTGCGAGGAAGATGGAAACCATCTGGTACTCGACAGGCTGCGGAGAGGACTCGGACTGCTTCAGCAGCTCAACGAGGCGCTCACCGCGCTCCAGCTGAGCCTTGGAGGCAGAGTCAAGGTCGGACGCGAAGGCAGCGAAGGCCTGCAGGTCACGGTAGGCAGCCAGCTCAAGACGGAGGTTACCGGCAACCTTCTTCATACCCTTGGTCTGTGCTGCACCACCGACACGGGAGACGGACACACCGACGTTAATTGCCGGACGGACGCCCTGGTTGAACAGGTCGGACTCCAAGAAGACCTGGCCGTCGGTAATAGAAATCACGTTGGTCGGAATGAAGGCGGAGACGTCGTTCGCCTTCGTCTCAATGATCGGCAGTGCGGTCATGGAACCTGCACCCATGTCGTCGGAGAGCTTTGCTGCGCGCTCCAGCAGACGGGAGTGGAGGTAGAAGACGTCACCCGGGTATGCCTCGCGGCCCGGCGGGCGGCGCAGCAGAAGGGAAATCGCACGGTAGGCCTCGGCCTGCTTGGTCAGATCATCGTAAATGATCAGGACGTGGTTGCCCTGGTACATCCAGTGCTGACCCAGAGCTGCACCGGAGAACGGTGCCAGCCACTTGAAGCCGGCGGCGTCGGATGCCGGAGCAGCCACGATGGTGGTGTACTCCAGTGCACCGTGCTGCTCCAGGGTGTGGCGCACACCAGCAATGGTGGAGCCCTTCTGGCCGATGGCGACGTAGATGCAGCGGACCTGCTTGTTCTTGTCGCCAGACTCCCAGTTAGCCTTCTGGTTCAGGATGGTGTCGATACAGACGGCGGTCTTACCCGTCTTACGGTCACCAATGATCAACTGACGCTGACCACGACCAATCGGGGTCATGGCGTCAATTGCCTTGATGCCGGTCTGCATCGGCTCTTCCACCGGCTGACGCTGCAGCACGGACGGTGCCTGCAGCTCGAGGACGCGGTCCTCTTCAGCGGTGATCGGGCCCATGCCGTCAATCGGCTGGCCCAGTGGGTTGATAACGCGGCCGAGGAATTCCTCGCCCACAGGGATGGAGAGGACTTCGCCGGTCCTCTTGACCTCGTCGCCTTCCTTAAGGGACTCGAAGTTGCCCAAGACCACGACACCGATGGAGTTGGTGTCAAGGTTCTGAGCGACGCCGATGACGCCGCCTGGGAACTCGAGCAGCTCATTCGCCATGACGGACGGCAGGCCCGAAACCTGCGCAATACCGTCAGCTGCCGAAATGACCACGCCGACCTCCTCACGGGAGGCCTCCGCGGAGTAGCTCGAGGTGTAGTTCGCAATCGCGCTACGGATCTCGTCGGAGGAGATCGTCAGCTCCGCCATGTTCTTCCTGCTCTCGGTAGTATCTTCCAGCAATTACTTAATCGTTTCTGTCGTTTCGGCTTATGCCATGACAGCACGAAGGCGGGAAATCTTGCCTGCCGTCGAACCATCAATGACTTCGTCGCCAACGCGGATGGTCATACCACCGAGGAGGCTGGTGTCAACCTCAGAGTGGATGGACATCGCACGACCATAAATTTTGCCCAGCTTTTCAGCGAGTGCTGCCCGCTGGCTATCGTTTAGCTCACCCGCCGACGTCACGCGCGCAATGGAGCGGCCCTGCAGCTCGGCTGCGGAGTCTGCCAGTGCGGCAATATCATCAATCGGGTTCTGCTCCGGGCGGCCAATGGCCTGCAGCGCGAGCGCCTCAGTGACCATAGTGACCTTGCCGTAGAGCACGCTTGCCAGCAGTCCAACCTTGCGGTCGGACGTCGCAGTACGGTCTGAAAGCAGCTGGGTCAGTTCGCCTTCGCGGTCCAGCACGCGCGACAGGGAGAAGAGCTCGTCTTCTACCTGGCCCAGCTTGCCCTCGGACTCAGCGCCACGCAGAAGAGCGCGGCGGCCAAGCTTCACGAGGCCACGGGCAATATCACGCGGGGAGGACCACTGTGCGGCGGCGGCTTCCTCGAGCACCTGCTGTGCTACCGGGGAAATCTTGCCGCCGAAAAGCTTCTGGACCAAGGACTTACGATCCTCAGAGGAGGCCGCATCATCGGTCAGGGCAACGCGCAGTTCGCGGTCACCGTCGAGGACGCGGACAACCTCGAAGAGGTCCTGGCCTGCCTGGGTAGCAGTAGCTACCGAGTTGTCGCCGGAAAGAAAACCATCCAGCTTGGACTCAACGGTAGCGAGTGCTTCGCGGCTAGCTGCCTTCATCGTTGCCTACTTTCCGGCCGGTGCCACAGTGTCGAGCTCGGACAGGAAGCTATCAATGGTGGAGGACTGCTTCGTGGCGTCGGAAAGTTCGCCGCCGAGAAGCTTCTCTGCCAAGTTGATGGAGTTCTGTCCGATGTCGGAACGCAGCTCAGACACGACCTGTGCGCGGGAAGCTTCCAGCTGCTTCTCGCCAGCGGCAAGAATGCGACGAGACTCTTCTTCTGCAGCTTCCTTAGCCTCTGCCTCGATCAGCTTGCCGCGCTCACGCGCCTGCTCACGGATCTCAGCAGCCTCTGCTCGAGCGTCAGCGAGCTGAGCGTTGTACTTTTCCAAAGCGGCCTTTGCTTCGGCCTGCTGAGCCTCCGCACGCTTAAGGCCACCCTCGATCCGGTCTTCACGCTCCTGCAACATCTTGCTGTATGCCGGAAGGACAAACTTCCAGAAAATCAGCAGGATGACGGCGAACGGAATGAGAGACCAGACCAAGTCGTACATCTTGGGCGAAAGGATGGAGTTGCCGCTCTCCAGCGGCAGGTGCTCACTTCCTTCCGCTGCAAGGTAGTAAATGACGTTGTTCATGGGGCTCCGTTCTTAAAGTTCGATTTACTTGTGTAAAGCGCTCTTTAGAACAGGAAGCCTGCAACGAGGCCGATGAGGGCGAGGGCCTCAACGAAGGCGATACCCAGGAACATGGTGGTACGCAGCTGACCAGCCATCTCCGGCTGACGAGCCATGCCCTCGACGGTCTTGCCGACGAGGATACCGATGCCCAGACCCGGGCCGATGGTTGCGATGCCGTAGCCGATGGCGCCGAGGCCCTTGAGGGTGGACTCAGCAGCGTCCTGAGCAAGAATGATTTCGTTCATGATGAAAGTCGTTCCCTTTCAATGTTTCTCCCGCGGACTGTTCCGCAGGAAGCAGTGAGGATGGATTCTGGGGATATTTAGTTAACCGCGAGGTTCGCGTTGTTGTTAGTGCGAGTCTGCATGCAGCGACAATTCGATGTATACCGCCGTCAGCAGGGCAAAGATGTATGCCTGCAGGAAGATGACGATAATCTCGTAAATCGTGAACAGAACCGCTGCGACCAGCGTCAGGCCACTCAATGCGGTCCAGGCGTTGAACTGGAAGAAGAAGAAGTTCGTTGCCGAGTACAACAGGACCAAAATGAGGTGACCAGCCAGGAAGTTCGCCATCAGACGAAGTGCCAGCGTGACTGGACGCATAACGAACGTAGAGAATGCCTCAATCGGCACAACAAGAACGTGCAGCAACGGCGGAAGGTTAGGAATAACCACCGAGGACTTGACGAACTTGCCGAAACCGAAGCGCTTCGCGCCGGCGTAGATCATGGCGATGTACGCCACGATGGCCAACACGATCGGCATACCAATACGGGCGTTCGGAGAGATGTTCAGGCCCGGAACAATAGTTGCTACGTTCCAGAACAAAACGCCGAAGAAGATAGAGGCCAAAATCGGAAGGAAACGGCGTCCTTCCTTCTTGCCCAAGATGTCTTCTGCGATGTGAATTCGCACGAAGTCAATCGCATGCTCGCCTACGTTCTGCAATCCTTTAGGAACCAGCTTGGGGTTCTTAAAGGCGACAACAAAAAGGAGCACCAGGATGGCTGCCATGAACAGGCGAACCAGCATGATGCGATCCAAAGCGAACCAACCGTTGGCGAAGTCAGCAAACAAGAGGTCGACGACTTCACCGTCATCGGTTACGTGCCCCGGGAAAAGTTCTGGATCCAGTTCGGGTGCGTGAAAGCTACCCTTCATGGCCAATGTTGTAACGCTCAGCGTTCTCTCCCGTGTTCGGGCCACACAGCTTGTCGAAGGCTATGTGGTGCGATGGACGTCTTCAGCTCTTTGCCTTGATCACGGACTCCGTCGCACATCAGCGTGAACAAGACAAGGATAAACCGCACTGTATCGGGCTAGCATGACACTAACCCGCGGTAACCCGAAGTGAATGGTATCAGTTTGATGACAAGTTTTCGCACGTGGGGGCACCGTGCCTCAAGCAACTCGCTACCCCACCCTCACGGATAGACCTAAAACGCCTACATTCTGCCAAAACCCCAGTCAGTGGACTTGGTCACATACCCCTATTTGCCCACCTTGACGGGGGTAACTCCGAGTGTCAGCAATGCCACATCAATACATACAAAAGCCACCCTCCTAGGGTATCCAGTAAGGGTGGCAAGCATGGTGGTCGGGGTGATACCCCGGCTGAGTTACGACACGTACGTCACGTTGGAGGTCACGACTCCCCATACCTCAGTTCCCAGGGTGACCGCCAATGCACAAAGAACGGTGACAAAAAGCGCCATAGTGTCGTAGAACTCCAAGTCCTTAATGAGCAGCAGGACCATAATGAGGATGACCACCTTGAGCAGCCATCCGCCAAGGACCACAGCCATGGTCGTGGACGGCGTCGTACGAGCAGTCAGCAGCACCGAAGCGGCCGTAAAGAGCACGAAACCACCGCCGATGGCTGCGCCAACCAGCACGCCCAGAAGGCCCGGCGTGCCACGCACTCCGCCCCAAATGGCGAGGGAGGCGATGGTCACCACCACGAGCCCCATCGCACCCAAGCGCAGTGCGCGTTTCAGCGGGCGGCGATGATCGTCGTAGGGCGATAGCTGGTCAGAGCTCGTTGATTCAGTCACAGCCCCTTACCCTACCTCAGGAGGGATCCAATTCGAGCACCACGCTCGTGGGACGAGACTTGCGCCCAATCTTGCCCTGGCGCAGCGGGATGAGGGTCACCACGAAGGCGACGACAAGGGCAAGCACGGCTAGTGCCGCTGCCACGGGCGCGGGAACGATGGAAAAGGACACCGCACCAAACCCCACCGCTGAGACCCACAAGTAGAGCACGAGCACCGTCCGGCGGTGCGTATGCCCCAATGACAGCAAGCGGTGGTGGATATGCGCCTTGTCCGCCGCGAAAGGCGAGCGCCCCTGGGAAACGCGGCGAATAACCGCCCAGACAAGGTCCAGGACTGGAATAAAGACCGCCGCGATGACCACGATCACCGGTGACATGAGTGCCACCATGTCCACCGTTCCGTACAGCGACATGTTGATTTTGCCCGAAGCCGAGGTGGATGCAGCCGCCAGCAGCAAGCCAATGAGCATCGCACCGCTATCGCCCATAAAGATGCGTGAGGGCTCGAAGTTATGCGGCAAGAAGCCGGCACACATTCCCACGAGTGCGGCAGCAATAATCGCCGGCGGATAGGCCGAGACTGCCCCGCCTTGGTCATGCAGTACCGTGAGCGAGAAGACGAGAATGGCGCCACCAGCAATCATGCCAAGGCCCGCAGCCAAACCGTCGAGACCATCGACGAAATTGATGGCGTTGATGAGCAGCACCGTAAAGAACACAGTCAAGAGTGTGCTCTGGACTTGGTCGAGGATAACCGTGGTTCCATCACCAAATGGCAGGAAGAGCAATGTCCACGTCAGGCCTAAACCGCTCATGAGTGCAGCGGCGACAAGCTGGCCCACCAGTTTGACTATCGCGCTCAGCTCAATCAGATCATCGACCACGCCCACCAGCACAATGGCCGCAGCCGACCAGAGCACGGCATTCATCTCAGGAGTCACGGGCATAAAGCCACGAGTCAAGGCTGGAAGCTGGCCTGCAAGATAGACTGCCGCAGCAAAGCCAGTAAACATAGCCACGCCGCCCAACTGCGGGGTGGGTTGCGAGTGGCTATCGCGCAGGCGAATCTCCGCCACCCGGCCCGTGCGCACGAGAAAAGTACGCACCAGACCAGTGCTGAGATACGTAAATGCAGCCGCGACGAAGATGACCAAGGCCAATTCTCGCAGCGGCACGCCTGTTCCTGCCACGGTGCGCGCTCCTTAGCTCTGTGCGCTCGGGCGGGTGCGCAGGGACTCTGGGGTTACACCAATCACTTCAGCGATCTCTTCGGCCGTCAACGCTCCCTCGCGCAGCAAATAGGGGTGCGGACCGGAGAGATCAATGATCGTCGAGGGCTTGCCAATCTCTGCTTCCCCACCATCGAGGTACACCGTCACCGCTTTGCCCAGCTGTTGCTTAGCAGCGATGGCGGTCGTTGGTGGCTGGTGGCCGGAGATATTCGCTGAGGAGACAGCCATGGGGCCGACCTCA
This sequence comes from Corynebacterium sp. MSK218, assembly GCF_030232655.1. Taxonomy (NCBI): domain Bacteria; kingdom Bacillati; phylum Actinomycetota; class Actinomycetes; order Mycobacteriales; family Corynebacteriaceae; genus Corynebacterium; species Corynebacterium sp. MSK218. The sequence goes on from NZ_JASPGN010000009.1 coordinate 12,224, forward strand.
CGCAGCAGCTCAATGGCGATGGGGTGAAGCGGCATGCGCAGCATCACCGTGCCGCGCGTATCCCCCAGGTTCCACGGCAGAGACGGCGCCTGCTCGACGACGATCGACAGCCCGCCAGGCCAGAACGCCTCGATAAGGTTCTGGGCTGTGTCATCCAACCGTGCCACGAGGCCTTTAACGGTATCCCACGACCCCACCAGCACCGGTACCGGCATATCGGGTCCTCGATGCTTGGTGGCAAGGAGGCTGGCCACCGCGTCGTTATCGAAGGCATCACAGCCCAGCCCGTAGAGGGTATCGGTAGGCATGACCACGAGACGCCCAGACTTAGCTGCCTTGACTGCGAGCTCCATGCCTTCTTCGCGCTCGGCTGCATCCGCGCAGTTAAAAATCTGTCCCTGCATCGGTGAGATTCTCCTTTATGCCACGCTCATTGTGCGTCGGCTGGTTGGCCAATCCTTGACCAATCTACTGTACTCCGCGCACTGCCGTCACAAACCGCGCGGTACCTGTGAGGTCACGAAGTATGTCGACCTGCTCGAATCCGCCATGCGCGCGGAATGCTTCCTGGACCTTGTGGGAGGTCTCATCATCATGCTCAAGGCCTACTCTCCCGCCTGGGCGCAATAGGCGCGCGATGGTGGGAATCATGGCGGTAATGGTGTCCATCCCGTCCGCCCCACCAAAGACGGCCTCGTGGGGGTCCTGGTACACCTCCGGCTCCAGGTCCGGAGTCTCGGGAACGTAGGGCGGATTCGTAAGCACGAAGTCCACGGTGCCATCCAACTCGGAAAGGACCTGTGGGTCTGTCACATCACCCTGAACCAACTGAAGTTCAGGGGCGTGACGTGCGGCGTTGCGCTGGGCATAGGCCAGGGAGGCGTCGGAAAGCTCCACGCCCCACACCTGTGCCCGCTGCAGATAGTGCGCGACGTAGAGCGCCAGCGCCCCGGACCCCGTACACAGGTCAACGACACGACTTTCCTCTGCGTGAGTTTTCTGAAGAAATCTCACGCACCAATCGGAAAGCACCTCCGTCTCTGGGCGCGGAATGAACACGCCAGGTCCCACCTCAAGCTCGAGCGGACCGAACCACGCGTGGCCCAGGATGTACTGGAGGGGCTCGCGCGCTTCACGACGCCCCACCAGCGCCCCATAGGCCACGTCAAAACCCGGGATGGGCGCTTGATCCATGGGGATATCCATGTGACCGCAGTGGATGAGATGCGCGGCCAGCAGGCGTGCGTCCCACTCGGGTGAGGGGACTCCGGCAGCGCGAAGGCGCCCCGCGGCATCGCGAAGCGCCTCCTGATAGGTGTGAAACGTCACCGTGTGTCGTCCTAGCCTTATGCCCTAGCCCTCGGCCTCAAGGCGCTCAGCACGCTCCTGGGCCTGGAGGGCCTCAATAAGTTCGTGCATATCGCCGTTGAGCACCGCGTCTAGGTTGTTGGCCTTGTAGCCAATGCGGTGATCGGTAATACGGTTCTCCGGCCAGTTATACGTGCGGATGCGCTCGGAGCGGTCCATGGTGCGCACCTGGGAGGCGCGCTGCTCGCCGGCTTCGGCCTCACGGGCTTCGCGTTCCATCTGGTCGAGGCGAGCTTGCAGAACCTGCAGGGCACGCGCCTTGTTCTGGATCTGGGAACGTTCCTTCTGACACGTCACCACCAGGCCGGTCGGCAGGTGGGTAATACGCACAGCGGAGTCAGTGGTGTTGACACCCTGACCGCCCTTACCGGAGGAACGGTACACGTCGACGCGGATATCCTTATCGTCGATGTTGACTGCTTCGACTTCTTCCGGCTCTGGGTAGACCAGAACGCCGGCAGCCGAGGTCTGGATGCGGCCCTGGGACTCCGTTACCGGGATGCGCTGCACGCGGTGCACGCCGCCCTCAAACTTGAACACGCTCCAGGCACCGTCGCGGGACGGGGTCTTGGACTTGAAGGAGATGGACATGTCCTTCACGCCGCCCAGATCCGACTCGTTGAGGCCTAGGACCTCCCACTGGAAGCCGGCCTTGTCGGCAAAGCGCTCGTACATGCGAGCCAGGTCGCCGGCGAAGAGGGCTGCCTCTTCACCACCGGCACCGGCCTTAATCTCCATAATGATGTCCTCGGAGTCCTGCTCATCGCGCGGTGCGAGCAGGTCAGCGAGCTTTTCTTCCAATTCCACGACGAGCGGCTCGAGGCGGTCGACCTCAGGCTGGAACTCGTGGTCTTCGTAGGCCATTTCCTTGGCATCGGCCAAGTCCTGTCGGGCCTGGACCAGCTCGTCGTTCACGGCGACGATGGGTCGCAGCTCGGCATAGCGCTTGGACAGCTTGCGGAACTGGGACTGATCACCGGCTACCTCCGGATCAGCCATCTGCATTTCGATGCCCTGGTACTCGGAGACAATATCGTCAACGAGGGAAACCTGGTTCGACATTACTTGTAGTCCTCCTCATCGGTGTCTGCTGCCATAGGCGCAGAGGACGCCACCTGCATGAGGAACTCACCGTTGGAGCGGGTCTTCTTGAGCTGCTTGATGAGCAAGTCAATGGCGGCGAAGGAGTCCAGACCAGAGAGGATACGCCGCAGCTTGGTCATGATGCGTGCTTCCTCCGGGACGAGCAAGAGCTCGTCCTTGCGGGTGCCGGACGGGTTGACGTCCACAGCCGGGAAGATGCGGCGCTCAGAGATGGCGCGGTCAAGCTTGAGCTCGGCGTTGCCGGTGCCCTTGAACTCCTCGAAGATGACGGTGTCACCGGTGGAGCCGGTCTCCACCATCGCGGTGGCGATGATGGTCAGCGAACCGCCGTTTTCGATGTTGCGGGCAGCACCGAGGAAACGCTTCGGCGGGTAAAGGGCGTTGGAGTCCACACCGCCGGAAAGGATGCGGCCGGAGGCCGGCGAAGAGTTGTTGTAGGCACGGCCCAGGCGAGTAATGGAGTCGAGCAGGACGACGACATCCTTGCCCTGCTCCACCAAGCGCTTGGCGCGCTCGATGGCCAGCTCTGCCACGGAGGTGTGCTCTGACGGCGGGCGGTCAAAGGTAGAGGCAATGACCTCACCGTTGACGCTGCGCTGCATGTCGGTGACCTCTTCAGGACGCTCGTCCACGAGGACAACCATGAGGTAGCACTCCGGATTGTTCGTGGCAATCGCATTAGCGATGTTCTGCAGAATCGTCGTCTTACCGGCCTTCGGCGGGGAGACGATGAGCGCACGCTGACCCTTACCAATCGGCATGATGAGGTCAATGACACGGGTCGTGAGGATCTTCGGGTCCGTTTCCAGGCGCAGACGCTGATTCGGGTAGAGCGGGGTGAGCTTGGCGAAGTCCGGACGCTCTTTGGCGCTCGACGGATCGAGACCATTAACGGTATCGACCTCCACCAGCTGGTTGTACTTGCGGCGGTTGCGGCCGTTGCCGTGGGTGTGGGTCGGGCCAGAAACCTTGACCTTGCCGGTCAGCGCATCGCCGGAGCGCAGGCCCAAGCGGCGCACGAGGTTGTTGTTGACAAAGACATCGGAGCTCGCTGCGCGGTAACCCGTGGTGCGCAGGAAGGCCACGTTGTTGTCTACGACCTCCAGGATGCCGCCAACGACCTGCACCTCATCGCCCTCGCGGATCTGCAAGTCATTGCCACCATTGCTGCCGCCATCGCGGTCACGGCCGCGGCGGTTGCGGCGGTTACGACGGTTGCGACGTCCGCCACCACCATGGTTGTTGTCGTCATCGTGGCGGTTGTTGTTATCACGGCGGTTGTTGCCGCCGTTATTGTTACCACCATTATTGTTGCCGCCACCATTGTCGTTTCGGCCCTGGTTGTCCTCCGACTTGCCCTGGCCGTCGTGGTTGGCGTCGTTCTTGCCGCCCTGGTTGCCAGAGTTGCCCTTGTCCTGGCCACTGTTGTTTTGGCCACCGTTATTGTGGTCATCGTGACCGGAAGCCTTAGCCTCTTCGCGCGCCTCACGCTCCTGGCGGCGGGCACGGTTGCGGCGAGCGCGGCGGGCCTGGGAGCGCGATTCATAGCGCTGCTCGTCGTTCTTGCCACCCTTGTCCGCGTTGTTATCACCCTGCTCAGCGCCCTGGTCGGAGCCCTGCTCAGGGTTACTATTGGCGCCCTTCTGGGCATCGTGGCTCTTCTCCTCGGCGGAACCAGCCGGGCGGGAGGCCTTGCGCGCGGCGCGGCGCGGAGTGGAGGCCTTCTCCTCGGTCTTGTCCTCTGCCTTGGGGGCGTCGGCAGCCTTTGCCGCTGCCTTCGCGGCACGCACCGGAACCTGGCCGGTGGTCAGAGCAGTAATGAGGTCCCCCTTGCGCAGTCCGGAGACGCCGCGGAGTCCGCGTTCCGCTGCAAGCTTGCGCAGTTCCGGCAGCTTCAGGGACGCCAAGTCCTGTGCTGCGGTCTTGTCCGTATCGCTCACGGATATCCTTTCGTCGCTTCACCAACGAGCACCAACATGGCCAGGCCGCAATCAAGCGGTACAGCCCACGCGTGGGGCGTTGGAAGCCAGTGTGTAATTGAAGTGGTCCGCCGCCACCAGCGAGTTCACGCAACCGCGATCCCCGTGGGCGGTGGGTTTGTGTGGCTCTCCCCTCGTAGACGCGCCCCCGCGGCGCGGAAAAGAACTAAAGCCGTGGGTCACTGATGGGAGATGTTTTAAGAGGCGACTGCGAGCGTATCTCTACTCCCCTTCACCGTCGTGCACAGTCTCACGAGTGCGCACCGTGGAGGATGCTCGGAAGGTGCGGGGAAGGCCTCCCCGCCAGTCGCGGATAACTATACCGCATCCTTCCACCGCGCTCACACTGACACGGCTAAAGTGGTACGCATGCTCTCCACCATGCAGGATATCCCCCTGTCCCTGACGCGCATCCTGGAGTACGGTTCCTCCGTCCACGGCCAAACTCAGGTCATCACGTGGCATAGTGACGATCCGGGCAATGAGCGCGAGGAAACCACCTTCGCCGATATTGGGGCACGTGCCGCAGCTTTCGCTCATGCGCTTCATGACACTCTCGGGGTTACCGGCGATGAACGCGTGGGGTCATTGCTATGGAATTGTGCGGAGCACCTCGAGGTCCTCTTTGGCACCGCCTGCAAAGGCGCGGTCTTTACCCCGCTCAACAAGCAGCTGATGAATGACCAGATTCGGCACATCGTCAACCATGCGGAAGTACAAGTTATTGTCGCCGATGGGCGCCTTGGCCAGCAGCTTGCGGATGTCCTCAAGGGCGTGGAGTGTGTGCGTGCGGTGGTCTTTACGGACGTCGATAAGCTCACTGTTCCCATGCCCCAGGGCATCGAGGTCTACAGCTACGAGGAGCTGCTCGATGGCCGCTCGACGGTCTATGACTGGCCCACCTTGGATGAGCACACCGCGGCCGCCCTGTGTTATTCCACCGGTACCACCGGCGCGCCCAAAGGCGTGCTCTACTCGCACCGCGCGCTGTATCTCGAGGGCATGCAGCTGCGTGCTTCCGATTCGCTGTGCGTGACACATGGAGAGACCTTCCTCTGCTGTATTCCCATCTATCACGTGCTGAGCTGGGGCGTTCCTTTTGCGGCGTGGATGACGGGCACGCCGCTGGTGCTTCCCGACGCCGACGTCTCCCCCGCCACCCTGGCCAAAATCATCGCCGCAACCTCCCCGCGCGTAGCGCATGGCGTGCCCACCATTTGGATTCAGCTCTTTGTGCACTACCTCAAGAACCCGCCGGAGCGCATGACGCTCACCGAAATTTTTGCCGGTGGCTCGCCTGTGCCACCACAGCTCATCAAGATGTGGGAGGAGCGCTACGGTGTCGACGTGGTGCACGTCTGGGGCATGGCGGAGACTACCACCGTCGGAACCGTTGCGCGCCCGCCTTCAGGTGCTTCCGGCGAGGCGCGCTGGGCCTACCGCATCTCCCAGGGCCGCTTCCCTGCCTCCCTGCAGTACCGCGTGGTCAATGACGGGCATGTGGTCAACACCACCGACCGCAACGCCGGCGAGATTCAGGTGCGCGGCAACCTCGTTACTGGTTCCTACTATCACTCGCCCACCTCCGAAGACGGCGGTGCCGCCCACGAGTTCCGCGGCAAGGACGTGGAGGATGCCGAGTCCAAGTTCACTGCGGATGGATGGCTGCGCACCGGTGACGTCGGCTACGTCAACGAGGATGGCTTCCTTACCGTGGAGGACCGCGCCCGTGACGTCATCCGCTCCGGTGGCGAGTGGATCTATTCAGTACAGCTAGAAAACCTCATCATGGCCAACCCGTTGGTGCTCGAATGCGCCGTTATTGGCTACCCGGATAAGCAATGGGTCGAGCGCCCACTTGCCGTCACAGTGTTGGCAGCGGGGATTTCCCCCACCATTGAGACCGCCGAGCGTCTGCGCGATGCTATGCGCTCAGAGCTGCCCTCCTGGATGCTTCCGGAGTACTGGACCTTTGTGAAATCCATCGATAAGACCTCCGTGGGCAAGTTCGATAAGAAGGACCTGCGTGCTCACCTGGCTGAAGGTGACTACAACATCATCCGTCTCAAGGGGCCGGGCGAGTCACAGCGCTTAGACGCCGAAGAGGGCGCACCACAATAAAGAGGCCGAGCGACTATAGATCTGCTTTTACTCCGGCTAAAGTGTGGTTAATGTCTGATCGCGTCTTCCTGCCTACGCCCTCCCCGCGCGGAATCCCCCGCGGCGGGGCCAACGCAAGGCCTCCGGACCTGCCGCCTGCCTTAAACGATGGCCGCCGCGACTTGCTCGACCGTTACGGACGTCAAGCACGCGACCTTCGTGTCTCGCTGACGGATCGATGTAATCTGCGTTGCACGTATTGCATGCCAGCCGAGGGCCTCGAGTGGATGGCCACGGAACAGACCCTCAGCGACGACGAGACTATCCGCCTCATCCGGATTGCCGTGACTCAGCTGGGCATCCGCCAGGTGCGTTTTACCGGCGGCGAACCTTTGCTGCGCAAGTCGCTCGAGAAGATTATCGCCGCCACGACGCAGCTACGGACAGACGAGAAGTTAGCCCCCGCCACCGCACTGACAACCAATGGTTTGGGACTCCCCCGCCGCCTGGACGGCCTCATTGAGGCGGGGCTGGACCGCGTCAATATCTCCCTAGACACTATTGATCCTGAGCTTTATGCCCGGCTCACCCGGCGCGACAGGCTGGGCGATGTCTTCGCTGCCATCGAAGCCGCCACAGCCGCCCACCGCGAGGGGCGTCTGGGCACGGTCAAAGTTAATGCCGTAGTTATGCCCGGAGTAAATGAAGAGGACATCGTCCCCTTGGCGCGCTACTGCCTCGAGCGAGGCGCGCAGCTACGCTTCATCGAGCAGATGCCATTAGGGCCGCGCGATCAATGGGATCGGGAACAGATGGTGACCGCTGATGATATCCTCGCCCGCCTTGCTGAGGTTTTTGAGTTGCAGCCTGCATCCGAGCAGCGTGGTTCCGCCCCAGCTGCACTGTGGGAGGCTACCGGACTCGACGCAGACACTCCCTCTGGGCGCATCGGAGTCATCGCTTCCGTGACGCACCCTTTCTGTGGCAGCTGTGATCGGACCCGGCTGACCACCGACGGCGCTGTGCGCAATTGCCTCTTTGGCAATTCGGAAACCTCACTGCGGGATCTCATGCGCTCTGGAGCTAGTGATTCCGAATTGGCTCACGCGTGGGCCAAGGAGATGTGGGCCAAGCTTCCTGGCCATGGCGTTAACGACGAAGGGTTCTTGCAGCCAGACCGCCCTATGTCTGCAATCGGCGGATAAGCGCTACAAGGTTCCTTTTAATCCCGCTGTTAGGCTATTGACGTGCTGAATTCTTCCCATTCATCTGAACCTTTCACCTCCCCGCGTAGGGCCTCCGGCCAGAGCAACGCCCGCACACTGGAGGAGCACTTCGCCGCGGTACTTGAACTTGTTATCAGCTCATCGCCCCTGCGAAGTCAGGAGCGTGACGTCGATGTCTCCATCGTGGGTCTGGTGTTGGCGCAGGATGTTCGCGCGAAGATTCCTCTACCGCCGTTTAGCAACTCCGCAATGGACGGCTTTCTCATCCACGCCTCCAGCCTCGAGGATGGTCCGGGGCCGTGGACGCTTCCAGTGGTTGGCGATGTCCCCGCCGGCAGTACTCCGCTCGAGCCATCCCCCGGCCAGGCTGTGCGCATCATGACTGGTGGACCAGTACCTGAGGAGCACTCCGCTCTCTGTGTGGTGCCGGTCGAATTGACCACTACCCCACCGGGACCGCAACCCGTGCCACAACAGGTCACTATTGCGGAGGCTCCGCATCGCCGCCACATCCGGTCCCGTGGTGAGCACATAGCCCAAGGGGAGGTCATTGCGCGCGCTGGCGAGCTTGTCGACGCCGGAACGCTCGCCGCCCTACTCTCCGCTGAGGTATCACGCGTCAGTGTGTATCTGCGCCCGCGCGTTGGGATTATTTCTACCGGAGCCGAGCTCAGCGGGCAGATGCACGATGACCTCACTGCATCAGCGGAGTCCGGAACACGCATTCCTGATTCCAATGGCCCCATGCTCAGCGCGCTCGCGCACCAGGCCGGCGCAGATGTCGTTGCCACCCTTCACAGCAGCGACGACGCGGCTGAGCTTGCTTTGAAATTAGATGTTCTCGCTGAGAACTGTGATCTCCTTGTCACCACCGGCGGTGTTTCCGCAGGGGCCTTCGACGTCGTGCATGAAACCCTAGGCCAGAACCAGGGCGCTTGGTTCGGGCACGTGGCTCACAAGCCTGGCGCTCCCCAGGGGCAGGCCATGTGGAAGGGCACGCCGGTGCTGAGCTTGCCGGGAAATCCGGTGGCGGCGTATATGTCTTTTCACCTTTATGTCAGTCAGGCTCTCGCTGTGTTAGCTGGACATCCACGCCCCGAGTCCTCCTGGCAGCGCCCCCATGTGAACGCCACAATTGATGCGACGGAATTCCCGCCGGCTGCGCCGGCCAAAACCACGCTGATACCTGTGCGCTTGGACTTTCGAGGACCTACACCTGTGGCCGTACCTTTTAGCCACCGCACAGTGGGCAGTCACCTCGTCGCCTCATTGTCAGGTACGCACGGCTTCGCGGCGGTTAATGCTGGTGAAGACGTACAAGACAGCTTAACGGTATACCTATTCTAACAAGGAGAATGATCAGTGAAGTTCACCCACCTTAATGAATCCGGCTCGGCCTACATGGTCGATGTCACGGAGAAACAGCCCACGGTGCGTTCCGCCACCGCGCAAGGAGAAGTGGCCTGCTCCCCAGAGGTTCTTGGCGCGTTGCGCGATGGCACCGTCCCGAAGGGCGATGTCCTTGCAGTGGCACGCGTAGCCGGCATTTCCGCAGCTAAGAAGGTCCCGGATCTCCTTCCCCTGGCCCACACCATCGGAGTGCATGGCTGTGAGCTCAACATCGCACTGGCCGAGGATCACGTCTTCATCGAGGCTACCGTGCGCACGGCCGACCGCACCGGCGTGGAAATGGAGGCCTTGACCGCGGTAAATGTGGCAGCACTATCCATCATTGACATGGTCAAGGGCGTCGACCGCTCCGCGTACATCCGCCGCTGTGGCATCACCGCCAAATCCGGTGGGCGTTCGGGCGACTGGTCCCGCGAGTTGCCCACATGTTAGCCAGCACTGCGCCTTTTGCCGCCATCATTGTTGCCGGCGGTCGCGGCAGCCGCATGGGCGGAGCGGACAAGGCCAGCATCCGGGTTGGCGGGCAGCGCTTGCTCGACCGGTTGCACAGCTACCTGCCTTATGGCACTCCCAGTGTGGTGGTGTCTCCGCACTGGCTGGGCAGCCCCCAGGTCTGCGAATCTCCGCTCTATGGTGGGCCCGCCGCAGGCATCGCGGCTGGCTATCGCTTCCTCGCAGCGAAGAATTCAGCTACGCACGGGCAGCGCGATCTCGTTGCGGTTGTGGCCGTCGATGCACCGGAGTCCCCATTGGCCATCCCGAAACTGATCGACGGGCTCGGCGAGCATTCAGTCGCAGTTGCTGCCACGGGAAAACAGATTCAACCACTATGCGCGGTGTGGCGCGTCGACGCCCTGGGGGGCGCATTGTCGCGCCTGGGCGGAGTGCACAATCGCTCCGCACGTTCCCTCCTCCGCGCCGCGGACTCGATAGCGATAGTCCAAGTGGGCGAGGAAATCCGCGATTACGACACCCCGCAGGAATTGCGGGCCTATGAGCAAAGAATCACTGGCTCGGCTTAGTGCCACCGCTACCGCAACTGCCGAGAATATCCGGCAGCAATGGCAGGACCACACCGAGGGTATCCTCCACCGCACCGCGGGAGGAAGCACTATTAATGATGAGGTTTCCGCCGTGGCGGTCAAGGCCGATGATCCCTCGGCACAGCCCGGCCTTAGGCGAATTTTTCAGCCCCTCCATGAGCACTTGGGTTTCCACACCATGTAGGCGCACGCGCACGTAGCGCTCTGTAACCTCCGGTGTGACGTTGCCGACGTGAGTGCCAGTAGCACCGATAACGATTACCACCCGTGCACCTGACTCCAACGCGGCTCTTAATGCCTCATCGATTGCTTCAAAGCTCTCCGCCACCACCGTGGTGCTCACCACCGCGCAGCCGAATTCCTCCGCTAGCTCCTGTGCGCGAACTCCAGCGTTATTGGCTTTCTCCCCGCATAGTACGCGGTCCGAGGCGACGATAATGGACGTCGTCCATGGCGTCATGTTTCTTCCTCCAGTAGTTGAGAATCGCAGAAGCTGGAATCCACACACATCCGCTCCGCAGAAATCCGAACGACAACGAATTTCGCAACATTTTTGTGCCTTTATTTTCCACGACATTCTTCTTGTTAAATGCCATATTAACGGAGAATCTCGGGTATTTTGGCAGTTACAGGCTCACTTCAACCAAGAGAGGCATCATGTCAGCTCTCAACACCACAGGAAAGGTCATCCAGGGCTGGGATCCAGAGGATCCAGCTCGCTGGGATTCTAAAATTGCCTGGCGCACACTGTGGGTATCCACATTCGTCTTGATCATCGGTTTTGCCACTTGGTACTTGGTGTCCGCCATCGCGCCGATGCTAAACCAAATTGGTTTTGATCTCACTAAATCGCAGCTCTACTGGTTAACCTCCATCGCAGGTCTATCTTGCGGACTTTTCCGACTGCTTTTTATGTTCCTGCCGGCAATGATCGGCACCCGAAAACTAGTCAGCCTCTCCTCGCTGCTCTTCATCATCCCCATGTTGGGCTGGTTCTTTGCAGTGCAGAACACCTCTACCCCGTACTGGTGGCTGCTCACCCTCTCCTTCCTCTCCGGCATCGGTGGCGGTGTGTTCTCCGGATTCATGCCCTCCACCGGTTACTTCTTTCCCAAGCGCATGTCCGGCACCGCCCTGGGCATCCAGGCAGGAATCGGTAACTTCGGCATCTCGTTCATCCAGCTCGTGGCACCGTGGCTCATGGGATTCACCCTGCTGGGTATCGGCTTTGTCGCTCCGCAGCGCACTGACGCCGGCGAAATCTTCGTCCACAACCCTGCCATCTTCCTCGTTCCCTGGGCACTCGTCGGCGCCGTCGTCGCGTGGATGGTTCTTAAGGACGTGCCGGTCAAAGCCAACTTCCGTCAGCAGATAGACATCTTCGGCAACAAGAACACCTGGATTCTCACCGTGGTGTATCTCATGACTTTCGGTGCTTTCTCCGGATTCGCCGCCCAGATGGCGCTCCTCATCAACCAGACTTTCGGCGCGGACTCCCAGTTCGCCGGTTCTTATGACAACCTCCCTAAGGGAGCAGCCTTTGCATTCCTCGGCCCACTCATTGGTGCGCTCGTACGCGCTCTCTGGGGCCCGCTGTGCGATAGGTTCGGCGGCGCGATCTGGACCTTCATTGGTTGTGCGGGAATGACCGTTTTCACGGCTGTCGCCGCACTCTTCCTGAATCCCTCCAGCCCGGATCAGTTCTGGTGGTTCTTGGGTTCAATGCTCATCATGTTCTTCTTCACCGGTCTGGGTAACGCCGGAACGTTTAAGCAGATGCCTATGATCCTGCCGCCGCGCCAAGCTGGCGGCGTCATTGGCTGGACCGGGGCGATCGGCGCCTTCGGTCCCTTCGTCGTGGGCGTCCTGCTGTCCATGATGCCGGCCGCCGCGTTCTTCTGGGGTTGCGTGGTGTACTTCGCCGTCACCACAGTCTTGGTGTGGGTCTACTACGCCCGCCCCAATGCCCCGTTCCCCGGCTAACCGCACCGGGGCTACAGACTCTCCCCGCGAAACTTATCTCAAGGAGACCACCACATGGCTTATTACGATGGGCCCAACAACGACAAACAAAACCCGCTGTTCAAGCTAGGCGCGCACCTCCGCAAGGGCGAGGCCAGCGACTCGGGCCAGCAACTCTTCCTCCGCGGCGGCCGCCAAGCGGACGTCTTCTACCGCAACCGCTGGGCCTTCGACAAGATGGTCCGCTCCACGCACGGTGTCAACTGCACCGGCTCGTGCTCGTGGAAGGTCTACGTCAAGGACGGAGTCATCACCTGGGAGTCCCAAGCTGTGGACTACCCCACCACCGGCGCTGACATGCCGGAGTACGAGCCCCGCGGTTGCCCGCGTGGCGCTTCCTTCTCGTGGTACACCTATTCACCCACTCGCGTACGTTATCCCTACGCCCGCGGTGTCTTGGTGGACATGTTCCGTGAAGAAAAGGCTAAGCACGACGGGGATTCCGTCCTGGCGTGGAAGGCAATTCAGGAGGATCCTGAAAAGCGCCGCGCCTACGTCTCCCAGCGAGGAAAAGGCGGTCTCATCCGCATCTCCTACGAAGAAGCCATCGACATCGCAGCCGCCGCACACGTCTACACACTGCGTAAATACGGCCCGGACCGCATCTTCGGTTTCACCGTCATTCCCGCTATGTCCCAGGTCTCCTATGGTGCGGGAACTCGTTTCCTGCAGATGATCGGCGGCGTCGCGCTGTCCTTCTACGATTGGTACGCTGACCTCCCGCCAGCATCACCGCAGACTTTTGGTGACCAGACCGACGTGCCAGAGTCCGGAGATTGGTACAACTCTTCCTATCTCATGATGTGGGGCTCGAATATCCCGGTCACCCGCACCCCGGATGCTCACTTCATGGTGGAGGCCCGTTATAAGGGCACCAAGGTGGTCGTGGTCTCTCCCGACTTTGCGGATAACACCAAATTCGCCGACGAGTGGGCACGCATTGAACCCGGCACAGATGCTGCCCTCGCTTTTGCCATGGGGCATGTCATCCTAAAGACCTTCCACGTCGAGCGCCAAGAGCCTTATTTCCTCAGCTACATGCGCAAGTACACCGACGCGCCCTTCCTCATCACCCTCGATGAGCGCGAGGATGGCACCTACACCCCGGGCAAGTTCCTCACCGCTGCTGAGCTGGACACTGACCCCCTGGCGCAGTCCGCCAATGCCGAGTCCCGCACTCTCGTAATGGAACCAAATGGCCGCGTCGTGGACCCAGGCGGAACGATGGCTGACCGCTGGGATATGGACTCCGCCAAGTGGAACCTCTCGCAGGACAACGTTGACTCAGTGATGTCTATCGCCGAGACCGACGAGTTCGGCACCGCCGAAGTACTCTTCCCGCGCTTTGATTTGGACGCCGACGTGGAGGGAGAAGCCGCAGATGGCGGCCATGGCCCCATTGGCGCGGGCATCGTCCACCGCGGAGTCCCCGTGCGTGACGTGAATGGCACGAAGGTGACCACCGTCTTCGACATCATGCTGGCCCACTACGGCGTTGAGCGCCCCGAGCTGAACCTCCCCGGTAGTTGGCCGAAGGACTTCTTCGACTCCAACGAGGTAGGAACCCCGGCATGGCAAGAAGAGCTGACCGGTGTGCCGGCAGAGACCGCCATCCGCATCGGACGTGAGTTTGCCCAAAACGCCGCGGACTCCAAGGGCCGCTCCCAAATCATCATGGGAGCCGGTGTCAACCACTACTTCCACGCTGACACCATCTACCGCACGTTCCTGGCCCTGACCTCCATGTGTGGCACGCAGGGCGTCAACGGTGGTGGCTGGGCTCATTACGTGGGCCAAGAAAAGCTGCGTCCCGTCAACGGCTGGACCCAGTGGGCTATGGCTACCGACTGGCAACGCCCGCCGCGCCAGATGATCTCCACTGGTTTCTACTACTTCGCCACCGAGCAGTACCGGTACGACAACTCTCGTGCCTCGCATCTCGGTTCCCCCTTGGCCAGCCGCGGAAGCATCGGAGACAAGATGGTCTCCGACACCATGGCTGAATCGATGCGCCGCGGTTGGATGCCCGCCTATCCGCAGTTCAATAAGAACAACCTCATCATCGCGGAAGAGGCTAAGCAGGCAGGCAAGGACATCTCCGACTATGTCGTGGAGAAGCTCGGCACTGGCGAATTGGAGTTTTCCTACGATAACCCCTCGGCCGAGGAAAACTGGCCGCGCATCCTGCTCAACTGGCGCACGAACCTTCTGGGTTCCTCCGCCAAGGGAACGGAGTTCTTCCTGCGTCACCTGCTGGGCGTGGACTCCGACGCCAGTGCTGAGGAGCTCCGTGAAGAGGATCGCCCGAAGACCATCAAATGGGTCAACGAAGCTCCTGAAGGCAAGCTCGACTTGATGATGACCACGGATTTCCGCAACACCTCGACCACGCTGGTCTCTGACATCATCATGCCGGCGGCTACCTGGTACGAGAAGCACGACATGTCCTCCACGGACATGCACCCCTACTTGCACTCCTTCAATGCCGCCATCAACCCGCCGTGGGAGGCGCGCACTGACTTCGAGGTCTTCAGGGACCTGGCAGCTTCGCTGTCCGATAAGGCAGTCAAATGGCTGGGTACTCAGACCGATATCATCACGCAGCCTTCGCACCACGACTCTCCCGATGAGATGGGTATGCCGCGCGGTGTGGTGCCGGACGTCGACAAGCAGCACCTCATCCCGGGCAAAACCATGCCCAAGCTGCACGTCGTCGAGCGTGACTACACCAAGATCTACGAGAAATGGACGCACCTTGGGGCCCTGCCAGCGAAGGCCGGAACCGGCGTGCATGGCACCAAGTTCGATGTGTCCAAGCAGGTCAAGGAACTGGAACTCATCTGCGGCACGTCTGAAACGTCGCAAGGCCAGTTGATAGACCTCACCAAGGACACCAAGGTCATCGACGCCATCTTGCACCTATCTGGTGTCTCCAACGGCGAGCTAGCCAAGCAGGGATTTGAGTTCCTCTCTTCTCGCACCGGCAAGGACCTCACCCCGCTGGGCGCCCCAGACGAGGACGTGCGCATTACTTGGGACTCCATTAAGGAACGCCCGACAGAAGTCATCACCTCGCCGGAGTGGACCGCGGACAAGCGCGGGAAGCGCCGCTACACGGCGTTCAGCATCAACGTGGAGTTTGATAAACCCTGGCACACCGTGACGGGGCGCATGCAGTACTACGTGGACCACGACTGGTTCCTCGACTACGGCGAAGCCCTGCCGATTTTCCGCCCGCCTCTCGACCACGTGCGCATGCACGGCGAATTCGCCCCCGGCCAGACTCTGCAGAATGAGCGCGGCGAAGTCGAGGTCACGCTGCGCTACCTGACCACACACAACAAGTGGTCCATTCACTCGCAGTACTTTGACAACCTTCACGTGCTGTCGATCTCGCGTGGCGGCCAGGTGGTGTGGATGTCCGATAAGGACGCCGCCAAGATCGGCGTGAGCGATAACGAATGGGTGGAGGTCTATAACCGCAACGGTGTGGTCTCCGCGCGTGCGATTGTTTCTCACCGCATCCCGGAAGGCACCATGATCTGCAACCACGCCCAAGAGCGCACCGTTGGCACCCCGCTCAACGAGCTCACCGGGCGCCGCGGCGGCACGCACAACTCGCTGACCCGTATCTCCATCAAGCCGGTGCACATCGCCGGTGGCTACGGCCAGCTGACCTACCACTTCAACTACATCGGCCCCACCGGCAATAACCGCGACGAAGTCACACGCGTACGCCGTCGTTCACAGGAGGTTACGTACTAATGAAAGTCATGGCACAAATCTCCATGATCATGAACCTGGACAAGTGCATCGGCTGCCACACCTGTTCGGTGACCTGCAAGCAGGCCTGGACCAACCGTGAGGGCACTGAGTACATCTGGTTCAACAACGTAGAAACCCGCCCCGGTGTGGGCTACCCGCGGACCTGGGAGGATCAGGAGAAGTGGAAGGGCGGCTGGGAGCGCACGTCCAGTGGCAAGCTCAAGCCCAAGGCGGGCGGCCGTCTCAAGAAGCTTGCCACCCTCTTCCACAACCCCAACCTGCCTACCATCAAGGACTACTACGAGCCCTGGTCCTACCAGTATGAGGACCTCATGGGGGCAAAGCCTGGGCAGAAGACCCAGCCCACCGCCAAGCCGGTCTCCCAAATCGATGGCCGCGAGATCAACAAGATTGAATGGTCGTCCAACTGGGACGATAACCTGGGCGGTTCCACGGAAACGCTGAACCAAGACCCCACACTGCACGCGATGAACCTGCAGGTGAAGAAGGAGATCGAAGACTCCTTCATGTTCTACCTGCCGCGTATTTGCGAGCACTGCCTCAACCCCACCTGCGTCTCCTCGTGCCCTTCAGGTGCCATGTATAAGCGCACTGAGGACGGCATCGTGCTGGTGGACCAGGATCGCTGCCGAGGCTGGCGCATGTGCGTTTCTGGCTGCCCCTACAAGAAGGTCTACTTCAACCACAAGACCGGCAAGGCAGAGAAATGTACGCTGTGCTACCCGCGCCTTGAGGTGGGCCAGCCCACCGTGTGCTCCGAGACCTGCGTTGGCCGCCTGCGCTACCTCGGCGTCATCCTGTACGACGCCGACCGCGTCGCTGAGGCCGCTGCGGCTGAAGACGAGAAGGACCTCTTTGAGGCGCAGAAGTCGATCATGCTGGACCCCCACGATCCGGAAGTCGTGCGTGCCGCGCAGGCCGAAGGTATTCCGCATTCCTGGATCGATGCCGCGCAGAACTCGCCCATCTACGACCTCATCTTCACCTACGGCGTGGCCCTGCCTCTGCACCCAGAATTCCGCACCCTCCCCATGGTCTGGTACATCCCGCCGCTGTCCCCCATCGTGGACCAGGTCAGTGCCACCGGCAACGACGGAGAAGACCATAAGATCCTCTTCAGCGCGTTGTCGAACATGCGCATCCCGCTTGAATACCTCGCGGGCCTCTTCACTGCGGGCGATACCGTGCCGGTGGAAAAGTCACTGCGCCGCCTCGTGGCCATGCGCTCCTATATGCGCGATATCAACCTAGGCAACGAACCACAGGAGGAAATCGCTCAAGCCGTGGGCATGACGGGCAAGGACATGGAGGCGATGTATCGTCTGCTCTCCATCGCCAAGTATGACGACCGCTATGTCATCCCCACCGCTTCCCCCGAAACCCCGCGTGGCATTTCCGCTCTCGATCCTTTCGGCGGCGTCGATCCAGCGCGCCAGAGTGATGAGATCTTCCATGACCTGGGCATGGGCGCACCCGAGGCCTGCTCCACTGGAGCATCGGGGGAAGGCCAGCCGGTCTCCTTGTTGTCCTGGACAGGGGATCGCCCCGATTCCATGTTCCCGCCCAAGCGCGAGGACTAAAGGCCAGCGTCCACACCAGCATGTACAAGCTAGGAGAACGAGGATGAATATCTTTGAGAAGCTGGCGCAGCGCCGCGCAGCAGCAAAGCACGGCGCCGCTCACCGCACGACCGCCTCGCACGGTGGTCCAGCGGGTGCGCCGCTTGACGACGCCATCGCTGGTTACGGCACTCCGGCCGGCATCGGCACCGCAGGTGGGGCAAAGGATCTTAAGCGAACCGCGCGCACGCACACCGGGCCGGTCCCGACAGACTTCGTGGATCCGGTGAGATTGAGCGAAGAGCAACGCCGTACCGTAGCGATGTCCGCGGCCGTGTTGCTCCACTACCCCAACGCGGACTACCTTGAGCGGCTTGCCGTGGTGGAGGAATCCACCGCCGGGCTGCCTGAGGAAGTGCGAACCTGTTTTTCGGAGTTCGCTGCCTGGGCCACAGAAGCCGGCCTACGAGCCATCGAAGAACACTACGTGGAGACTTTCGATCAGCGCCGCCGGTGTTCGCTCTACCTTTCCTACTATGCGGTTGGTGATACCCGCCAACGCGGCATGGCAATCCTGGCCTTCCGCCAACAACTAGAGTCGATGGGGCTTTTCCCCAACGACGACGAGCTAGCGGATCACCTCTGCGTGGTCCTCGAGGCCGTTGCTTTGGCTGAGGGCGCTCACCACGCGCACGCCATCGAGATGCTGGCCAGCCACCGCCAGGGCCTCGAGGTGCTGCGCGCAGCATTGCTGGGCTTGGGTTCGCCCTTTGCGTCGCTCATCACCGCGGTGTGTGCTTCCCTGCCCGCCGTGGATCCCGACACCGCGCAAAAATACGTTGACCTTATCCGCACGGGCACACCGGCAGAGATGGTGGGCATCGCTGATCTTCCTTTTCCGACCACCCAACCCGACTACATTTAAGGACCACCCATGGACTATTTCACTAACTTCCTCTGGGGCGCATTCCCGTGGTTGGCTATCGCTGCCTTCGTTGTAGGCACGTTCTGGCGCTGGCGCACCGACCAGTTTGGCTGGACCACGCATTCCACCCAGATCTACGAGTCAAAGCTGCTCCGCCTTTCTTCCCCGCTGTTCCACTGGGGCATGGTCTTTGTGATCATCGGCCACCTCATGGGCCTCGCCATTCCCAAATCCTGGACGCGGGCGATGGGAATTAGCGATGCCGCCTACCACCTCATCGCCACCATCCCCGGCACGCTTGCCGCCATCGCCGTCGTGCTGGGCTTCATCGGCCTGCTCTATCGCCGCATAGTCAATCGCTCCGTGTTCCTGTCGACCTCAACCTCGGACAAGGTGATGTACCTCGTGCTTGGCCTAGCGATTGCCTCCGGCACTATCGCGACGGTAAGCACCCAGGTATTTGGTGGGCCTCATGGATACGACTACCGTGAGACCATCTCCCCGTGGCTGCGTGACTTGTTAGTGTTCAACCTCCACCCGGAAACCATGGTGGATGTGCCGTGGCAGTTCAAGGTGCACGTGCTTTGTGGATTCACCATTATCGCAGTATGGCCATTTACCCGATTGGTCCATGCCTTCTCCGCCCCGGTGGGCTACGTCACCCGCCCGTACGTGGTCTACCGTTCTCGGGATAACCGCACCACTGACATGCGCGGGCACACCGCGTGGGAACCTGTACGCTCCCACCGCGCGCAGCTCGATGCCAGCGAGACTCCCTCGCACGGCGCCTAGTTAATGCTCAAGCGGCTTGGCACAGCCCTCTCACTGAGGGCCGCTGCCAGGCCGCTTCTCTTTCCCCCTGCTAGCCTGCTAGCCGTCTATTCCACGATGAATTGGCCGTGCTGGCCCTTCTCCGCATTCGTCATGAGGTGGTTAACAAAGGAATAGGTCCCCGGCTCGTTAAAGGTCATCTCCACGAATCCACCCTGGGCCGGTAGAAGGTCCAGCGCCTGGGAACCGGAATCCTTCGCGCCCTTGATCAGGTAGGCGCCTTCCTTGTACACGGTGTCGAATTGCTCGCCCACGACGTGGAAGCTCAACGGCAGATCCGGGCCGAGGTTAACCAGCCAGATGCGCACGGTATCGCCCACCTTCGCGCGCAGCGGGGCTAAGCCTTCGTCATATTGATTGGGATAGTAGTTAAAGGCCGTAAGGTCATAGTCGCCGTCGCTGACGCGCTGCGTGTTTGCGCCCTCAGCTTCCTTACCCGCGGAGGCCAAAAAGACCTCGCTCGCCGTCATGATGTACTCCGCATCGACGTCTGCCAGCGCATCCTCGCCGCGCGGATCGATGATCACCGCTCCTGCCATGCCGTTGGCAATGTGCAGACTCATCGGCATGGTTGAGCAGTGGTACATCCAGATACCTGCGCGGTGCGCCACAAATTCATAGGTCAGCGATTCACCTGGCTGGATCGTCTTCATGTTCTTATCCGGGTTGACCTCACCGGCATGAAAATCCACCGAGTGTCCCATCGAGCCTTCATTTTTGATGGTGATGCGGAACGTATCCCCCACCTTGCCGCGCAGGGTTGGGCCGGGCGCCTGCCCGTTGAAAAGCCAGCGAGTTTGGCGCACTCCTGGGGCGACTTCCATCTCTTCCTCGGTCATTACCCATGTTTCCTCATGGAGGTCCCCTTCGGCGGGGGCAAGGGAGGCGTCAACGGCTTCGAAGCCTTCGCGAGCTGCCATGCGCTCGGCAACCGAGGGCACCTTCGCCGGGGCACCAGCAGAGCCCGTGCTTTCCGACGCCCCCGCATGATCATGCCCACTCGAAGCGGAGTCATCGACGTTGACCATGAACGTCATGCCCTGCATCTTGTGGCCGGCGATCGTGCAATAGCCTTCCACGGACTCCTCGATGACTCCGGCATCGAGCTGCACTGTCTCGCCCGGTTCCACCCGGCCCGTCTCCTCGCGCCCAATCTTGAGGTCATGAACCTGGTCACCGGTGTTGGTGAACTTCACAACGAGGTGACTGCCCGCTGCCACATCAATGGAGGACGGGACAAAGGCCATGCCGTCAACGGACACATCCACAGTCACGGCGTCGGCGGATGCCACCGTAGCTGGGTCTTGCCTGCCCGTGGCTGAATTGAAAACCGCCAGCCCAATGACTGCGAGGAGCGCCACGATGATGATGAGCCAGGATGCCCACTGTTTATCAGATTGCTGGGGTTTAGCGGGCGCGCTTGACATGAACTTCTCCTTGAGATGATGCGAGGGCCCACACTAGGGCCACAATATTGGCGATGAGGCCTAGCCCCATCATGATAAGCCCGGCCACGAACGCGCTGGCAATGCCGAGGAGGCTGAGCACGCCGCCGAGGTTGATGAGCGCCACGCGCAGGAACCCAGGAAGGTGTCCACGCGCGGGACGGGCTGCCCCGGCCAGGATGGGCAGCATGTGGTGAAGCACCCCGGTTACGAGCTGCAACAGGCCGGCACCAACGAACGCTGGCATGAGCAGCAAGGTAACCGCACGCGGGTAGGCCCCTGCGACGGTAGCGGCGGCATCACCGGCGCAGAGCGCCACCATCCACACCAGGCCTGCCATCGCGGACACGCTTGCCGTCGTCTTTTCGCCGCCAAGAGCGCTGGCAAGCACGGGCTGGATGATGAGCACGGCAGCGAGCACCGTGAGCAGCTGTGCCATGCCGGCGGCGCGGGTGAGCCCGGAGGCGTCGGCAAGCATGGCCGCCGCCAGGCCCACGCAATGCACTGCCAAAGCCCGGCTGCACCGCGCCCGGGCCACCGAGGAAATGGGGGTCCGGGTAAACGTCGGCACAAGCGTGATGACCGTGCCCAGGATGGTAAGCAAGGCAAAGCCCCACACCATCCCGCGTGAGTGCGCTGCCACCAATAACGAGTAGTTTCCCACCCCGTGCGCAGCAAGGATGACCACGAGCACCGAGAGAACCATGAAGCAGGCCGCAGCCAGATAAAAGGGCACGGTGACGGCGAAGGAACCAGACAATGACCCACGGAGCTTGCCCCACAGCGCCCACAGGTGCCACGCAACGGCAGCGATGACGAAAGCGGAGCCGATATCCGCAAGCACGCCCCAGTCGTAGCCTGCGCGATCAACGAGTAGAAGAACCAGCCCCACCTGAACCAGCCCCACCCGCGCGCCCACCCCGAGGAACCCTGTGGCCGGGGTGCGGGTCAGCGCCTCCGTGAAGTGGGTGCTGAAAACCAGAATGGCGGTGGTCAGCGCGCCGAGGGTGAATGGGTGGATGAGGTCCCACCACACCACGGGTGCTCCCCAAAAATTCGCCACTGCGATTCCCACGCCCACTGCGATCCAGAACGCGACGAGGCTGAAAGCAATGGTGTGCCAGCGCCGGCGCGAAGCCAGCGAGACATCACGCAGAGACATATCTGACATTTTTATTTGCACGGATATAATCGTAGTAAATTGATGGCACGGGCAGCAACGCCCGCCGCCCTAGAACTCGAAAGGGATAACCCGAATGAACTTGCCGCTTGTTGACGCCTCCAAGGGCCACGACATCCCCACCCTCAACGCCTCCGAAATCCCTCACGCAGTGCGCCACGGTGCCATCCACGGAGCGCTGGGCACCCTCAACGTGGGCGAATCCATGATTCTCATTGCTCCCCACGACCCGCTTCCGCTGCTCAAGGAGGTGGACCAGCGGGAGGAGTCCTTCACGCGTGAGTACCTCAAGAAGGAACCAAAGGAAGTACATATTAAATTCACGCGAACCGCGTAGAACTCCCGTAAGCTGACTGAACATGCGCCTTCTCAAGATTGCCGTCCCCGTCCTTGCCGCCGCGCTGACTGTCGCTGGCTGCACCTCCAGCTCCGACGAGCCATTGCAGGTATTTGCAGCGTCCTCCACGCGCGTGCTCAATGACGACCTCTCCAGCGCTTCTGAAACTCCGCTGGCCTTCAACAATGGCGGCTCTTCCGCGCTCGTTCAACAGATCAATGAAGGAGCGCCCGCAGATCTGCTCCTTACTGCCTCTCGCGAGACCATGGATGACGCAACCGCTCAGGGAAACGTTGATGCCCCCGTGGCCCTCGCGAGCAACGTCATGGTCATGGTGGTGCCGAAGGGCAATCCTTTAGGTCTGCGCTCCGCGGCAGACCTGGATTCCTCCGCTCGCTTGGTTCTTTGCGATCCCAGCGTGCCCTGCGGTGCCATCTCCACACGCATCATGGAGGCCAACAACTGGGACCTGCATGCCTCCTCCCTGGAGGGGCAGGTAGCTGATGTCCTGGGTAAGGTCGCCTCCGGCGAGGCAGACGCCGGGTGGGTCTATTCCACCGACGCCGCTGCTAACGAAGACGTCGAAGCCATCCCGCTCGACCACGCGGAAGACTTCCGTAACGAGATCATGGGCGCGGTCGTGTCTGATTCGCCCCGACATGAGGAAGCCCAAGAGGTCCTCTCTCTCCTCGAGTCGGATTTTGACAGCACATGGGAAAAGTTCGGCTTCACCCCGGTGAACTAAGTGTCACGCGCGATTTTGCGCGAGCAGCACCCGCGGACAACATGGCCGGTCATCGTCGCCGGCGCGCTCGCCGCGATCTACATCCTCGCCCCTGTCCTCGCCCTTGGAGTGCGGGTACCGTGGCCGAAGCTCTCAGACACGCTGAGTGCTCCGGCGACCCATGACCTCCTCCGGGTCAGTCTGTCCGCAGCGGTATTGTCTACCGTTCTGTCCACGTTCCTAGGCACCTGCCTGGCTCTGTGGCTCCAGCAGCTGCGCCGCGTGTCTCACCTTGTGCGACTGGTGGTCTACCTTCCTTTGGCCATGCCTCCTGTGGTGGGCGGCTTGGCCCTTACCGCGCTGCTCGGGCGCCGCGGACTGCTTGGCCCGGCATTGGAGCAAGCAGGGCTGCACATATCTTTTGCCTTCCCCGGCGTCGTGGCCGCTCATCTATTTGTCACCCTCCCCTTCGTAGTTGTGGCGGTAGACTCCGCACTGCGGCAGCTCGACCCCGAAGTCGTGGCCAGCGCGCGGGGCATTGGCCTGAGTTCAGGGACCATCCTTCGGCGCATCATCCTCCCCGCTATCCTTCCGGCCGTGCTTACTGGCGGTGCGCTCGCTTTCGCTCGCTCACTAGGTGAATTTGGAACGACAATCACCTTCGCCGGTTCCCTGCCTGGTTCTACTCGGACCATGCCGAGCGGCATCTACCTTGAACGGGAGGTAAGCGCGGACAATGCCTACGCTCTGTCGGCGATACTAATTGGGATAGCCATCCTCACGCTCACCGCTGCCGGGATGCCCCTGCTGCTGCGCCGGCGCCGCGAACAAGCTGTTCACGCTCTGCAACCGATGGACCCGGATACGCTTCGCTCAGCAACCGCCCCGCCGGAGCCTGCCCACGAGCTTTCCGTAACGGTCGACAACACCACCACAACGTTCCGTGGCGGGCGCGTGACCGCGGTGGTTGGCCCCAACGGCGCCGGCAAGACCACGCTGATGCGCTTTATTAGCGGGCGCTTGCAAGGAGCACAAACTAACGCCGAGCGCGTGGTCATGCTCTCCCAGGACCCCGGGCTACCGCCCACCGCCACCGTGGCACAAGCTTTGACCATGGTGACCATGGACGCAGGACGCACACAGGAACTTCTGAGCGCATCCGGATTGCAGGAGCTCGGGCATGTCTCCGAGCTTTCCGGCGGACAAGCCGCGCAGGTCGCCCTACTGCGCGCGCTTGCCACTCGTCCCGAGGTATTGATTGTGGACGAGCCCTTTGCCGCCATGGACGTCGAATCCGCCGCGCGGTGGCGCCATCTCCTGCGTATCTCGGCCGCTGACCGTACCACGGTCATCGTCACCCACAGCCGCGTGGACCTCACCACGCTGGCAGACGACATCGCAGTGATGGAAGCCGGCGACATCGTCTCCCAAGGCCCTGCAGACCGCCTACTGGAGCAACCTACCACCCGCTTCATGGCAGAACTAGCGGGCGTTAATGTACTGCGCGGTTCCTTCAGAGGAGACACGTTTGCTCCAGACCGCAACGGCGAACACTGGGCGGCCTTCCCTCAAACCGCGCTGTGCTTCGACCCCATTGGCGCGCAGGGCGCCACCAGTTTGAGCGCCACCATTGTGGCTGATTTGGGAAGCACTACCCTCGTTGATATTGACGGCCAGCGAGTCACGGTGGGCCAGCCAGCGCGTAGAAACGCTCCCGGCCAGGTGGTGCCCGTGGCCCTCGACGCCAGCGCCCTCACGGTCTACACCCGTACTTAATCCAGTGTATTTACCCATGTCGTGAGGAAGATCTCGGTATATGTACTGACCGCAATAGTAGAAAAACAGCGGTCTGGATGTAGGATCCTCGTAGCGTTAATCAAGGAGCTACAGTCCATGTCCACATTTTCTACACAAAGTCCTCGCTCATCGACCGAGCTCTTTCCCGACACGATGAAGCTCTCCCCCAAGCAGCGCGAAGTCCTCTCGGTTTTGCAGAAGTTTCCGCAAGGAGCACGGGCCGCAGAGATTGCTAAGAAAATGGGCATGCATGTCAACACCGCGCGCGGGCATCTGGATGAACTCGTCAACGCCGGCGCGGTGCGAGTAGTCACCGCCCCGGCCCAAGGGCGCGGGCGCCCCTCCCTGATCTTCCAAGTACGGGTGCCGGACAACCGTTCGGTCGCGGAGGAGTACGTCACGCTGATCAGTGTGTTGATTAAAGCCCTGGCGGCTAAGGAGCAGCTCAATGATTATTCCTCAGAGCAGGCGCGGGAGCTTGGCCGCGAGTGGGCGAAGACCGCTGCCAGCAGCCATGGTGCTGAAGCGCTCGGCTCGCTGCACCGGATGATGCGCGAAATGGGCTTTGACCCAGTAACCTCGGCCGAGCAATTCGACCAGGAGGGCCGCACCGATGTGGAGCTGCACGCCTGCCCGTTTGTGACCGCCGGAGTAGAGCCCTCCCCCTTCGTCTGCGCCATCCACGATGGCTTCTTGGAGCAGGCGGCTGCCGATTCCGGCGGGCGTCTAAACCTCAAGCTCATTCCCAAGTCCGGCAACGGAGTGTGCCGGATCAACGTGGAAAAATCCAGCTAGCTAGGCTAGCCGCGCTCGACGGTCACCGGTCCAGCGACCTCCAGCTCAAGTACGCGCAGTCCCTGCTCACGGGCCTCATCCAGGATGGATTCCTCAATGGGCTCGGTGTGCAACACCATGACGGTGGGGCCAGCACCGGAGAGGTAGGCCGCGTAGTCACGGTTGCGCAGACGGTTAACCCACTCAGCGGTCACCGGCAGGACGTCTGCGCGGTAAGGCTGGTGTAGGCGGTCGCGCGTACCTTCCCAGAGTAGTTCCGGGTAAGAGGTCAAAGCCGCAACGTTGACTGCTGTGCGGGAGACGTTGAAGGCGGCATCGCCGTGCGTGACATGGGAAGGAAGCACGCGGCGCACGGCCTGCGTCGACGCATGGAAATCCGGCACCAGTGCAGTGGCCTTGATGGACTCGTGGACGTCGAGAGTCGCAGCACGGTATTCGGGCAAGGAGCGACCATCGACAGGCACGGTGGTCCAAGAGACCACCGCATTGCCCAATACGGAGGCCGCGGCATTATCCGGGTGACCTTCGAAGGCCGAGGACAGCTGCACCACCTGCTCTTCTGACAGCGGCGAACCAGCCAGGCCGTTACCCGCAGCGACGCCAGCTACGGCGGCAGAAGCAGAAGAACCCAGGCCGCGGGACTGCGGGATGTTGTTGTTGCACACCACGCGCAAGCCGGAAACCTCGGCATCAGCCGCCTTAAGTGCCGAGCGAATCGCCTTCACCACGAGGTGAGAGTCATCTCGCGGCAGATCGTCGGCGCCTTCGCCGAAGATCTCCACCTCCAGGCCAGAGCGGATGACCTCGACCTCCACGGTGTCGTAAAGGCTCAGCGCAATACCCAGGGTGTCGTAGCCTGGACCCAGATTGGCCGAGGAAGCCGGTACCTTGACGGTGACCTTCGTGCCCACTTCGATGTCGATGCTCATGGCAAACTCCTAGACGCCTAAGCGGATAACAGAGTGGACGGCCTTGACCTCGTCGAGCTCGCCGAGGGCGGCGACGATGTCCTCAAGCACCGCTTCCTTCGCAGCGTGGGTGACCACGATGAGGCGAGCGGTCTCCTCACCATCTTCCTGGCGCACGGTGCGCAGGGAAACACCATGGCGGGCAAAGACGCCAGAGATGACTGACAGCACGCCGGTGCGGTCATCCACCTCCATGTCTACGTGGTAGCGGGTCTCCACCTCACCAAACTCAGCGATGGGCAGGTTGGCGTAGGTGTTCTCCCCCGGGGCGCGGCCGCCGTGAACAATGTTGCGGGCAGCGCCCACGACGTCACCGAGGACCGCCGAAGCAGTCGGGTTACCACCGGCACCGTTACCGTAGAACATAAGAGATCCTGCAGCTTCCGACTCGACGAAAATGGCGTTGTAGGACTGGCTGACGGAAGCCAGCGGGTGGTCCTTGGGCACGAGGGTCGGGTGCACGCGAGCGTTGACGGACTCCGCACCGCTCTCCTCGTCCACGAGGCGCTCACAAATGGCGAGCAGCTTAATGGAGTAGCCAGCCTGGTTAGCGGCCTTGATGTCCTCAGCGGTGACCTTGGAAATGCCCTCGCAGTAGACATCGTCAAAGGTCAGGCGAGTATAGAAGCCCAGGGAGGCGAGGATGGCTGCCTTGGAAGCGGCGTCGTGTCCCTCAACGTCCGCGGTGGGGTCAGCCTCCGCGTAGCCCAGACGGGTGGCTTCTGCCAGTGCATCCTCGTAGGAGGCGCCGGTGGACTCCATGGCATCAAGGATGAAGTTGGTGGTGCCGTTAACGATGCCGGAGATGCGCTGAATCTGATCACCAGCCAGGGAGCGGCGCAGGGCGCCCACCACCGGAATGGCAGCGGCCACGGCTGCCTCAAAGTAGAGGTCCACGCCGGCGCGGTCGGCAGCCTCAGCCAGCTCATCAGCATGTGCGGCCACCAGGGCCTTATTGGCAGTGACCACGGACTTGCCGGCGTTGAGTGCGGCGAGGACGAGCTCGCGCGGGAAGTCGATTCCGCCGATGACTTCGACGACGAGGTCGATGTCCTCGCGGAGGACGAGGGCCTTAGCGTCATCAGTCAGCAAGTCCTGGGGCACGCCCGGGCGCAGTTTGTTCTTGTTGTGGACGGCCACGCCGCGGATCTCCACGGGGCCGCCAATACGATGGGCAAAAGCATTAGCGTTTTCCTGCACGAGGCGGAAAACCTCGGCGCCTACGGTGCCGAATCCCAGCAGGGCGATTCCTACGGGCTCGCCTTCGGGCTTAGCGGTGCGGTTCGTCGTCGTCATGGTGTCCCTTTGCGAAGTTACGTGTGGTTCTTACGTGACAGCCCATCACTATACAGAACGAGCTGTCTATTTCCATGCAGGCGCTGGGAAGTGCCCCCGCGACCGGCACCATCCCCTTGAATGAAATGGTGCCGCAGTGCTAATCGACGTCCAGCGCCAGCAAGTCATCGATGGTCTCTCGCCGCAGCATGAGGCGGTGCTGCCCATCGCGCACGGACACGACTGCTGGACGCAGCGCACCGTTGTAGCGAGACGCCATCATGTATTGATAGGCGCCGGTCGTGGCGAAGGCGAGGATGTCCCCTGTCGTAATATCAGAGGGGAATCGGCGCTCGTCGACGAGAATATCGCCCGACTCGCAGTGGAAACCCACGATGCGGGAGTCCACCGGCTCGCCCTGCGTGCGGCGGTTGACCACGCGCACGTCATAGTCCGAACCATAGAGTGCTGGGCGGATATTGTCCGACATGCCGCCGTCGACCGACAGGTAGCGGCGCATCGGTAGATCCGCCTTGCCGGTTTCGACATCCTTGACGGTGCCGACGCGGTAAAGCGTCACGGCGGACGCCCCCACCAGGGAGCGGCCGGGCTCCACAAGGACGAAGGGCGGCGTGATTCCGAGCTCGGTAGCGGTGCGCTCGACGGCCTCCAGGAGGTCCTTGGCCAAGGTGGCCACATCCAGTGCTTCCTCGTATTCCATATATGGAATGCCAAAGCCGCCGCCCAGATCCAGCTCCTCGAGCGCTACACCGAGCTCAGAGTGAATACGCTTGTACAGGCTGAGCACGCGCTCGGCGGCCAGCTTGAAGCCATCCGCATTGAAGACCGAAGAGCCAACGTGACAGTGCAGGCCAGCCAGTTTAAGGTTGGCGGATTCGAGCACCTTGCTGGCAGCCGTGAAGGCAGCGCCGGTAGAGAGCGAAATGCCGAACTTCTGATCCTCGTGAGCGGTAGCGATGAATTCGTGCGTGTGTGCGTCAACACCAGGCTTGACGCGGATCATCACCGGCTGTATACGTCCTGCTGCCGCAGCAATGCCGTTGAGGCGGGAGAGCTCCTCCTCGTTATCGAGGACGACGTGGCCGATGCCATTCTCGACGCACAGCTCAAGGTATTCATCTTCCTTGTTGTTGCCATGCGCGGTCATACGTTCCGGCGGAAAGCCCGCGGCCAGCGCCAGCTTGGCCTCATTGAGTGAGGCCACATCAAGACACAGGCCCTCCTCATCGACCCAGCGCACAATGCGCTTGGTAATGAACGCCTTGGAGGCGTAGTGCACATGGTCGGGCCCACCGAAAGCTTTGGCCATATCGCGGCAGCGCGAGCGGAAATCCTGTTCATCGAAGACGTAGAGCGGAGTGCCATATTCTTCTGCCAGCTCGGTGAGCTTGACGCCGGCGATGGACACCACGCCGTCGGAGCCGCGCGACGCATTGCGGGGCCAGACGTGAGAGGGAAGAGAATTGAAATCCGCCATTCTTACATCTTCTCCGGCGCGCTCACGCCCACCATGGTCAAGGCATTGGCCATGACCTGGCGGGTAGCGCTGGCCAGTGCCAAGCGAGCGAGGTGAATAGGCTCGGTCTCCTCGTCTGCCTTCGGAAGGACCTGGCACTGGTCATAGAAGCGGTGGAAGACGGCCGCAAGCTCCTCGGCGTAGCGCGCAATGCGGTGCGGCTCGCGCAGGGTCGCTGCGGTGGCCACAACCTCGGGGAACTCGCCCAAGGTACGAATGAGGTCGCCTTCCTTGTCGTGGGTGAGGAGGTCGAGGGAGGCGTCGCCAAGCGCCGCAGTATCCAGACCCAGGTCCGCTGCCTTCCGCAGGATAGAGCAGATGCGGGCATGGCCATACTGGACGTAGTACACCGGGTTATCCGCGGACTGGGAGGCCCACAGGCCCAGGTCAATGTCCAGGGTGGAGTCGACGGAAGAACGCACGAGCGAGTAGCGCGCGCCGTCCACACCGATGGCTTCGACGAGGTCATCGAGGGTAATGACAGTACCGGCACGCTTGGACATCTTGACGGCCTTGCCGTCACGCAGCAGGTTCACCATCTGGCCGATGAGCACCTCCACGGACTCCGGGTCATAGCCCAGCGCCTGGGCAGAAGCACGCAGGCGAGCGATGTAGCCGTGGTGATCCGCGCCCAACATGTAGATAGCCAGGTCGTGGCCGCGGTCGAACTTGTCCGCAACGTAGGCGATATCACCGGCGATGTAGGCGGCATCGCCATCAGACTTGATAACCACGCGGTCCTTGTCATCGCCGTATTCGCTGGACTTGAGCCACCACGCGCCGTCGGACTCGTACAGGTTGCCGTTGTCCTTGAGCGTCTGGATGGCCTTGTCCACAGCGCCGGACTCGAACAGGGAGTTCTCATGGAAGTAGACGTCGAAGTCGACTCCGAACTCGTGGAGAGAGTCCTTAATGTGGGCGAACATCATTTCCACGCCGTCGGCACGGAAATTCTCCTGCACTTCGGCATCGCTGCCTTCGAGGGCTGCCGGGTTCGTCTTGAGCACGCCCTGGGCAATGTCCTTGATGTAATCGCCACCGTAGCCATCCTCCGGAGTCGGCTCACCCTTCGCGGCAGCCACGAGGGAGCGGGCAAAACGGTCGATCTGGCCGCCGTGATCGTTGAAGTAATACTCGCGGGTCACGTCCGCGCCAGAGGCCTCGAGCACGCGGCCGAGCGAATCGCCCACTGCTGCCCAGCGAGTACCGCCGAGGTGGATGGGGCCAGTCGGGTTCGCGGAGACGAACTCTAGGTTGATCTTCTTGCCCGCATACGTGTCGTTACGGCCAAACTCCGCGCCGGCAGCGAGCACCTGGGAGACAATCGCGCCCTGGGCCGCAGCAGCTAGGCGGATATTAAGGAAACCTGGGCCAGCGATGGAGGCCTCATCAATGGCGTCGTTGCCTGCGAGGGCGTCGGCAAGCCACTGCGCCAACTCGCGCGGCTGGGTGCCCGCCTTCTTGGCCACCTGGAGGGCCAGGTTCGTGGCGTAGTCGCCGTGCTCCGGGTTACGCGGGCGCTCGACGGTCACGGTCTCCGGTAGGACGGATGCGTCCAGCTCGTGTTCGGTAAGGACGGCCGCAGCGGTTTCTTTGATCAGGGCGGAAAGATCTTCAGGATTCATAGGGCCAAAGTCTATCGTCCTTGCCGCTGGGAGGCACTATCAGGTCTCTCGCGCACCTGGGAAGCCCAAGCGTTAGGAAGCTCACTCACCCCCATCAGGTGAACAATGCGGCACATCTGGGTGTGAGGTTCTACGCTAAACACGCTAACTGTATCGTTCCATCGCCTCGCACCTCCTCCTTCATACAGGTCACTGCCTCTCAGTGGGGCAGGCAGTACCCGGAGGAGGTACGAGAAACACTGTGAATTGAGCTTTATGTCAACCTTTAACATCACCACCGATGCCATTGCTGGCAGCGTGGGAGCCACCGCAGCGGTCTCTACCCTGCCGCTGATCGCGTTCTTCATCATGCTGCTGGGCCTGAAAGCCCGCGCTCACACCTCGGGTGCAGTCGCACTTCTCGTGGCGCTTCTCATCGCCATCTTCGGCATCGGCATGCCGGCCGATATGGCACTGTCCTCCGCGCTGCGCGGCGGCCTCTTCGGCCTCTTCCCCATCGTCTGGGTCATCATCACCGCCATTTGGTTCTACGAAGTGACCGTGTCTTCCGGACGCTTCGAGGACCTGCGCAAGACCTTTGACTTGCTGGGTGATGGCGATATTCGCATCCAGGCCATCCTCATTGCTTTCTGTTTCGGTGGCCTGCTGGAGGCCCTTGCCGGCTTCGG
Source organism: Corynebacterium sp. MSK218 (assembly GCF_030232655.1). Classification (NCBI taxonomy): domain Bacteria; kingdom Bacillati; phylum Actinomycetota; class Actinomycetes; order Mycobacteriales; family Corynebacteriaceae; genus Corynebacterium; species Corynebacterium sp. MSK218. The sequence goes on from NZ_JASPGN010000009.1 coordinate 43,928, forward strand.
TGCACCGGTGGCTATTACCGCCACGATGATCTTGGCTTTGGGTGTGAAGCCGTTGAAGGCTGCCACCACCGTGTTGATTGCGAACACCGCACCGGTGGCCTTCGGTGCCGTGGGTATCCCGGTCACCACCGCCGGTTCCGTGGGTGGTCGTACCGCCGAGCAGACCGCGGACATCGCCAGCCTCATCTCCTTGCAGGTGCTGCTCATCGCGGCGGTCGTGCCCTTCTTCATCCTCTTTATCCTCGACGGCATGCGTGGCGTCAAGGAGGCCGGCCCTGCCGCAGCGGTCATTGGTGTGTCCTTCGCCATCGCGCAGTGGGCCGCCGCCACGTTCTTTGCATACCAGCTCACCAACGTCGTGGCCTGCATTGTCTCCCTGGGCGCGGGCTTCCTCTTCCTCCGCGTGTGGAAGCCCAAGGGCGTGGACAGCCTGCGCGAGCGCATGGAGCTGCCCGCTCAGGAGGAGGTCTCTGACCTCAACGGCCGCCGCATCTGGATGGCGCTGCTGCCCTACGCCGTGGTGACCGCCGTCTTCGCCGTGGCCACTGCATGGCCGGCCATCTTCGGTTTCATCCAGCTCAACATCGCCTGGCCGCTTCTCGACGGCACCATTATCGACGCCGACGGAAACGCCATGGACACCGCCTTTAAGTTCAACGTGCTGGGCAACCCGGGCACTCTGCTACTCATCTCCGGCATCATCTACATGGCTTTCAACGAAAACGGCCGCTACACGCTGGAAGCCTCCGCGCCGCTGACGAAGTTCGGCGAAGTTATCAACCGCATGAAGTTCTCCGCGCTGACTATCATCCTGGTTCTGGCGCTGGCCTACACCATGAACTACTCCGGTCAGACCATTTCCATTGGCCAGTTTGTGGCCTCCGTTGGCGGCATCTTCGCACTCTTCTCCCCGGTTCTGGGATGGATTGGTACCGCCGTGACGGGTTCCGATACCTCCGCCAACGCGCTCTTTGCCAACCTGCAGGTCACCGCCGCCGAGCGCATCGGCGTCAACCCGGACCTGATGTTGGCCGCCAATACCTCGGGTGGCGTTGTGGGCAAGATGATTTCCCCACAGTCCCTGGCCATTGCCGCTACCGCAGTGAAAATGGAAGGCGAGGAGTCCCGCATCTTCAAAGCCGTCGTGGGCTACTCCGTAGCCTTCCTTGCCGTCGTCTGCATCATCGTCTTCCTCATGACCAACGTTCTAGGCTTCCTGGTCCCGTAGAACCGCGTCCTCGTTCCGTAGAAATTGGTCGGCGCATCGCGCACCCCTTAGAACGTATGCCCCCGGATTCGGGCGCACCCGCTCCTCCAGCCGCTGAGTAGTCCTTACTGCTCGGCGGCTGATGTGTCAGCATCTATGCACGTAAGAAATTCACAACATTAATGTTGCGTTAAAGTGCCAGGTAGTGGGAATTTTTCGTGTCGAGAAAACTGATTTTCCACGGTAGGATTCTGCCTATACCTGTAGGCACATGTTCTGCGCGGCTCTGTTTTCTACGTGCAGGTTTTCTCCATGAAGACGGCAGAGGGCGTGCGGGGCAGATAAGGAGCGCAACACTAATGCGAATAGCATTGTTTTCCACCTGTATCGGTGACTCTCTGTTCCCCGATGCGCACAAGGCCACGGCCCTCGTCCTGTCCCGTCTGGGCTATGACGTGGTCTTCCCTGAAGAGCAGACCTGCTGCGGTCAGATGCACATCAACACCGGTTATCAGAAGGAAACCCTAGGCATGATCCGCTCCTACGCGGACGCCTTCGCTGATCCGTCCATCGATTACGTGGTTTCCGCCTCCGGCTCCTGTGTGGGTGCAGTGCGCGAGCAGCACACGATGATTGCTCAACGCTTTGGTACCGCCGCTGATGTCGATGGCGCTAAGAAGACCACGGAAAAGACCCTGGACCTGCCAGAGTTCCTCGTGGACGTCGCCGGCGTGACCAACGTGGGAGCATTCTTCCCGCACCGCGTGACCTACCACCCTTCCTGCCACGGCCTGCGCTTCCTCAAGCTTGGTGACCGCCCCTACCAGCTACTGCAGGCGGTTGAGGGAATCGACTTAGTGGAGCTTCCTAACAAGGAAGAATGCTGCGGCTTCGGCGGCACATTCGCCCTCAAGAACGCCGAGGTCTCTGCGGCCATGGTCGGTGACAAGACCCGCCACGTCCGCGAAACTGATGCAGAGTTCGTCACCGGTGGTGACTCTTCCTGCCTCATGAACATCGGTGGTGCACTGTCCCGTCAGCGAGCTGGTGTGCGCGCCATTCACCTGGCTGAGATCCTCGCCTCCACCAAGGAACACCCGTGGACCCCGGAGTCTGCGGCCTACTCTAAGGAGAAGATGCTCTAATGACTTCCTTCCTCGACACCACCCCGCCGCGCGCGCCTGAAGGCTACGGCAACCTGCGCGGTTCCAAGGCTTTTGTGCCGCTGGCACACGTGGGTCTCAACAACGCTACCCAGCGCCGCAACCTGCACCACGCCACCACCTCCATTCGTAATAAGCGCCAGGGCGCTGTCGATGAGACACCGGACTGGGAGCAGCTGCGTGACGCTGGTTCCGCCCTCAAGGAGGACGTCGGCGCCCGCATGAGCGAGCTCCTCCTCCAGTTTGAGGAGCAGGTGACCAAGCGCGGCGGCATCGTGCACTGGGCCCGTGACGCCAAGGAAGCCAACGAGATCATCGAGGGCCTCATTCGGGAGACCGGCGAGACCGACGTGGTCAAGGTCAAGTCCATGGCTACCCAGGAAATCGCGCTCAACGAGCACCTCGAAGAAGCTGGCATCCACGCCCGCGAGACCGACCTGGCTGAGCTCATTGTCCAGCTGGGTGAGGATAAGCCGTCTCACATTCTGGTCCCGGCCATCCACCGTAACCGCGCGGAAATCCGTGACATCTTCGTCAACAAGATGCCGAATACCGATGACTCCCTCAAGGCCGAGCCTGCTGAGCTTGCTGAGGCATCCCGCCAGTTCCTGCGCGAGCAGTTCATGAAGGCCAAGGTTGCCATCTCCGGCGCAAACTTCGGTGTGGCTGAGACTGGCACCGTCAACATCGTGGAATCCGAGGGCAACGGCCGTATGTGCCTGACCCTGCCGGAGACCCTCATTACCGTCATGGGTATTGAGAAGCTCGTCCCAACTTTCCAGGACCTTGAGGTCTTCCTGCAGCTGCTGCCGCGCTCCTCCACCGCTGAGCGCATGAACCCGTACACCTCGATGTGGTCCGGCGTGACCGAAGGTGACGGCCCGCAGAACTTCCACCTGGTTCTCCTGGACAACGGCCGCACCGCTGCCCTGTCCTCCCCGGTGGGCAGCCAGGCGCTCAAGTGCATCCGCTGCTCCGCGTGCCTTAACGTCTGCCCGGTGTACGAGCGCGCCGGTGGCCACGCCTACGGCTCCGTCTACCCGGGCCCGATTGGTATCTCCCTGACGCCGCAGTTGACTGGCATGAAGGACCACAATGATCCGTCGGCAAGCTTGCCCTATGCCTGCTCGCTGTGTGGCCGTTGCGACGAGGTCTGCCCGGTACGCATCCCGCTCTCCCAGGTCATTCTGGAAAACCGCCACCAGAAGGTCACCAACGCTACCCCGCCGATTGAGGAGAAGATCTTCAAGGTTCCTCAGCTGCTGTGGAGCAACCCGAAGGTGTGGAACCAGGTCACCCACATGGTGGCTCTGGGTCGCGTCCTCGGTGGTTTCAACGGTGTCATCGACAAGCTGCCGCTGTTCATGTCCGGTTGGTCCGATGTACGCGATACTGCCGTTCCGCCTAAGAAGTCCTTCCGTCAGTGGTTCAACTCTGACGAAGCCCAAGAACTCCTCGCCCAAGCCAAGAAGGAGGGCATCAAGTGACCATCAAGAACAGCGCCGCCAAGGAAGAGATTCTGAAGCGTATCTCTTCTGCTCAGAAGCAGGCCGGATTGCCGGACCACGTCGAGGTTCCGCGTGAGTACCAGCGTGAGGGCACGCTGAGTGACGATGAACTGCGCGACATGCTCGTCGACCGCCTCGAGGACTACAAGGCTGACGTCCACGTCACCGATGAGGCTGGGCTGAATTCCACCATCGTGGCCATCCTGAAGGACCGTGGCTGCTCCACCGTTACCTACGCGCCTGGTATCGATACCGGCCTGCTCAACGGTTTCGAGGGCACCACCAACCCGGATGACAATGCCAAGGATCCGCGCGAGCTGAACGACGTTGACGCGGTGCTTACCGAGTCCCACGTCACCTCGGCACAGACCGGCACCATCGTCTTGGAGTCCAACGAGCTGTGTGGCCGCCGTGCCCTGACTCTGGTTCCGGACCGCCACATCTGCATCGTGCGCGACGACCAGATCGTGTACGGCATCCCGGAGGTTGTCTCCCGCATGAACCCGGAGCGCCCAGCCACCTGGATTTCCGGCCCGTCTGCGACGTCCGATATTGAGCTCACCCGTGTGGAGGGTGTCCACGGTCCGCGCGATCTCATTGTGGTGATTGTTAAGTAGTGAGGTAAACGGGGGTAGCCACTCCCCCTCCTTAATGCTGACTTAGCTGTCAGTCATCACCTATGGCGCATAGGATAAGGCGAGTACCTACTCACCATTTTAGGAGCCTTGTTCTATGCGCCTTTCTCGCGTTCTGGGCTCGGTTCTAGGCCCTGTAGCTCTCGCTGCCGGCCTAGTTGCCGTACCCGCCGTTGCCCACGCTGACCAGCCTGCCATCACATGGGGAGAGTGCCCAGAGGGGGTTGACCACGAGCGTGCCGAATGCGGTCATGTGACCGTACCGACCTACTACGATGCCCCGGACAAGGGCACCATTGAGGTCGGTTTTATCCGCCTGAAGGCAACCGGTGAACGAAAAGGCAGCCTGTTCACCAACCCGGGTGGTCCGAACGGTGACGCCTACGGCTGGGTCAACAATGCTGCATGGCCTAAAGAAGTAGAGCAGGAGTTCGACATCATCGGCGTGCAGCCGCGTGGCTTGCGTGAATCCGCGCCCGTCAATTGCACGGCAAGCAACCCTGGTGATAGCCCGATCGTTGCGCTGACGCAGATTGGCGCCATCACCCGTCAGGATTGTGAAAAGAACACCCCTGGCTACACCGATTCCATCACCACCGAAAACACCGCCCGCGACTGGGAGGTCGTGCGCCAGGCACTCGGCGAAGAGCGCATCAACATCGCTGGCCTGTCCTACGGCACCTTCCTGGGCTCGACCTACGCCACCTTGTTCCCGCAGCACACCGACAAGATGGTGCTCGATTCCGGCATGAACCCGAACATGGCCTGGAACGGAATCTTCGCCTCCCAGCAGGCAGGCTATGAAAATGCCCTGGAAGATTTCTTCACCTACATGGCTAAGAATGACGCCACCTACCACGCTGGTAAAACCCCGCTGAAGGCATACGAGCGCTGGTCCCAGGTAGTCGCTGCCGAGGCCGGCGTGCGCCCCACCGTTCTTCCGCCGGATGCGCAGATTGGTGACCTCCCACCGGGATTGGAGTTCGCCGGCCAGCCAGGCGCAAACATTATGACCGCCACCGGCCAGCTGCGCGTGCAGGCAGAGCACCTAGTGGGCAAGGCTCGAAACCCGCAGGCTCTTCAGGTGACCTCACCTACGCTGAACACCACCCGTGACCTTCTTCCCCGCCCAGAGGCATGGGAGACCCTGGCTAAGCACATTGCCGGCATTGAGCCCATCAACTTTGAGGAAGCAGCTAAGGAAGGTCCGCAGGACCCGAAGCAGGCTCAGCAGGCGGTTTTGAATGCGACGAGCATGCAGAACATCATCATGTGCAATGAGAACACTGCGCCGTCGGATCCGACCAAGATCCCGGACTTCCTGTGGTCGAACTACTTCACCCTGGATCCGTTCACCTTGTTCAACTCGCTGTACTCCTCTGGCTCCGGCTGCGGCGGCCGCGCCCCAATTACCAAGCCGGTAGCAGTCAACGGTGCAAACCTGGCTACCAAGCCACTGCAGATCCAGTCCACCGGTGACCCGCAGACCCCGTACGCTCACTTCCGTGGACTGTCGGACCCGATGCAGTCCCGCGTGGTTACCGTCCATGGTCCGGGCCACGGCCACTTCGCCGTTGGCAACAAGGCTGTTGACAACATTGTGGTTAACTACCTGCGCACCGGCGAAGTCAACACCGCCGATGCCCCGGGCTTCTTCGACCAGCCTAAGGCTGAGCAGCCCCAGAACCAGTAGGACACGTAACTTGCGTGTGAGGTTGCACATCGCCTCACACGCAGAGGTCAAAACTAAGAAAAGCACTGCTCAAGGCGCATAAACTAGAACTGTAGCCAGACCGGCAAGGAGTTCTGTTATGCGCCTTTCTCACGTTTTCGGCTCAGCTCGCGCGGTGACCGCCACGCTTGCCGCCGCACTGCTCGCCTGTGCGGGGCTCATAGCCAGCCCACTAGCCAATGCCGCACCACACACCGTTGCTGGCCCTTCACCAACCCCAGCGCCCGCAGGAACCCCAGCCATCGATTGGGTACCATGCCCTGCGGACGTCGATGCACCTGGCGCCGAGTGCGGTCACATTACCGTACCTACTTTCTACGATGCTCCCGAGCGCGGCAGCATCCAGGTCGGATTCGTGCGCCGTCCCGCCACCGCGCAGTCCCACGGCGCAATCTTCATCAACCCTGGTGGCCCCGGCGGTGATGCCCTGAACGCTGTCTCTAGTTTTCTCTGGCCCGAGGAACTCACCGCACATTACGACATGGTGGGTGTACAGCCCCGGGGTTTACGCTTTTCAACTCCTCTTGACTGTGACAGCTCCGTAGTCGAGGGCGCCGAGGGAGCGGCCCAGCTCACGCGTTTTGGCCAGCTGATGCGCGATGCCTGCGAACAGTCCTTCCCTGGCTATGCCGATTCCATGACCACGGCAAACGTCGCCCGTGATTGGGAGCAGGTCCGCGCCGCCTTGGGCACGGAAAAGATCATTGCCTCTGGCGTCTCCTACGGCACCGTGGTGGCCTCCACCTACGCCACTCTCTTTCCGGAGCACACCGACCGCGTCATCCTCGATTCCGGTTACACCCCGTCTGCGCCGCTCAACCGACAGGCCGCCAGCCAGCAACGCGGAACCAACCAGGCTCTTGCTGACTTCTTCGGCTACATCGCAGCGAACGACGCCACCTACCACCTGGGCACAACTCCCCTGCAGGTATATGGTCGCTGGGCAGACAAGGTTGCCGGCGAATCCGGTGTGCGCCCCACTGCGCATCCACCCGCTGCTAGAACCGAAGACCTGCCTGCTCCCCTAACCTTTACCGGCCAGCGTGGTGCTGAGGTCATGACCGCGACGAACCCACTTCGGGTCCAGCTGGCGAATCTCTTCGACCAGCTCCGCAACCTCGGTGCCAGCCAATCCGACTCCCCAACGCTTCACATCACCGCATCAGTCCTGCCTTACCCCTCGTCGTGGGAAAAGGCAGCCCGCCACATCGCTGGGATAGAGGCCATTGACCTCGGTAATACTCAGCCCACGGACTCCCTCCCCACGGACCCCTCCGCCCGCGCGCAAGGCTTTACCACCAACCTTGTGCTGTGCAATGAGACAGACTCGCCTCACGAATTCGGTTATGGCGCGGCGTTTGTCTGGTCCGCATTCGTCACCAAAGACCCGTTCACGGTGCAGAACAACCAATTCCGCTCCGGACAGTTCTGTGGCGGGCGCGAACCTATAACGACGCCTGTGCTTCTCGACGGCTCCCGCCTCACCACCCCGCCCCTCCAGCTTCAAGCCACCGGCGACCCACTCACGCCGTATAGCGATTTCCACGGCATGGCGGATGCCATGCACTCCCATGTCGTCACCGTGCATGGCCCTGGCCACGGCCAGTTCGCCACCGGCAACGGCGCCGTCGATGACATCGTCATGGAGTACCTGCGCACCGGCCACATCAACACCACCGACGCCCCCGGCTACTTCGAGCAGTAAGCACCTCACCGCATCACCTCACCAGCCGCACTCCCTGAAGGACCACTCACTGCGCGAGTCAATTTCTAGGCACTCACCCCAATGCGCTAGAATCGCATCGTTGGCATTTCGCCAGCGATGCCCTTGTAGCTCAGCGGATTAGAGCATCGGTTTCCGGTACCGAAGGTCGCAGGTTCGATCCCTGTCAGGGGCACTGTTGTCAGGGGCACTTTTTGCCGGGGCTTGTGCGATCTGCGAAATAGGTTCGATTCAGGGTGCTACTATAAGGGAAACACAAATCTGGGGGACCGAGAGGGCATTTAAATGATGGCTACCCCGTCACGAAACGCACGAAAAGTAGTCGAAGCCGTTAACCTACTGATCAGTGAGGGCGGCATGGACGCCGACAAGCGTCTCAAGGTTGTCAAGAATCTTTGGGCTGCTGACCGGTACAGTTTGAGAAGGTTCGGTCACACAATCACCGATCCCCTTTACGCTGCCATGAAGCTGGGCCCGGTACCATCCTTTGCCTACAGGCTAATTAACCAGGATGCAACGGCTGCTCCGGAAGACGTTGAGCTTTGGAAGAACTCTTTCGAAATCCGTGGCCATGACATTGTTCCAATTTCTGAAATTGGCACCAGTACTTTGTCTCTCGTCGATCAGACAATGCTTCTCAAAGCTTCTCGAACTTTTAACAGTTTCGGGCGATTTGAACTTGCCAATGACATCAGTCATCGCTACCCAGAGTGGCTCGCACAGGAAGCCCGTATCAGAGCGAATCCATCAACTTCCGTGAAAATCAATAATTTTGATTTTTTTAGAAATCCTGATGTCGACCCATATTTTCTCGAAGATGCGGAAATTCTCTCTGCTGCCCGAGAAGCTTACAGAGAAAGAGCGGAGCTGTCGAGCACTACCGGTCTAAATCTGATGTAAGAGAAGTGTCTCGTGCCAACAATCGCCGAGCTCCTAGGTAGCTCAGAACCCGCAGATCGTCTTTTTCCCGGCTACGCCTTTTGGTTTCAGGGCAATCCTCCATTTGAATCAGCGACCGAACATTGCTTTTTCGTCCTAGCAGTAGCAAGCAACGGAAATTTGCTAATGGTAAATGCCACGTCCAAGGTCGAGAAAACTCAGTCCATCATCTCGACTCTCTACAGAGACTTTGTGGAAGACCCGTCGCTTACTCTCGTCTTAATCGAACCGGGAGAAAGTTCTCTGCTTCGAATACGTTCGATTGTAAATTGCAACGAAGTGCATTCAGTTCGCCCAGAGGACATCAACCGAGGAGACTCGCGGTTCGTTGCACACGAAAGCGATAACGATCTGTTCCGCCGGTTTGCCATTGCTGTGAAAGCGAGCCCTAATGTGAGCCCTGATGACTGTGAGGTGATTTGCCGGCAGTGGAACGTCTAAGATTCATTTTCCTCGCTTTCCCACGATGCGGCACTACGACAGTCGGGACTGAATGTCCGCAGCAACTTCTTCTGGATTCTTCGCCGAGGCGATAAAAGAGGAGGCGCCTTGCTCAATACGCACGGTGGGCCCTGAGACGATATAGGCCCCTGAACCATCGACAACACGGGGACCCGCGCCCTCTTTCAGCCCAGTCTCCGGACCGACACTCACGCCGGTAATGTCGTCGAGCGACATCGTCTTCTTGAAAACACCCAAGACAGATGCCGTTACGCCGTCGTCGCGCACAACGAGCTTAACCCGCATGGCAATACAGGCCAGCGTTGCTGCGATGACCAGCGCACCGAAAAGTATGGCTACCCAGTTAGAATCGGTCATCGTTGGTACAAGCGCTGCCACAACAGCGATGCCAACGATGATTCCGAGCCACCGGAGAGGGCCATTGAGGTAGCGCACATAAACGTTGTCACTCATAGCCCTCGATACTACTTAGGAGCGCGGCTTGAGTAAGCCGGCTTCGTGGAGTAATTCACCAATCTCGTTGTCCTCGACCTTGTCCAGGAAGTGCTTGCGCATGAAGCGGCCCGCCTTCGTATCACGGCCAGAGCCGAGGGCTTCGCCGTCACGGAGCTGCACAGTGGCGTCGAGAAGCGCGCGCACGTCGAAGGTGGAGTTGAAGACCTCCGGCACTCCGCGCTCGAGGTCCATGAGCGTGTAGACGGCCTCCATCGGGGTGCGCACCGAGTACTCCGTGGTGAAGATGCAGTCACGCTGCGCGGACTCAGCAAATTGGCCGATGAACGCGAAGTTCTTCGCGCCCTCCGGAACGACGTCCGGGCGGTCGCCGGCCTGGCGCGGCATGAAGAACGCGGTCACGTAGGGCATCATGACCGGAACGGCCTTCGCACCCGTGGCGGCCATTTCATCAATCTGATCAACAGGCACACCCAGGTGGTAGAGCCACTCACGGGTAATTTCCTCACCGGTGGATTCCTCAATGGTCTTGCCCGTGTAGTCACCGGGTTTGTCGGAGTAGAGTGCGTAGACCCAGACCACAATCTGGTCATCCGGCTGGTTCTTGAAGTGCGGCTGGCGGTTGACCGTCCAAGACATCAGCCAGCTGGAGTCACGAGCAGTGACAATGCCGCCGGTGACTACTTTGCCGGAGAACGGGTCACGCTTAGCAATCTTTTCGATGTAGCGCGGGATGCGCTCATCCAACGTGGTCACCGTGCATGACTCCCACTTGGTCTCCGGAATGTGGCTGCCGAAGACATCGGGACGGCCAAACGACGGATCCTTGGCGGCAATGCGGCGCCAGAGGTCCCACGCCGGCGCTGGGCCCTCGTTGAGCTTGGCCGCGCGGTGGTGGTTACCGTTGTCGGAGTTCTCCACTAGAGACCCGATGGTAAGGAAGGCGAGGTCGTTTTCTGTCAGGGCCACCCCACCCTCTTCACCATTCTTTTCCCAGTGGATATAGGTAGCTTGCTTCTCACCGTTAGCGATACGGAAGTCCACGTCGGTCACACGCGTGCCGTATTCGAACTGCACACCGTGATCCTGGAGGTACTTCGTCAGCGGCAGCACGAGGGATTCGTACTGGTTGTACTTGGTGAACTTTAGCGCGGAAAAGTCAGGCAGGCCGCCAATGTGGTGAATGAAGCGGTGGACGTAGAGCTTCATCTCGAGAGCGGAGTGCCACTCCTCGAAGGCGAACATCGTGCGCCAGTACATCCAGAAGTTGGATTCCAGGAAGTCCTCAGTGAACCACTCGTTGATGCGGACGTTTTCCACTTCTTCGCGCGTAGCTAGGAAGAGCTTGATGAGCTCCTTCTGAGCCTTACGGCTCAGCGTGAACTTGCCCTCGGTCTTCGCGTCCTGCCCGCGGTTCACAGTGGCGCGCTGCAGTGAGTAGTTGGGATCATCAAGGTTGAGCCAGTAGAACTCATCGAGCACGCTGGCGTCGTCGATTTCTAGCGATGGCACGGAGCGGAACAGGTCCCACAGGCACTCAAAATGATTCTCCATCTCGCGGCCGCCGCGGATGACAAAACCATCCTCCGGCTCTTTGATGCCATCGAGAGCACCACCGGCGATGTCAGACTGCTCAAGAATGTGGATGTTTTCTCCCGGGACCTGGGCATCGCGCACGAGGAAGGCGGCGGCAGAAAGACCAGCCAGACCGGATCCGAGGATCCACGCAGTCTTTTCGTCTGCGCCTTCGGGCTTGCGGGGGCGGGCAAAAGCTTCGTAATTACCGTTGGTATAGCGCACGGCAGCACTCCTTGTATTGACAACTTGCCTTACCGTGCCGAGGTTAGGCCTACCCCGCATCCCCGCGCTAGTATACATGCGAAAGTTTTTACCTCTAGCGGGGGTAGTTTTGCCCAAAAGGTACCTTCCTTACGTCCTCCCCACAGGCCTCTCCTATTAGACCCCAAGGTTTTTGCGGCTTCTGCGCACGGAACCTAACCCATGCGCGGTCAGTGTGGCGGGTGGAGAAACCACACTGGTCTTGAACTTGTCGCATCCGAACACGGGCGGTGGAGCAAAACGCAAAAGCCCTTAGCGCAATGCGCCAAGGGCTTTGGGTGAAGAGTATGAGGGGCGGTTTCACACGATGAAGCCGCCGCGTTCGTCTTCTACTGAGTGATGAACGGGTTCACGATCTCCTGAGTGATGTCCAAGGTGCCGTGCTCGATGTAATACATGCCGAAGAAGAGGGCAGTCAGGATAACCAAGGAAATGAGCATCATGGGAATCCACTGAACGAAGACGGATACCCAACCGTCAGACTTGTCGCGTGCGGCAGCCTCGCGCTGTTCCTGAGCAAAATCACGCTGATTGGTCATGTTCAATCCTTTCATTTAGCTCCCTTGTCTGAGGAGCTCATGCTGGAGTCATCTCCCCCACGGCTGAGGGACGCTCGCCCATTAACACAAAGTATGTTAGCAGGTTATGCAGTACCTGCCGTAGTTATCCGCTGATTTTCCGTCGCTATCCGTCGGAAGTTTGACACCGTGTGTGAGCTAGACCCCAGGATCCTCGTTATTCTCCAACGCCTCGATGAATTCTTCGCGGTCCTGGAACATGCGATTGATGTCATCCTCAGCACCAACGATCCATTGCTGGGAAAGCTCATCAAAGGTCACAGCACTTTCTGGGTGCTGTTCTAGAGCCTGCTCAAAAGCCGCGGCCTGCTCATCGCTGAGCTCGTCGACGTCCTCGACTGGGCCCACCTGCGCGCTCAACTCCTTCAGCGCTTCAATGCGGTACTGAGCGTATTGGCGTTCCGGGTGCTCGAAAAGTTCTTGTCCCATCATGATGTGGGGATTCACCTCCTGGCGAGAATGCTGTCCGAGCCCACTGTACCCGTGTGTTGCTCGGTCTTAAGAGCGGCGTCCGCGCAGGAGATCGTCGGGGACAAAATCCTTATAGCCGGGCAGGTTATTCTCCGCTACTACTCCCTCACAGAAACGCATCAGCGCCGGGGCATCAGCGGGGTCAAGGTGGTCAAAGACCATTCGGCGAACGGACTCAACGTGTTCCGGTACGGATGCTTGAAGGCGCTCAATGCCGAGTTTCGTGATAACGACCTCGACTCCCCTAGCATCGCCTTCGCATTTTTCTTTGGTCACGAGTCCACGCTTTTCCATACGCGTGATTTGATGTGAAGCGCGGGAGCGGTCCCACTCCAGCTCGGAGCACAGTTCGCGCAGGCGCAACCGATGGTTGTGGGCCTCCGAGAGGGACACCAGTACGGAATACTCAGACATCGAGATATCTCCGCAGGCCAAGAGGGTCTCCTCCATGCCGCGGTTGATTTTGCGGATGCAGGCAAGGATGTGACGCCACAGGTCTTGTTCGTCTTCGTTAAGCCATCGAGTTTCCGCAGTCATGACAACAACCCTACACCTAGGGGTTACAGCTCTTTTAATTTTTCCATGCTCAATTCGGTACGCCCGCCAACCCAGGAATAGCGCTGCGGCATACAGGTCAGCACTATGACCTGGGAATTCTTTCCTGCCTTAGTGAAAAGCGCTGCCATGAGCTGCAGGCGGGAAGAATCGGTAGACCCCAATGCATCATCAATAATGATGGGCACGGAATCCCCAGAAACGAGCTGCGCGATGGCAAACCGCGTCAAAATTCCCAACTGCTCCTTGGCACCACCGGATAGGCCCTCAAAATCCACGGTGTCACCATTGCGGCTGCGCGTTTCTACCTTGAGTTCTTCTGACAGGTGGAAATCCACGTCGTTGCCAAAGACGGTGCGTGCCAAACCATTGAGTGCCGTGACGAACGGCTCCGCATAGCGCTGGCGGGCGGCATCGCGGTGGCGCAGCATGAGCATGCGCAGATAACGGGCGGCCTCAGCCCGGCGTTCGATGGCGGCGTGGCGTTCGCGGGCTATCTCCAGCTCGGCAGCGGCCCTTTCTAGTGCCTCGGCAGCGCCGGAATACATCTCAATGCGGCCAGTAAGCTCGCGTTTCTCACCGTTGGCATCAGACACAGCCGCTTTGAGCGACTCGACGTGCGTTCTTGCGCCTTGTGCCAAGGTTTCCGCGGTGGCAACATCCACGCCCGACATCTCTTTAAAGGCTGCTTCCTCGTGGGCCTGTGCGGTACGAGCCTTCTCTATAGCAGCATGAACGTCGTCGTCACTACGCTGTTCGCGGGCGGCGGCAAGGGCCTGGGCCTTGAGGCCACGCTGCGATTCGGCTTCGTCGGCGCGGACCTGAGCAACGTCGAGGGCTGCCCCAGCCTTGTTCTCGCGGTAGGGAGCCAACGCACGCTCCAGCTCGTCGAGCTGAGTGCGCAGCTCCTCTTCTTCCTTCTCCACAACGGCGAGCTCTCGCAGCTCGCCATCGCCGTCAGAGGCCGGCTCTGATTCCTCAACGGCACTCGCTTCAAAGCGTGCGCGGAGCTCGCCCAGATCGTCACCGCTCAGGGCAGCAGCCAGTTCGCGGGAAGCGCTGTCGACCGCTGTAGCGAGCTGCTGGTGCTTCTCATGGGCAGCGCGAGCATCCTCGACACTTTCGCAGCCAACGTTGTCCAGAAGTCGGGCTAACTCCGCTTGGGCTTTCTCCACACCATCGACTCCGGATTCACCGGCAGCGGCGGCATAGCGGGCAGTGACCTCGCCGATGCACACCATCGTGCCATCGTGCAGTTCAACCGGGGTTTCCTTACCGCGATCGAGAACCAGAGGCTCACCGTCCACCGAGATGTCACCGGAGCCGGTGACATAGAGCTTCGCGGCAGCGGCCGCGCGCAGGCGCTTCTGAATGCTGACCTCACGTTCGGCTTCCTCTAGCGCACCAAGGTTTGCAATGGCGGGTGCTGCGGCCAGTTCACGGCGGCGAACCGCCAGCGCCTCCTCCAAGGTGCCCAGCGTTTTCAATCGTGCACCCAGCGCTTGGTGCTCCGCGCGCTGCTGCGCACGGCGAGCCCGCTGGCGCTCCTCACGCACTGCGTCATAAGTTTTCTGTATCTCAGCGCGTTCTTCTTCGAGTTTCGCCCGTGCAGCTGCTTCAGTGTCCGCGCGTTCAGTTGCCTGCACCAGAACCGCCGCAGCGCGCTCGGCGGCCTTGACCGCGAGGGAGTGCTCCTCCACGAGGGCCTGTCGGCGCTCGGCATCCTCCTGAGCACGCGTCACGGCCTCCGCAGCGCGGGTCACGGCAGCCTCTTGAGCACTCACCTTCTCCTGAGCCGCGCGTGCCGCGACAAGATCTGCATCGAGGCGAGCGCAGTCCTCTTCGGCAGCAGGCAGGGCGGCCTCAGCTTCGTTCTGTTTGAGCTCCGCAGCCTCGTAGCGCTCCACCACACCGTCGAGCTCGCGCAGGGCGGCTTCAGCAGAGGCATGCGATTCCTCTGCCTCTTTTAAAGCCGCGATAGCAGCCTTGTACTCCCCTGCCGGTTTATCCGTCTTGGCGGTGTAGTACTGCGTGTACTCAGTTTCGATGCGCGTGAGTAGCTCGGAATCCTCAGCCACAGCGCTCGCCCCGGTTTCTTCTTCCAGTGCGGCAGTTAGAGACGGAATGCCGACTGCAGCGATGCCCTCATTCTGGTCATCCTGGCGCACAAACAGCGCATCGAGCAGCGCGCGGTCAAGGTGTTCGCTCAGGATACGGTCGAGCTCATTGTCGGCCTCAGCACCTGTCCATTGCCCGGGGCGCGGAGACAACACCTGCAATTCCGAGGCACGCTTCTTCAACCACCTCTTGTGGATGCGGAAACGGTACGGCCCCACGGTCGCTTCCAGCGTGACCTCGGGCGCTACGTCACGGCCCACCGGTTTAAGCGCCTTAATCTTCTTCGAGCCCGCCGTGTGCTTTTCCGTCAGCACAAAGTCGATGGCCTCCACGAGCGTGGACTTACCGGCCTCGTTCGGGCCGCCAATCACCACGACGCCAGTCTCCGGCAAATCCGAAACCACCAGGCGTTCCACAGCTCGGACATTTTTCAGTTCAACAGAATGTAGCTGCATCATGGTTTAGGCTCCCTTCGCACTGAGACGAAACAGCAGGTTGGCCGCATCACGGGCGGTGGGGTTGTCCAGATCCTCGAGCAACTCTGCCAGTGCATCGGCCGCGTAGCCGCTCAGACTCAACTCGCCCAATTCCTCCTCCGACGGCGCCAGATGCAGATCCATCGTCCTCTCCCGCGGTTTCAGGGAGGCAAAGACCTCTTCCAAATCCGCCAGGCCCTGCTCCAGGCGTGCTTGTGCATTCAGGCCCAGCGTTCCGCGCAGGCTGTACTTCACCGCGGTGCGCGTCTTTCCCGGCAGCTCATCCAGCTCCGACAAGAAACGCTCAACCTCCTCCATCGAGTTAAGGTCAGCATCAATGGCGTGGAAGTGCCAGCGTCCGACGCTATGCTTAGCGACGTCCACCCGATCACCCTCAACCGTCACCACCAACGCATTACCGGAATCACGCTCGCGATCATCGAAAGCCGTGGTTTCCGGGCTGCCGGAGAACCACACTTTTCCGGTGCGGCCTAAAGAGGCTGTGGAGTGCGTATCGCCCAGCGCGAGATAATCAATAGTTCCTTCGTCGAGGCAGCGCTCCACGAATGCCAAGTCAATGGTGTCCGCATCCGTATCAGCGGACTCACCTGCACGCGATTCCACTTGGCCGTGCCCCACCGCGATGCGGGCGATCCCACCCGCTGCCTTATCGACAGGCTCCAAGGGCTCCAGTGCACGGCGCACGAGGTCGTAATTCGCGCGTTTCGACAGGTAGGGCGCGCCGACGATTTCCACACCCGGGCGCACCTCGATGGGGTTGGAATCTGCAATAACGTGGACGTTATCTGCAAAAGAGTGAAAGAAAATAGAGTCCGCCACGAGCGGGTCATGGTTGCCCGGCAGCAAATAGACCGGCACGGGCAAGTTCTTGAAGACCTCTTTTGCGCGCAGCAACGTGGACTTGTTGAGGGAGTTGTGCTCAAACACGTCACCGGCCACGACGATGAATTCGGCACCCGTTTCGGTAGCTAGCTTGCCAAGCCGCGCTACCGCCTCCTCACGGTCATCATCGAAGCGCGATTGCGCTGCTGGTGAGAGGAACCAGCGGGTCATCCCCAGCTGAAAATCGGAGGTATGGATAAACGTGACAGCGGCCATGAATTCTTACTCCTCACTCGACACGGAGGCAAAATCGTTAATGCGTCAGATGGTAGTAAAGGTCATCGACATCGGAGACTGCGCGAAGCACATCTATGTTCGTATGGCTCACCGCACGCATGGCTCGGCGCAGCAGGTCAGGGTCAGAATCATCGACCGCGGGTGCGTACTTAGGTTCGGGAAGGGGTGGCAGTTCGCGCCCTTCCCAGAACAAGGCATTGCGCTCCTCAGGGTCAATATCCACACCACTATAGGAATCCTCCGAGGCGGCCTTCGCCTGCTCCATGACGGATTGCTCCAAACGAGCAAAGTCCAGTCCGCGCAGGGCAAAGATGACAGACGGATCGGCATCCATGCGGGCAGCAAGGCGATCTGCCACGGCGACGATGTGTTTGCACACATACTCCGGATCAGGGCAGGTGCAGGAGAAACGGAGGTCGTCGGCGAATTCGGCAAAGAGGATGTCGAGGGTGTCGTCGGCAAGCATGCCCTCCCTGGCTTTCGCCACGGAGTTGGGGGTACGCGCAAACATCTCCGACAAACGGCCAATGTCCTCGTTGTTGCGGTACGGGACCTGGATGAGCACCGCGAAAGGCTCGTTCTGGGAGCCGGCGACCTTGCCGTGGACCGCACCATTGCGCACGTCAAGGCCCACGACGTGACCTTCCGTGGCGTATTGGCGGCCACGGCTGATGCGCCCGGAATCCGTCTGCCCGTTGACAAAGTTCACCACGCGCGTGGCAGCCGGCTGCATCGTGCGTACACGGTCTACGCGGTGGACCTCCTCAGGGGTGCTGACGCGCTTGCGGGTGCCAAAGTTGGCGTAGATGACGTTGTCGTCTCCAGGGCGTGACGGTGCCATTTAGTTCTCCTGTCCCTTGTAGCTCATGAGATCTGCCAGCTGCTCAGGGGTTAGCTCCGTGAGCCAGCCTTCGCCCTCGCCCACCACGGCGCCGGCGAGCTGCGTCTTGCCGTCGAGGATGTCTTGGATGGATTCCTCCAGCGTGCCAGCGGTAATCATCTTGTAGACCTGCACGTTGCGCTCCTGGCCAATGCGGAAGGCACGGTCGGTAGCTTGGTTCTCCACGGCCGGATTCCACCAGCGGTCCATGTGCACGACAATCGACGCCGCCGTGAGGTTCAACCCCGTACCTCCCGCCTTCAGCGAGAGCAACATAACGGGAGCGCCATCGTCGGCTTGGAAATCCTGCACCATCTGGTCACGTTTGTTCTTACTTACCCCGCCGTGGAGGAAAGGAATGTCAGTGCCCAACTGGTCGGATAGATAAGGCTGGAGGATATCGCCAAAGGCCTTGTATTGGGTAAAGATGAGCACGCGCTCGCGAGATTCAATCGCCTGGTCAACGATGCGCATGAGCTCTTCCACCTTGCCGGAGCGGTGCTTGCCCTTAATGATGACCGCGCTGCCGTCACCAAGGAAGTGGGCCGGGTGGTTGCAGATCTGTTTGATACGCGTAAGCGAGGCCAGCACGAGTCCGCGGCGCGACATGCCCTCCTTTTTGCCTAGGGCTTGTTCCACGTCAGCAACGAGTGCCTTATACAGCGCTGCTTGCTCGTCGGTCATGCGCACCGTGATGATCTGCTCGGATTTGTCAGGCAGGTCATCGATGATGTTCGGGTCAGTCTTGAGCCGGCGCAGGATAAACGGCGCGGTGAGAAGGCGGAGACGCTCGGCCATCTCCTCGTTGCCTTCGCGTTCGATGGACTTGGAAAAGTGGTTACGGAAAAAGGACGCCGAGCCGAGAATGCCGGGGTTGCAGTAGTCCAGGATGGAGCGCATCTCTGACAAGCGGTTCTCAATCGGCGTACCGGTCAGCGCCACGCGGTGGCGCGACGGGATAGCGCGCACTGCTTTGGAGGAGCGCGTTGCTGCATTCTTGATGGCCTGGGCCTCATCGAGCACGACGCGGTCCCAGTCCACCTTGCTCAGGGTGAGGAAGTCTCGGGCCACGGTGCCATAGGAGGTAATCACGACGTCAGCGTTCTGCGCTGCCTCCACAAGCTTCTCGCCTTTAAGCCTGCCAGTGCCGTGCTGGACCACGACTTTGAAGCTCGGCACGAAGCGCGCGGCCTCGCGAGCCCAGTTGCCCACGACGGAGGTGGGGGCGACGACCAGCGTGGGGTTCCACGCCGCGGTGTCCTCTTGGCCCGCGGCGTCCTTGTCTTCCGCGGCGTTCGTCTTTCCCGCGGCGCCCTTGTCTTTCGCGGCGGCGCTTGACGCCGCCGCCTTTTCGACGGCCAGCAACGACAGTAGTTGGAGGGTTTTGCCCAACCCCATGTCGTCGGCAAGCACTGCTCCAATATTGTTCTGGGACATCCAATAGAGCCAGTCCACGCCGCGGCGCTGGTAATCGCGCAGCTCCGCGTGGACGGTATCCGGGATATCCACGCGGTCCGGGGCGGTGGTCTCCAGGCCTCCGAGCAGCGAGGTGTGCCACTGCGAGCCGGTAAAGGCGATGGGATCCTCCGCCATGGACTTAAGCGCCATCTCGCGCAGGTCCGCGATGGAGACAAGGTTTTCTTCTTCGCCTTCGTTGAATTCCTTGCGGCGGCGCTCTACTTCAGCAACGAGCTCCTCCCAGCCGGGCTGCTCCAGCTGGCGAGCCATTTCTGCGGTTTTGGCGAGCTGTTCGAGTTCCTTGAGGGCTCGCCTGCGGGCGGTATCGGCGAGCTCGCGCATGTACTGCTGAATTTTGTTGAGCGCCTGAGTATCCGCCATGACCCACTCGCCGCGCAGCTTAATAAGGCCTGACTTGGACCTCACCAGCTCCTCCATTTCGGCGTCGGTGAGCTGCGTATCACCGACGGAGAGCTTCCAGTCATAGTTGACGAGTTTCTCCATGCCGATATGGGCCTTAGTGGCGCCCTCCGCTGGATCGTGAGCCTCGACGGTTTCTAGCCGGGCCTTAGTCTCCATATGCGACCAGGACTTCGGCAGCATGACGGTAAAACCGGCCTTGCGCAAGGCGGCAGCATCGTGGGTGACAAACTCCACGAGCTGCTCAGTCGTCAGATACACGTCCCAGTCACCGGCATAGGGTGAAGGTGCCCCAGAGTTATATTTCAGGCGCGGGGCCACGTCAAAGGCGTGGCGGCGGGCATCGCGCAGCTTCTCGACGCTCCCCCGATCCAACTGCTCCTGCTTCACCGGCCGCGGTGAATCGGTGCCGGAGCGCACAAGCACGCGGATGGGCCAGACGGTCTCTTCAGGGTCTTCATCATTGCTGGGCTCTTCAACGAGGAACACCAGCTGTAGATCTACCGAGGTGATGGAGTCTTTCCACTCGTTGAGCCCGCGAAGCAGCTGGGCACGCCCCTTCTTCACTGGTGCAGTCTTCAGCAGCGAGAGGGCGAAATCATGCCAGGGAGCTGCCCGTGGAGCATCGATCTGCGGGCGCAGCTGGGTATAGGCGATCCAGTGCGTGAGTTCATCAGCTAAATCATCAGAGAGCGCACGGTTATTAATCGTCAGGATGCCTGGTGCTGAGGCAAGCATCTCCGCCAGCCAGCTGCGCTCTCCTAATCCGGAGGCGAGCTGCCACATGGGGTACCACTCGCCGGCTTGGTAGGAGAGGCGAATAGTTACGCGTCCGGCGCGCACAAAGCGGTAGAGACCGCGGTAAGCCCGAATGAGCCACATGAGATCTGGGGCAATGGTCAAGCGCTGCTCTGCCGTCACCGCTTGGCTGCCAGTATCGAGAAATTCCAATTTGGCCAGGGTCTCAACTGCCTCGTCCGGCGCGAACATGGCCATGGGCACCATAAGGGAGACGTCTTTTCCCTTCGGCGTGCGCAGCGATACCCGCGCTCGGTTGCGAAACGTCTTCTTCTCCAAGATGGTGTCGACGACATCGGGGAAGGTGCCCTCAGGAACGGCGGAGGGCATGACGATCTTGTGTCCTTCGACCTGTTCGATCCACAGACTCAGGCCAGAGACGGGCAGCCAGAGGCCATGCAGCAGGTAAGAAGCCATAACGGCCAGTTTAGCAGCACACCATCTGGGGGCACTTTGTGCAGAAAGTTCCCAAATGCTGCCGAAATACCCAATTGTTATAGTCTCGTTATATTTCAGCGTTACGCCAGTAAGACCGTACATTAAGCTGTGACCAAGGTAACCGAATACTGGTCACCTTGCCGATTTTCAGTTGGGCAGGGCCGTTTACCTCGTTAGCGTGAATGAGTCCTACTCTTAATCTCAATCTCAAGGAGAGATCAGTGCAAGACTCCACTTGGTACGTCGTTGCGATGATCATCTATCTGCTTGCCATGGCCGCCATCGGCTTCTGGAGCTACAAGCAGACGGATGAATACGACGACTATGTTCTAGCCGGCCGCGGGCTTCACCCGTTCGTAGCCGCACTGTCCGCCGGTGCGTCCGATATGTCCGGCTGGCTTCTCATGGGCCTGCCTGGCGCCCTGTTCCTCACCGGTATGTCCGAGCTCTGGATGGCCATCGGTCTTCTTGCCGGTGCTTGGGCGAACTGGAAGTGGGTTGCGCCGCGTCTGCGCTCCTACTCTGAAATTGCCGGCAACTCCATTACCGTGCCGTCCTTCTTCGAGAACCGTCTGCACGATAAATCACGTATGCTGCGCATCATCGCTGCAGCCATCATTATCTTCTTCTTCACCTTCTACGTGTCCTCCGGCATGGTCGCCGGTGGCCGCTACTTCGAGTCCAGCTTCGGAGGCGACTACATGGTCGGCATGCTCGTCGTGGCTGCCGTGACGGTGTTCTACACCTTCGTCGGTGGCTTCCTCGCGGTGTCCTATACCGATACCGTCCAGGGCCTGCTCATGTTCGCCTCCCTCATCATCGTGCCGATCATGGTGCTGTTCTCCCTGGACAACCCGGGGGAGATCTTCAGCTTCGCTGCTGAGAACCCCTACGCCACCGGTGGCGTTATTGAGAACCCGAACTACTTCTCGTTGTTCTCCGGCGTTTCCGCTGCCGTCATCATTGGTAACTTGGCGTGGGGCCTGGGCTACTTTGGCCAGCCGCACATCATCGTGCGCTTCATGGCGCTGCGTAAGCCTTCCGATGCCCGCGCGGGCCGTTTCTACGGCGTCAGCTGGATGGGCATCTCCCTGATCGGTGCTATCTTCGTGGCGCTGTCCGGTACCGTCTTCTTCACTGAGACCAACCACTCCATCACCGACCAGGAGAACTACGAGACCATCTTCTTGGACATGGCACAGGTTATGTTCCACCCGCTCTTCGCTGGTCTGGTCCTGACCGCTGTTCTGGCAGCCATCATGTCCACCATGTCCTCCCAGATGCTGGTTGTTTCCACCTCCCTGATTGAGGACCTCTACCTCATCTTCGCCAAGAAGAAGCCGAGCCAAAACGTACTGATCAATCTCTCCCGTACCGCCGTGGTGGCCATCGCTGTCATCGCCGCTCTGCTGGCCATCAACCCGTCCGACTCGATTCTGGGTCTGGTTGGCTTCGCCTGGGCTGGTTTCGGTTCTGCCTTCGGCCCGATTGTCCTTCTGTCGCTGTACTGGAAGCGCCTGAACTCCACCGGCGCCATCGCCGGCATGCTCACCGGCGCCGTCGTGGCCATCGGCTGGGGCATGAGCCCGCTGAGCGATACCCTCTACGAGCTGGTTCCGGGCTTCATCTCCGCCCTGCTTGTGGCTATCGGTGTATCCATAGCCACCAAGGCTCCGGATGAGAAGGTCACCCAGGAGTTTGAGGAGGCTTCCCGCCTGGCCAAGCTCGTCGAGAACAACAAGAACCTCGACTTCGAAGAGGCCGCGGAGAAGGTTCAGAAGTAAGCCTCTCCCCTCTCCCTCCTCACGCGCGAACCCCGCTTCAGCAGTCCCGTTACTGCTGCGGCGGGGTTTCGCTTGTGGCATTCAGGGCACCGCATTGGTCACTACTCAAAAGGCATTTCTCACAAGGCGTCTTTACCTCGAATACGCCGTGTGAAGGCCTCTAAAAGGTGCCTTTGCCCCCCCAAAAAAAAGAAACCTTCTGACTAATGCCTTCTAGTAAATGCCGTGTGACTGCACCCATCCAACACGCCTATGCGCGCACGAGCTTCCCACTCTTGCGGGAACCACCCAAACCACCGCGCAGTCTAAAAATGCATGAACGCGCGCACCGCCTACATCAGTCTGCTTTCCGTTGCGACCCTGGTCTACGGGGTCTACCACTTCTTCCCCGGCCCCAACCTAGGAGTGGCCACAGTGCCCGCGCGCGTATCGACACCCGGCTATGAACGTGCTGACTTTGGTGGTTGGCTGCCCGGCACACGCGAGGCCATCAAAGACACCCAAACCGTCAACGGCATCCTTTATGACCCTTACTCCAGCGGCCCTGCCCCGGACCGCGTTGAAGTGGACCACGTCTTTCCACTCTCCGCAGCATGGGACCTCGGTGCGTCGACGTGGACAAGAGAGCACAAGCTCGCGTTTGCTAACGACCCACTCAACCTCGTTGCCACCGCCCGAACTCTCAACCAAGCAAAGTCAGATTCACTGCCTGGTGACTGGCTTCCACCGACAGACCGGTGTGACTATTCGCGAAGGCTCGCTGCCGTGGCGCGGAAGTATGAACTACCACTTCCCGCCCGCGACTACGAGGCCATGCGTCATCAGTGTCGATTCGATTTCATTACGGAGCGCCGTTAGACTTTCGCAGGGAAACCCATGACCAGAAAGGTAAATACTTCTCCTCATGACTAGCTTGCTCATCTTCCTCCACGCCTTCGCCGCTATTTTGTTGGTCGGTACCGTGTGTGTCTCCACTTCTGCCTTCCCGGGCCAACTTGAGAAGGCCGCTGCTGGCGATGCGTCCGCTGCTGGTGCTGCGGGCGTCCTCAACAAGATCACCACCACCTATGGCTACATCTCTACCATCGTTCCGGTTATCGGTCTGGCAGTCTTCCTTACTGACCTTGACGCCTATAAGTCCCAGGTCCAGTTCCACATCGCAATCCTGCTCGCAGTCATCGCATGGGTCATCC
Source organism: Corynebacterium sp. MSK218 (assembly GCF_030232655.1). Classification (NCBI taxonomy): domain Bacteria; kingdom Bacillati; phylum Actinomycetota; class Actinomycetes; order Mycobacteriales; family Corynebacteriaceae; genus Corynebacterium; species Corynebacterium sp. MSK218. The sequence goes on from NZ_JASPGN010000009.1 coordinate 67,898, forward strand.
TGCTCGCCATGGTTATTCCGAAGCAGAACAAGGCTTTGGCTGCCATCACGTCCCCCGGCACCGCCGATGTTGCCAAATTGAAGAAGCAGCTGGCGATGTTCTCCGGTATCTTCAACCTGCTGTGGGTTGTCTGCGCCATCCTCATGTACGTCTAGTGCGCTACCAGAGCGCAAACACAGCGCACCGCTAGCATAAAACCTCCCGAACTCTAAAAAGTCTGCTCATAAATCCCCATCTGAGCGAAGACTTTTCAGAGTTCGGGAGGTTTTCTGTGTTGGCACTAGTACGTCACCAGTGCCGACAGTTGCTTAATCGCGCCAGCCTCCACGGCCGCCACGTCCGCCGCGGTCGCGGTCACGATATCCGCCTCGGCCACCACGACCTCCACGGCCACCGCGGCCACCGCGGTCATCGTCGAAGTTGCGGCGTGGCGGGCGGCCGGTATCCTTTTGAATCTTGATGAGCTGGCCGGAGATGCGGGTGTCCTTGAGACGGTCCAGTACTGCCGGGTCCAGATTCTTCGGCAGATCCACCAGGGTGTGGCCTACCGCGATGGTGATGCGGCCAAAGTCCTTGGAGGTCAGTCCGCCTTCGTTGGCCAGTGCACCAACGATGGCACCTGGGCGCACGTTCTGACGCTTGCCCACGTCCAGACGGTAGGTCTCAAAGTCACCGTCTGGGCGGCGCGGGCCACGGTCACGGTCGCGGCCACCGCGGTCACGGCCACGGCCGTCGCGATCACGGCCGCGGCCATCACGCTCAAAGCGCTCACGCTCACGGCGGTCCTTCTTGGTGACGGGACGTTCCTTCAGCAGGAAGTCCGTACCGCCCTGCAGCAGCACTGCAATGGATGCAGCGATGTCATCCATGGCCACGTTTTCTGCAGCGGAGTACTCGCGCACCATGTCGCGGAAGAACTCGAACTGCTTGTCCTCCTGCGAGGCGCCGATGGAGTTGAAGAATTTCTCCTTGCGCTTTGCGTTGACCTCGTCAGCAGTCGGCAGGTCCATCTCTTCGAGGCGAGCGTTGGTCACGCGCTCAATGGAGCGCAACATACGGCGCTCACGCGGAGTGACGAACAGGATGGCCTCACCAGTGCGGCCAGCACGGCCGGTGCGGCCGATGCGGTGCACGTAAGACTCAGTGTCATTCGGGATGTCGTAGTTGACCACGTGGGTAATGCGGTCCACGTCAAGACCACGCGCTGCCACGTCAGTAGCCACGAGGATGTCCAGGCGGCCGTCCTTGAGCTGGTCCACGGTGCGCTCACGCTGCTGCTGGGCAATGTCGCCATTGATGGCGGCTGCGTTGTAGCCAGCCTCCTTGAGGTTGTCCGCAACCTCTTCGGTCTCATGCTTGGTGCGGCAGAAGACGATGATGGCGTCGTAGTCAATGACCTCCAGGATGCGGGTAAACGCATCCATCTTGTGGCGGTGCGGGGTCAGTAGGAAGCGCTGCGTGATGTTGTCATTCGTGCGGCGCTCAGACTTGACCGTAACCTCCGCTGGGTTGTTGAGGTACTGCTTGGACAGGCGGCGAATGGAGTTCGGCATGGTGGCCGAGAACAGTGCTACCTGCTTGTCCTCCGGAGTGTCCTCAAGAATGCGCTCAACGTCTTCTTGGAAGCCCATGTTGAGCATCTCGTCCGCCTCATCGAGGACGAGGAAACGCAGCTGGGAGATGTCCAGCGAGCCCTTCTCCAAGTGGTCGATGACACGGCCCGGAGTACCCACGATGACCTGGGCACCTCGGCGCAATCCAGACAGCTGGATGCCGTAGGCCTGGCCGCCATAGATAGGCAGGACCTCAATGCGGCCCAGGTGGTCGGCGAAGGACTGGAAGGAGTCCGCGACCTGAAGGGCCAGCTCGCGCGTGGGCGCGAGAACGAGTGCCTGCGGATGGCGGGCATCAGTATCGATCTGGGAGAGAACCGGCAGCGCAAAGGCTGCGGTTTTACCCGTACCGGTCTGGGCGAGGCCGACGACGTCGCGCCCTTCCATGAGGATCGGGATGGTCTCTGCCTGGATCGGGGATGGCTGGGTAAAGCCCACCTTGGCTACGGCTTCCTGAACGTCATCAGGCAAACCGAGGTGTGCAAAACCCTGGGAGTTGTCAGTGGCTGAAGTTTCTTCAGCGCCGGTGTCCTCAGGGTTATTCGCAGCCCCGGTGTCCTGGCTAGAAGCCTGCGAAGCGTCCTGCGCCTCGCCACCTTGCGAGTTTTCCTGAGATTCCGACATATTGAATTCTTCCGGCTCGTTCACGCCGCCGGTGGCGTTATCGGTAATGCTCATTGCTCAGACCAGAGTACGGCACCTACTCTTATTTAGCCATTTCGTCAGCCGAGTACCTGGCATGCACTTACTCTGTGTCCGGATCATGCGGGGCATAACGCGTGGCACGGTCTCCATGTTTGCCGTTCATCACTACCCGCCCAGATTTCATAAGCTTGTCCAAGGCGTAACGAACTTGGCCGCGTGTGAGGCGAGTGTTAGCCACAATGTCAACGAGTGGCAGTGCTCCCTGCCGCCTCAAAGCAGAAAGAACAAGAGCCGCGTTTCCACCGAGTTGGGCAACAAGACTGTCCTCCACCACGCTGCTGGTGGGTTCCACAGCACTCGGTGGAGAAACAAGTGGCGGCTCTACCGGCGCTTGGTGGAACGAAGCGTTGTCGGGCTCGTTGCCCTTTGTCGGGCGCCACAGAATGACGGTGAAGCGCACGCCAGTATCGATAAGCGTCGGCGCACGCAGCCCAGCACGTCTCAACGAATCAAACACCACACGCATGCCTCCGCCCTGGCCCTCGATGACCCGTTCACCGTCGTCAAGGCGCAGCTTGGTCGCCAAAGTGTACAGCCGCGGATTTACCGCCACCGGCGACAAAATTGTTCCCGACAATTCCTCCACGGAGATGCCGCGTAACCCACCAGGACTGGTCACGATAAGTGCCTGACGGGTCAGCCGAATAGTGATGAATTTACCGGCACCCAGGCTTTCTGGCCCGAGGTCTCTATGGACCACGGCATTGGCTATGACCTCACGCACCGCCGCCATGGGAAGCTCCGGTACTTCACGCACATGGCCATCAGTCCCGTACACCAAATCAACATCGATGTTGCGTTCCACCCACGCCACCGCGGCATCCACAAGCTCAGGCACGGAGCCATAGAATTCTTCGAGATTGCGAGTACGCGGCCCTTCGTCCCCAGCTGGATATTGGACTGCGGCTGAAATATGAAGGTCCGGAAAGAACCCCTGTGGAAAGCGCCCCAATGCGTAGAGCCCGGCCACGCTCAATTGTCCCTGAACATCCACCACACGGAAAAGCTCAAGCAGCTCCGTATCGCTGACCTCTGTGAGGCGAGGCGTAGCTTTGCGTAGCTCCACAATGGCAGATTTCACTGCTGATTCTTCGCAGACGTCCAGTCCGGAGCCTGGTACGGGTACCGAATCGTAGGCCATGGCCTCACGCGCATGAAGCTTGTCAACCTCTACCATGCGGAGGTCATTTGAGCTCATCACGTAGTCACCATCAGCCATGCGCAAATAAGGGCGGCCGCGATACAACGCTGGCCGCTGGTGCGGAAGTAACCCTTCCACGTGTCCCAGCACAACAGCGCGACCCTCCACGTACAGGGTCTGCGTTTCGATATAGGGGGCCGGCTCCACGAGAGTACGCGCCTGGTCTGCCAAGGCGCTCTCGATGGTGGCAGGGCTGTCAACTCCCTGCACCACAAAGTCCGGTTCTGAGACGCCAATGATGACCGTGCCTCCGCGAGGCATATTGGCAAAGGCACACAGTGTTGCCCCTAAAGATTGAGGCATTCCTCTGCGTCCCGATTTCACCTCCACAGTCGTGGTATCCGACTGCCTGAGGCGGCAGTGCTCGAGGTATTCCTCGAGCTGTTCAACCGTCCAGTGCATGCCCACAGCCTACAGCAGCGTGGCACTTTTTACACTCTAGACTGCAAACTTTCACACTCTAGAGTTTTAAGACTCGCGAGGCTTCATCAGCCCACTTCGCGACCACCCACGAAGGTCTTCCACGTCATCGGCATACCCGGACGGTAGGCCAGGTGAATAGCGCTCGGGGCATCGAGGACATGCAGGTCAGCGGCAGCGCCGACTACCAGCGAACCCTTGGCTGGGCGGCCCTGCGCATCCTTACCTTCACCAACATTCTGGCGACGCAGCGCGGTGGCACCGCCCACGGTGCCGGCAGCAATAGCCTCATCAAGCGTGAGGTGCTGCTGGAGCACGGCCGTGGTCACGCAGAAGTTCATTGAGGACGTGTAGGACGTGCCGGGGTTGAGGTTGGAGGCGATGGCGACGGTGGCGCCGGCGTCAAGAAGCTTCCGCCCCGGGGCCAGCGGCTCCCGCGTGGACAAGTCGCAGGCCGGCAACAGCGTGGCCACGGTGTCAGAGGAAGCCAGCGCCTCAACGTCGGCGTCGCTGAGGTAGTTGACGTGGTCCACGGAGGCCGCACCCAACTCCACGGCGAGCGCTACGCCAGGGCCCTCACCGAGCTGGTTGCCGTGCACGCGCACACCAAGTCCGCGGGCCTTGCCTGCCTCCAGTACGCGGCGCGACTGCTCCTCGTTGAAGGCGCCGCGCTCGCAGAAGACGTCGATCCATTGCACGTGCTCGGCCACGCCGTCGAGCATGGGACCGACCACCTCGTTGAGATAGGTTTCGGCTTCCGCTCCCGGCGGCACGAGATGCGCGCCGAGGAAGGTGACGTCATCAACGTGGCGGGCGGCCACGCGAGCAGCCTCGACCTCAGATTCGGTATCGAGACCGTATCCGGTCTTGGTCTCCAGGGTCGTCGTACCACCGCGGTGGGCGGCGGCAATCCGCTCCACCAAAAGCTTTTCCAGGCGCTCCTCCCCCGCCGAGCGGGTCGCATCCATGGTCACGGCGATGCCGCCGGCCTGATAGGACTCGCCCGCCATGCGGGCCTCGAATTCGGCGGAGCGGTCGCCATCGAAGATCATGTGGGTATGGGAATCCACCCAGCCCGGCAGAACTGCGCGCCCGCCAAGGTCGACCTTCTCGTCCGCGGCCGGCGCCTCGGACGCCGATCCGATCCAGGCGATGGTGCCGTCGGTGTTGGCGATGAGGGAGGCGTCGGCAAGCGTGCCTGCCTCTGACACCGTGCGCAGCTCTGAGATTCCAGTAAACAGGGTGGACATGATCTTCTTTTCCTCTCTTGTCTAGTCGCGGGCCTTGAATTCCATCGGGATACGCACGCCGCGCTCGTCGGCAACTTCCTTGGCGCGAGTGTAACCGGAATCCACGTGGCGGATAACGCCCATGCCCGGGTCGTTGGTGAGCACCGCGCGCAGCTTGGCGGCGGCCAGCTCGGTGCCATCGGCGACGGTGACCTGACCAGCGTGGATGGAGCGTCCCATGCCCACACCGCCGCCGTGGTGGATGGAGACCCAGGTGGCACCGGAAGAGACAGCGGTCATGGCGTTGAGCAGCGGCCAGTCGGCCACGGCATCGGTACCGTCGAGCATGGCCTCGGTCTCGCGGTAGGGAGAGGCCACGGAGCCGGAGTCCAGGTGGTCGCGGCCGATGACGATCGGGGCCTTAATCTTGCCTTCCTTGACCAGGTCATTGAAGAGCAAGCCAGCCTTGTGGCGCTCGTTGTAGCCCAGCCAGCAAATACGTGCCGGCAGGCCCTCGAACTCCACGTACTCTTCCGCAGCATCGAGCCAGTTGTGTAGGTGCTCGTTGTCCGGGAAGAGCTCCTTGAGCGCTTGGTCGGTGACCTTGATGTCCTCCGGGTCCCCGGAGAGCGCTGCCCAGCGGAACGGGCCCAAGCCCTCGCAGAAGAGCGGGCGGATGTAGGCCGGAACGAAGCCTGGGAACTCGAAGGCGCGCTGGTAGCCGGCCTTGCGGGCCTCGTCACGGATGGAGTTGCCGTAGTCGAAGACCTCCGCACCTTCGTCCTGGAATTCCACCATGGCCTGAACCTGAGCAGCCATGGACTCGCGAGCCTTCTTGGTGAAGGTCGTCGGATCTGCCTTAGCCTCGTTGTGCCAATCTTCCACAGTGATTTCCGTGGGCAGGTAGCTCAGCGGATCGTGCGCGGAGGTCTGGTCGGTAACGATATCCACGGTGAACTCGCCTGCACGCTGGCGGCGCAGCACCTCCGGGAAGACCTCAGCAGCGTTGCCTACGAGGCCAACAGACAGTGGCTTCTTGTTCTCCTTGGCGTCGAGCACCAGCTTGAGTGCCTCATCCAGGTCGGTAACAACCTCATCGAGGTAGCGCTTGGACTGGCGGCGCTTCAGGCGGGTCTCATCAACATCGACGATGAGGCAAGCGCCGCCATTGAGGGTGACGGACAGCGGCTGTGCGCCGCCCATGCCGCCGCAGCCACCGGTCAGGGTGAACGTGCCGGCAAGCGTTCCGTTGAAGCGCTTCTTGGCCACGGCCGCGAAGGTCTCGAAAGTGCCTTGCAGGATGCCCTGGGTAGCGATGTAAATCCAGGAACCGGCCGTCATTTGGCCGTACATCATGAGGCCCTCATCCTCGAGCTTGCGGAAGTGCTCCCAATTAGCCCAGTCACCGACCAGGTTGGAATTGGCAATGAGCACGCGCGGTGCCCACTCGTTGGTCTTCCAGATACCCACCGGCTTGCCGGACTGCACCAGCAGGGTCTCATCAGATTCAAGGTCCTTGAGCGACTCCACGATGGCATCGAAGGCTTCCCAGCTGCGGGCAGCTCGGCCGGTGCCGCCGTAGACCACGAGGTCCTCGGGGCGCTCAGCAACCTCGGGGTCGAGGTTATTCATGAGCATGCGCAGCGGGGCTTCGGTCTGCCAAGACTTGGCGGTGAGTTCGGTTCCGCGCGGGGCGCGTACTTCGCGGGGTTCAGACATGACTTCCTTTCGCTCGTGCTTCTCGACGCCCTCCCAAGCCCCAGGCCGGTTTCCCGGGGCTGTCCCTAGAGGCTTGGTCGGCGTCACACAGGACAAGTTACTGTGACCCATGACCTTGATCTAGGGTACTTTTCGGCTATCTGTCTCAGATTCCAGACTGTCGAGCGACCGGTGCCTAGGGGGCGGTGCGCACAGAAAAAGCCCCATGGAACGTGCGGGACAGCACGACCATGGGGCAGGGATGGCGCTTAGCGCAGCGTGCCGACGGCCTCCTCTACCGCGGCCACCAGAGCGCCCTCCTTGACTAGGCGCACGGTCTCCTCAATCTCCGGGGAGAGGTAGCGGTCGGTGCCCGGGCCCTGGACGGTCTGGCGCAGAGCATCAATGACCGCGCCGGTGCCCTTGGCAGGCTCACCTTCGCGCATATCGATGGCGCGGGCGGCGGTAAGGATTTCGATGGCGAGCACGCGCTGCAGGCCGTCGACGGCCTTGCGCAGCTTGCGCGCACCAGACCAGCCCATGGAAACGTGGTCCTCCTGCATGGCCGAGGACGGAATGGAATCCGCCGAGGATGGGGTGGCCAAGCGCTTGAGCTCAGAAACAATGCCCGCCTGCGCATACTGCGCAATCATGTGGCCGGAGTCCACGCCTGGATCATCGGCCAAGAAAGCGTTAAGGCCTCGGTTGCGGGCAGTGTCGAGGAAGCGGTCGGTGCGGCGCTCAGAAATGGAGGCTAGGTCAGCCACCACAATCGCCAGGAAGTCCAGCGCATAGGCCACCGGCGCGCCATGGAAGTTGCCGTTGGAGACGACGCGCCCGTCCTTGGCTACGACAGGATTATCAACGGCGGCAGCCAGTTCACGTTCGGCCACCAGCGCGGTGTGCGCCAAGGTATCGCGGAAGCCACCGGCCACCTGCGGCGCACAACGCACCGAGTAGGCATCCTGCACCTGGTTCTTCTTGAATTCCTCAAGGGCGGCCTCCAGAATCGCAGAACCTTCTGCCACGGTGAGGATATTGGCAGCAGCATCAGCCTGGCCCGGGTGCGGGCGCAGCTGCTGCAGGTCGTCGGCGAAGACCACCAAGGTTCCCAGCAGGCCTTCCACGGTCATCGCAGTGGCGATATCAGCCATCTTGGCCAATTCACGCAGGTCAGTAATGGCCAGGCAGAGCTGACCCAGCATGCCATCGGTGCCGTTGATAAGGGCAAGGCCTTCTTTCTCACGCAGCTGCAGCGGCTCAATGCCCGCAGCCGCAAGGGCTTCGGCGGCCGGGGTAACCTCACCGCCGTTAACGCGCACCTCACCTTCACCAAGCAAGGCCAGCGCACAGTGCGCAAGTGGAGCCAAGTCACCGGAACAGCCCAGGGAACCGTATTCGCGAACCACCGGGTGAATGTTGGCATTAAGCACTGCCGCATAGGTCTCAGCCACGACCGGACGCACGCCGGTACGGCCGGTGCACAAGGTAGACAGGCGCAGAAGCATAAGAGCGCGAATCACTTCGGTCTCTACCTCCGGGCCGGTACCCGCGGCATGGGAGCGCACCAAGGACAGCTGCAGCTGGGCGCGCATCTCTTCCGGAATGTGGCGGCGCGCAAGCGCACCGAAACCAGTGGAGATTCCATACACCGGAGTCGGGTCCTGGGCCAGCTCTTCCACGCGGTCACGCGTGGTGGCGATTTCATTTAGCGCTTCATTGGAGATTTCTACCTTCGCGCCACAGCGCGCAACGGCCACGACCTCCTCGATGCTTAAGGCACCGATTCCCACAGTCACGGTGGAAGGATAAGTATGAGACATGTAAGGCTCCTTCAACGTCGCCGCGTTGCCCGCACCTCACCCACCGGTGGGGAGAAAGGCACGCGAAAATACGTACTTGCTTTCACAAGTTTAGAAAAATAGTGATACGCGCGACAGCCTTACGCGCTGCGCTCATAGTACAACAGGCTCCCCGGCGCGCCAAGACTTTCTGCGTACACTCTGCCCTCGCTAGCCGCGTCCATACATCCTCCCCGCCACCTGCTGCGCGGCTTCGTGCAGTTGCTGCGCCACGCTGGCAGCATCGGCAGTGCCCACCGGAAAGGTTACCGCCAGCGCCGCCGCGGGTCTGCCAACGTGATCCACCACCGCCACGCCTACCGACGCCTGACCGCGCGCCACCACCTCAATCTCTTCGGCCCACCCGCGCTTACGCACTTGGCGCAGGATGTCCTTGTATTCACCAAATCCCAAGGGACCGGGGAAGTATGCCGCCCGCCATTCTGCTTCCGGAAGCAGCGCCAGCATGGCTCGCCCGGAGGCCGTCCGTTGCGCTTGCAGCCGCACTCCCCTTTCCGTCACCAAGGACAACGCCCCTGGCGCGCGCACCTCGTTGAGGTAGAGGATTTCCGATCCCGCCAGGCGCGACAGGTGCCCCGAGCCGCCCACACGGCTGGCTATGCGTTCGAGGTGCCCCTGCGTTGCTCGCACGAGGGGCTGTTGCGTGGCATACGCCGCGGCCATGGAGTAGGCAGCAAGGCCCAAGCCATAGGTCTGATTCTCCGGAACGTGCACCACGAATCCCGCGTCCACCATTTCCTTGAGTAGGTGGTAAGTGGAGGACCGCGGCAAATTCAGCTCGCTGCGAATGCGTGCGGCGGAAATCGGCACGTCGATGGTAGACAACAGCCGGAGGATTTCCAGCGCATTGCGCGCCGCCGGGACTCGGGAGGTACTCATGAGCCCACAGTCTAATGAGCCCTCGTGTGAGCCCTAGTTAGGTCACCAAAAACGCAATCGGCGTCGTAATGATGATGGTGAGCACCACACGCTCGAACCAAATGACGACCAAGTGCCATAGCTTGATCGGAATCTTGGTGGCCATGATGCAGGGCACCAGCGCGGAGAAGAAGATGATGGCGGAAATGGCGACCACACCGATGACGAACTTCAGCACCATGCTTGAGGAGCCAGCCGCCACGGTTGCGGGAAGGAACATTTCCGCGATTCCCATGGCCGCCGCCTTGCCCGCCAGTGCTGGCTCCGGCAGCTGGACAATCCACGCGAACGGGTAGAACAGGTAGCCCAGCCAATCGAAGAGCGGAGTGAAGTTTGCCAGCACAAGGCCAATCAAGCCCACGGACATGATGGAGGGCACAATCGCTGCCGCCATGCGCACACCATCGCGCAGGTTCTCCCAAATGGCAGCACCCAAGGAGGGCGCACGGTCCAGAGCTAGCAGCGCCTCGCGCCAGGCGGCCTTGATGAAGTTGCCCTTGACCGGCTTTTCCGGATCTGGCTCCACGCCACCCACATACTCATTCGGAATCCTGCTCAACGGCGGAATCCACACGGTGATCGCCGTGACCAGGAAGGTCACCACGAGGGAAACCGCAAAGTAGATGCCCCACATGTCCATTAGGTCGAGCTGCTTGGCCACGATAACCATGAACGCCGCTGACACCGTCGAGAAGCCCGTCGCAATAATGGACGCCTCACGCGCGGTATAACCGCCACGCTGATACACACGGTCAGTAATGAGGATTCCCAACGAATAAGAACCCACGAAGGAGGCCACCGCGTCAATGGCGGAGCGCCCCGGCGTGCGCCACAGCGGGCGCATGATGGGCTGCATGAACACGCCCACGAATTCCAGCAGGCCATAGCCAATGAGCAGGCCCAAGAAGGCACCACCAATAGGAACAATGAGTCCCACTGGCGTGGCGATGGAGTTCCACAGGAAAGGCACGATGTCGTCGTTGCCCAGCACTCCCGGCAGAGTTCCAATGACCATGAGGAAGGAGACCACCAGTCCCACCACATTGAGAACAGTAAAGACCGCCTGCAGCGGCCCCTCCTGCCAATTCTTGTTCACGATGCTGCGCACCGTGCCGTAAAGCGCTAGCGCCAGGATGAACCAGGGCACGAACTCCTCGGCATAGGTGCGGATGATGGTGACCATGTGGTCAAGCGGGATGGATTTCTTCCCGTCGTAGCTGATGGGAAAGAAGAATACGAAAGCGCCGATGGCACTGTAGACAAAAAGGCGCCAGATGCCCTTCTTGGAGGGGACATCGTCTTCGCTCTCGTAGAAGGCGTCAACGATTGCGTCTTCAGATTTCATGTTCTACCTCACGGTGGTGGAAACGACTCGTCATTAGCACAGCCCAGAACGCATTCTTGTTAAAAACGCACCAAGCAAGCACACGTCAACGACAAACGTACGACGCGGCTTTGACCATGCCCACGCGACAGCCACACGCAGGTCCTCCACATACTAGCGGCGCCACACACAAATGTCATGCAGGTCACCCCCACACCCCCGGTGAGTCAGTCGTCATAGGTCCAGCCGGGCATCCTTCACGGCAAAATTGACCACACGTCTGAACTAGAGGAAAGTAGCTCACAGAATCACTCGCACCAACCACTCCCCCTCATCCGCGGCGCTAGATTCCCAAGCGCCACGTAAGGGGGGTACAGAGGAGGACGCATTCCCGTGGCAGAAACCACCAAGCGCCCAGGCTTGAAACACCGCCACCTGCACTTCATCGCACTCGGCTCCGCCATCGGCACCGGCTTGTTCTACGGCTCCGCCAGCGCCATCCAAGCTGCTGGCCCCTCCGTGCTGCTGGTTTACCTCCTCGGCGGCGCCGTCGTGTACTTCCTCTTGCGCGCGCTCGGAGAGATGTCGGTCCACCACCCCGTTACCGGCTCCTTCGCCGAATACGCCCGCGCCTTCCTCGGCCCCTGGGCGGGCTACATCACCGGCTGGATGTTCGCCTTTGAGATGGTCATCGTGGCGCTCGCAGACCTCACCGCCATCGGCGTCTATATGCAATTCTGGTTCCCCGGCTCACCGCAATGGGTCTGGGTGGCAGCCACCCTCCTACTCGTCGGCGGCGCGAACCTCGCCACGGTCAAAGCCTTCGGCGAGCTGGAGTTCGCCTTCACCATCGTCAAGGTCGGCGCAGTCGTCGCAATGATTCTTGGCGGCGTTGCTGTCCTTGTCTTTGGCCTCTCCACCGCAGAGACCACCGGCCCTGCCAACCTGGTCAATGACGGCGGCTTCTTCCCCAACGGCCCTTCCGGCATGGTGGCCTCCTTCATCCTCGTACTCTTCGCCTTCGGCGGCACGGAAATCGTAGGCGTGGCCAGTGCTGAGGCCGAGGAACCGGAGAAATCCGTCCCCAAAGCCGTCAACACCATCCCTGTGCGCATCCTGCTGTTCTACGTGCTGGCCATCCTGGTCATCCTCATGATCAACCCCTGGCGCACCATCACTGGTGAGGAAAGCCCCTTCGTCCAAATCTTCTCCACCCTGGGCGTCACGTGGGCAGCAGCCGCTCTCAACGTCGTGGTCATCACCGCGGCAGTCTCCGCCATCAATGCCGATCTCTTCGGCGCCGGCAACGTACTCACCGGCTTGGCACGCCAAAACCTAGCGCCGAAAGTCATGGCCAAGAAAGCACGCGGAGTACCGGTGATGACCATGGTCATTTTGCTCATCGTCTTGGTCATCGGCACTGCCCTCAACGCTTTCATCCCTGACAACGTCTTCGAGGTCATCGCCTCCCTCGCCACGTTCGCCACCATCTACGTCTGGCTCATGATTCTGCTGGCCCACGTGGCTTCCCGTAGGAAAATGTCGCCACAGGAACGCGCCAGCCTGACCTACATGGTTCCCTTCTGGCCGTGGGGACAGTACTTCGCCATCGCCTTCATCACGTTTACTTTTGGCATCATGGCATGGCAGCCGCAGTATCGTCCGGCCCTAGCGGTAGGCGTTGGCTTCATCATCCTCATGACAGCCATTTTCTACCTCACCGGCCGGCACAACCACGCCACTGCACACACTGACCCCAGCCCCGTTTCGAGAGGATAGCTATGAACAGCGTTGATGCCCCCGCTTACTCCCCTGCCCCCGAGTGGTCCGGCCGCTCCGATGGCCCCGGCCCAGAGCACGCGCGGTGGCACAGCGTGGTTCGTCCCCTCGACGTGGACAACCCCCAGGGGCAGCCCGGCGTAGCACTACTGGGCTTCGCCTCTGACGAGGGAGTGGCGCGCAACCATGGCCGCCCCGGCGCGGCTGCGGGCCCGGAAGCACTGCGCAGTGCCCTCGGTTCCCTCGCGGTGCACCATGCGCATGTGCTTTACGACGCCGGCACGATCACCACCCAAGGCACCGACCTGGAGTCCGCCCACGAACGCCTCTCCACCTCTGTGGAAGCCCTCTCCAATGCCGGCCACCTGCCCATCATCTTGGGCGGCGGCCATGAGACTGCCTTCGGTTCTCACCGCGGCGCTTTTCAGGCGAAGGGCCCGCTGAAGATCATCAACCTCGATGCCCACTTCGATCTGCGCACCGCGGACGTGCCGACCTCCGGCACGCCGTTTAAGCAGATTTCTGAACTCGTTGGCCGCGAGAAATTCGACTACACCGTGCTCGGCATTTCCCGCCCCAACAACACCAAGGTCCTCTTCGACGAGGCCGCCGACCTCGGCGTCGCCATCACTCTTGACGAGGAACTGCTCGCCATGAACCTCCAGCAGGTCCGCGCCCACGCCGAGCACCTGTGCACCGATGACGCCTCCATCCATCTCTCCATTGACCTGGATGTCCTCCCCGCAGCACAAGCCCCGGGCGTTTCTGCCCCCGCAGGCCTCGGCGTTGACCTCCCCATCATCCGCGAACTCGCCGTCACCCTCGCCGCCACGGGACGCCTCGCGCTTGTCGACGTCGTCGAGCTCAACCCCTCCTTCGACCTCGACTCCCGCACAGCCAAGCTCGCCGCCCGGCTTATCGACGACATCGTGACCGCACACTTTTCTGCGGTTTCGGCCTAAAACCAGGCCGTACCTTCTGGCTAAGAGCCGGCCCAGCCGGCATACTGGTCACATGAGTTTTCCGATTCGTGTTGTCGGCGCCATCTTTATTGATGGTGACCGATTCCTGGCTTGCCGTAAGGCCCCAGGAAAATCTCTAGCCGGCATGTGGGAATTCCCGGGTGGAAAGATTGAGCCGGGCGAGACTCCACAGGAGGCATTAGCTCGCGAGTTGGCAGAAGAACTCTCTCTCACAGCGACTGTCGGTGAGAAAGTCACCACGACGCTTCACACTTATGAGTTCGCCACCATCGAACTCACCACCTTCCTGTGCACCATCCAATCCGGTGACCTTGTACTCACCGACCATGACGCCACCCGGTGGGTCACCGCCGCCGAAGCACAAGAGCTCGACTGGGCTCCCGCTGACATCCCTGCCGTTGAGCTCATCTCCTCACGCCTATGACTTCTGATTCCCTGCTGCCTTTTGGCATCTACGAAACGCCCGTCACGGCTCGTATCCACGAGCGCATCAAGGAAACTCAACGAGCCCTTCCCACTGCGGCTTCCGGAATTACCGAGGTGACCACTAAGGATGTCGATCCAAGATTTGCCACGGCCGTTTCCCAACACTTCGCCCGGCTTATTGAACAACGGCTGCTCGAAGTCAAAAAGCCGGAAGAACGCGTCGCGCTCATCAATGACCTCGCGCAGCACTTTGGTGCAGACGAAAAGGTATCAGCTGAACAGCTCCTTTATGCGATTTACAGTTCAGAGCTCACCGAACCACCAGTCCTGCCCGAAGTATCCCTGAACTCCAGCGCGCTTTTCACCAATAGCGTGGACGACACCAACATGTCGGTGGAAATTGCGCGCGAGATTTGTACTGCGGATTCAGTCGATCTGCTCTGCGCATTCATCAAGAATTCCGGAATTTCTGTCATTAGTGATGAGCTGGAATACCTTCGCGACCACAAGAAACCTCTGCGAGTCATCACCTCAACATATTGCGGTGCGACTGAAGCCGCTGCAGTGCGCCGTCTTGTCGAAGACTACAACGCTGAGGTTCGAATCTGCTACGAGCACAAGACCACCCGCTTGCATGCAAAGGCGTGGCTCTTTCGCCGTGAGTCCGGATTCGATACCGCCTTCATCGGCAGTTCTAACCTGTCCCGTTCTGCCCTTGTCGACGGATGGGAGTGGAACGTTCGCGGCTCCCGCTCTACCACTCCGGAGATCATCGAGAAGTTCATCAAGACTTTTGACAGCTATTGGTTCGACAATCACTTCAAACATTTCGACCCGGAGCGTGATTACGAGCGCTTGCTTGAAGCACTTCGTGGAGCGAAGTTCCTCGAAGCAAAGGAGGGAGAGAAGCTTGAGTTATCGGGCCTGCGTGTCGAGCCCTACCCCTATCAGCAGGAGATGCTGGAGGCATTGCGTTCAGAGCGAGCAGTGCACGGCCGACACAAGAACTTGCTAATCGCTGCTACCGGCACCGGTAAGACTGTCGTCGCAGCCTTAGACTATCGCCACCTCTGTGATGAGTTTGGACGCCGTCCGCGCCTTCTGTTTGTGGCTCACCGCCGGGAAATCCTCCAACAGGCACAGCGCACCTACCGGGAGGTTCTCCAGAGCTCCGATTTTGGTGAACTTCTGGTTGGCGGCGAAGAGCCTCGTCGCTGGGACCATGTTTTCGCAAGTATTCAATCCCTCCACGGCGAACGCCTGACGCGCATAGCTCCTGACCACTTCGATGTCATCGTGATCGATGAATTCCACCACGCAGAGGCCACGACCTACCGAAAGATTCTCGATTACTTCCAACCTCAAGAGCTCCTCGGACTCACAGCAACACCCGAGCGCGGAGACGGCGAGAACGTCCAGAAATTCTTCGACTACCGCGTGGCCCATGAACTACGCCTCTGGGATGCGCTTCGCCTACAGCTACTCGCGCCTTTGCACTATTACGGGGTCGATGACGATACCGACCTCTCGAGTCTGACATGGAACAGAGGAAAGAAAGACTACAACACGACAGAGCTCAGCGAGTTTTATATAAAGGCTGGAGAAAAGCGCACCCGTTTCATCATCAATGAACTCAATCGCCGAATCTTCGATCTCTCCGAGATGAAAGCCCTCGGCTTTTGTGTTTCGATCGCCCACGCCGAGTACATGGCGGAGCAATTTAACGCTTTTGGTATTCCTGCTTTAGCGGTAAGCAGCAAGCAAAGTACTGAGGAACGCAGAAGAGCTATTGCACAGCTGCGCGATGGCTACATCAAGATCATCTTTGCGGTCGACATTTTCAACGAGGGTGTCGACATTCCTTCTATCAACACTCTGCTGCTCCTGCGCCCAACTCAGAGCCCGGTTCTTTTCGTTCAGCAGCTGGGCCGCGGACTGCGCCTTAACCAGGGTAAGGACGCATGTATCGTGTTCGATTTTCTTGGACTCCAGCACGAAGAATTCGACTTTGAAGAACGCTTCAAAGTGCTAACCGCTGCCCGCGGCAAAAGTTTCATGAAGGAAGTCGAGCAGGGCTTCCCCACTGCGCCACCGGGTTCCAACATCACGTTGGACCGTGTGACGACAGACCGCGTTTTGGCCAACGTCAAGCGTCTGGCACGAAACACAGTCAAGAAGATCCGCTCTCAGATTAGTGAACACGGCACCACTGACCTTGCGGCTTTCATCCACGCCTCCAATATTCCTCTGGAGGACATCTACCGCAGGAAAGGAATCTCCTGGACCACACTCCTCCGTGATGAAAAGCTTCTGCTTCCGTCCAACGAGGACAGCGAAGAATCCTTCCTCCTGAGCCGTATCCGAGTTCTGCTCCACATCAATGACCCCGGCCGCGTAGCGGCATACAGCCGACTCATGGAGGCCGACGGCCCCTCAGAACAGGACATGACTGACCGCGAAAAGCGCTATGCCACGATGCTCGTTCTGGCGCTCTGGGCGAATTCCAATAAAGCCATCCCGGGCTCGTTGGATGAAGCGCTTGAAATCGTTCGGTCCCATCCCGCGTTCGTCAACGAAGTCAATCAAGTCATGCGGATTGCAATTGAAGCGTCCCGCGTAATTCCTCAGCAGTCCTCTCACAGTGTGCTCGAGACGCATGCAGACTATAGCCTTGCTGAACTTGTCGGTGCCTTGGATGAAGGCCCGCTCAAAAAGCTCGCCAACCTTCCCCGCGAAGGAGTCAAACGCTTCGACACATCAAACACTGATCTCTTCTTGGTGACCTTCCAAAAGGATGAGAATGTAAGTGCTTCGACAAATTACCGCGACTACCCGCTATCTCCAGATCGACTTCACTGGGAATCTCAATCCACGACCACTTTGAAGTCAGCGATGGCCAAGCGCTACATCCATCACCAAGAACTCGGCGGAAACATCATCATCGCTACTCGTTTCACCAAGAAGAACAAGGTTGATACCGCAGCGGCCTATACCTTCCTCGGCAACGTTGACTATGTAACTCACCGCGGCGAAAAGCCCATCCAATTCGAATGGAGCCTACGTCGCGACATGCCTAAGAAGCTGTATGCGGCAGGACGAACGGTCGCTTAAACAATAACTGGCCACTTTAGGTCGAGGACACCTCCACCAAGTGGAGATAGAACTGCCGCAATTGATTCAGTTATGTAAGAATTTTCAGGAACTTACGGTCTGGTAACGCTAGCTAACCTCGGGTACATACTGGCACCCCCAATTCAACAAAGAATGCCGATAATCACGGTGTATCAGATTCAGATCGGGCGTTGGCATTTGGATTTGGTCAGAATCACACCCCCGAATGAGAGGATTTCATGGTGGCGAATTGACTGATATTTTGCACTAACCTAATATTCTCTTAGATGCTTAGTGTCCGCTGAGCATATACACCCGTTGAGCAACTTACGGAGGAGAGGCATGGAAGCCTCCAGCAAACGCAGCCAGAAGCGATGGAGCCGCCCTACTACCGGTTCCGAGGCTTCCACGTATGGCTTCACGCGTTTTCGCGAGCGTGACTTCAAGGCTGCATTGGGCCACGCCCCACGCTGGGCCGCCTGCAGCAAGCGAGCACATACCTCTCGTTAGTACTCGAAGCCCTCGAGAATATTCTTCAGCTTCTGCTGGAACGGCGCAATATCATGCTCGTACCGCCGCTGAATCGACAGCACAATGGCGTTTAGCATGAGCATTGGAACCGACAGGGTGGTAAAGGTTCCCTCATCGCCACGGGGAGCGGCCAGAGTGACGACAGGTACTGGGTGTACAACACGCAGGTCATCCGTAATGAGAAGGACCTTACATTTAACCGCCTCAGCATAGTTCAGCAGCTGACGTAGCGGACGCGTGGAACGGCGGAAGGCGAAGACTATAAGAAGGTCCGGCTCCCCCATGCGGAGCAGCTGTTCAGCGATGTCGTGGTCCGTCTCACCCGCAAGGTCGTGGACAGATCGTCCCAGTCGGCGAAAGCGGCGCTCTGCCTGATCACACAGTGGAATGGAGTTGCCGCGGCCATAGATGTAGATATCGCGGGCATTCATCACCAAGTCCGCTGCCCTGTTAATGGAATGCTGGTCAACGCTTCCCGACGCCGCGGACAACGAATCCATTTCCTTGGACACCAGCTGTCCCAGAATCGTCTGTCCAGCCTCATTGCGGAATGCCCGACGGCCATTGGAATGCTCAGCAGCAAGGTACTGGTCATGCAACATGCGCAATTCTTGGCGCAGCTCCAGGTAGCCTTTGTATCCAAGTTTCTTGGCTGTTCGAGTCACGGCAGAGCCGTGGACGCCGGCCTTGGCAGCGACGTCTTCGCCGCGCCACAGGGCCGCTTCTTGCGGGCGGCTAAGAATCACATCAACAACCGCCTCGTCTGCCCGACTAAGTTCCGCCCGGTGGCGCTCCACCCTTTGTTGAAAATTCACACCACAAGTTTAACAAAAAGTTTTTTAAGGGCCGCCTCAGCTTTCAAAATGTGGCCAAATAAAGTGACTTTTTGCAGGTTCTACTTATACTTTCGGCGAAGCCCCTGCAACACAATTTTTTTATCCTGCAAGGTGTCACGCCCGAAGCTCCACGCAAGGACTCCGCCCGCCGCCACGATGGCACACATGCTGAAGGCCACCCCAAAGCCGAATCGATCCGCAAGGAATCCAATCACGATCGGCCCCAGGATTTGCCCAAAGTCACCAGCCATCTGAAAGGTCGAAAGCACCTGTCCACCAGAACGCTTCAACCCCACCACATCGGCGATGGCCGCCTGCTGCGACGGCACAATAAGCCCTGATGAAGCACCGGCGAAGGCGGAGAGCACAAGGAGGGTCCACACGGACGTCGCCAAGCCCAGCGTTCCTACAAACAGCGCCGAGCCCACAAGGCCCGCAAGAATGAGTGGCCGGCGTCCAATACGGTCAGACCAGGAACCAGAAAACTGCAGCACGGCTGCATTTCCCGCCGCAAAGACCGCGAGTGCGATGCCCGAGGCCTGGCCACCATTATGGAAGATGGACGCTGCAAACAGTGGAAGGACTGCAACACGCACGCCCATATTGATCCATCCTTGGGCAAAATTCGAGGTCAATACTGCTCGATAAGCGGTATCACCCCAGGCCTCCTGCAGCTTCATCGGCGGAAGGCAGTGTTGACGCTCAGCATCGGTGTCGACCGCCGGCATCAGAACCCAGACAACGAGTGCCGCGAGCGCCACTCCTAGCCCGTAAATGAAGAAGGGCCACCGAAAGCCGAGGAAGGACAAGCTGGCGCCGACGAGTGGGCCGATAACGTTGCCCAGCAGGAAGGACGTGGCATACGTGGCTGAGCACCGACCGCGAATAGCGGGTGGCGAGAGCTTCACGATGAGCGCCATGGCTGCCACAGTGAACATGGTGGAGCCAATGCCTGCAATGGCGCGCAGCACCACGATGTGCCAATACTCCTGGGCAATACCCACAAGACCCGTCGTAATAGCGACGGTTAACAACCCCGTCAGGTAGACACCGCGCGTGCCTACGCGATCGATGAGGCGGCCAGCGGCTGGTGCGAAGATGAGACGGCTAGCAGAGAAAATGGAGACCACCAGTCCCGCGGCCGCCATCGACACATCGAAGCTGACAATGAACTGCGGAAGCAAGGGCGCGATTAACCCATAGCCCAATGCGATGATAAAGCCCGCGGTAACCATCACCCAGATCTCCCGCGGAATCTTCAGTTCTTGTGCAACGCCCTTACTCATAGCGACACCAACTGTAGCCTACCCACCCAAATCATCGAACACATTTTCGATAGTGTGGGTTTCGATGTCCACACCGCTTTCTACTGTGAGGGCCATGAAGAATTACAACAGCTTTCGTACCTCGGTTCCGCGCTCCACTCAGCCCAGCATTCATGCTGGAGAACTCACAGCAGATATCCTCTTTCACCACAGTGACACCTTGAACTCCGTGGAAAGCATCATTCGCCATCCACGCTCATTGGCGCGTCCCACACCGCAATGGCGGCCACCATCAAAGTCACTTCCCTCAGTACCGCTTCGGGGCGAGGAAGGAGAATCCACCCCGCCGCTGACGCTAACTGTGTCGCGTCACCGTGTTGGCGAACGGGCGAAAGCTCGTGTACTTGGCTTCGGGGAAAAACGTGTGCCGACCTACCTCATTACCGTTCGTATTACCTCCCCTACCGGACGGCCCGTGTCCCCTGCGGTCGCGGAAGCGTGGGTTCGCGCGCTCGTTCCCACGAACTTAGTCTCGGCAGTGCATGAGATTTCAAGCAGCAGTGCTGCGACCTTCGTCTGGCTCGTTGATAGCACGTACACCCCAGTACGCTCTCCGCTGTCGTTGTTCGAAGGATTCAGCCAGGCTGCGTAAGCCGCGGCGCTCTACAGGTAGCGTTGCAGTCGGCCGACGAAGTTGCGGGGAGGTTCCTCGTCCAAGGAAAGGGTGAAACGATCTTCTGTCAGCACACGGGCCACGGCCGACTGGGTTTCTGGTCGGTCGAACGAGTTCCGCACGGGCTTCGGCACGAAGCGGATAAACAAGCACACCAGCACGACAGTAAAGGCCTTATCGAGCGGGTGTGAGGTTAGAACTTGGAGAAGTGTCGCCGTGGTTTCGTCGTGGGTAATCAACAGGAAGAAGTTGGCGAGCTCTCGGGCGCCGCGGGGCAAAATCTGGTTCAGCGCAAACAGGGTCGAGGCCAACGACACGAGCGCTGCAATGATGCCGAGCCCATAGCCCGCAAACAGGGTAGAAATCATGCGTTTGAACGCACCACGGCGTGCTAGCCAGCCCACCATTAACGCCAGAATCAACGCGTTGGGCAGGTAAGCAAGTTCCAAAGGACTGAAGACGCATCTGAGGCTCAACGCCAGAACTGCGGTTCCCATTCCAAGAACAGGGCCATAAATAATCGCAATGAACACCGTTCCCACCGTGTCCATATAGAGCGGGATGTGGAGATTGAAGAACACCGTCGAGCCCACCATGTCCACCACAACTGCGAGCAAGGCATTGATGAGCGCATGCCTACTCCATAGCCCTCGCTGGGAGCCAAAGAGGAGAAGGACGCATAGAAAACTCAAGCCCCACACGGTTGCTGGGAGGAGGGATTCAAAGGTCCTTTCGGCAAACTTGAACCTCGGGGTCAAGGTGAGGCCCCAGGCCACCACTGCGCAGGCTAGGCCAAGGACAACGCTGACGCGCTGACCACGAAAAGCCCTGTTGACCGGCATAGACCCTGGCTGCTCCTCATCGAGTTCAAAATGTACCCGATTATCCTAGCGTGCCCATGCCTAGGAGGCGACTAATCCTAGCTGTCGCTGCCTTCTGGACCATTGTTGGCGCCATCATCGGCTTCGTTGTCGGCATCATCGTCTTCGACCTCGTCGCCATCGGCATCGTCGAAGAGAATGTCATCGTCGTCCTCATCGTCATCGGCACCGAAAATGTCGTAGACGTCCGGTTCATCAAAGTCGGGGTCCTCCACACTGACCAGCTGCGCTTCCCAATCCAGGGCTTGGTCGGAGACCAAGCTCAGGACGTCAAAGAGGCGATCAAAGTCGGTGTAGGTGCCAAGCTCGAGTGCTTCGGCGGGAACCTCGATAATGGGGGCGAGGGTGGCGTCGTCGAACTCGCCGGCGTCGAAAAGCGCCACGCGCTCTTCCTCCCCCAGGTCCTCCATGGCGTCGTTTTCCCACAGCTCGTTGATAGCTTCATCTTCCAGCTCGTCGAGCTCGTCCTCATCAAAGTCGAAGGAGAGGAACCGCACCACAGCGCTGGGGACGCCGTCGATGGTTTCCACGAGCACGCGCAGCTCGGAATCGTTGGCGACCTCCGCCACGACGAGGTTCGGGTTGAACTCATCCTGGAGAAACTCCAACTCAGCAATACGCTCATCGGTGCCCTCAAGAAGGTCTCGGAGCACGGTGACCACTTGGTCGGTAGCGATATGGCGCGACACGGCTTCCACCGCATCCTCCACAGAGAACGCAACGGAGACCAAGACGGCCTCGAAATCCTCATCATCCTCATCCACATCTGCGGCGGCGATGTAGACGTTTGCGGCGGGGAGAATCGGGTCAATTTCTACAAACTGGATCTCCAAGTCAGAGGTGATGGGCACGAACATCACATCGTCATTGACGCGGGACTCAATGCCTTCCCCGTCCAGCGCAGAAGCAATATCTTCAAAAAAGCTCATGTGATCAACATCCGTCCATGTGGCAGTGTCACCCCGGCTGCTACCAAGGCCCCACACATCCTACCCGCGATCGTGGTCATCGGGCATGAAACCCAAAAGCTTCAGAATCTCCGGGCGTCCGGTTCCCCACTCCAACATGTCATAGGACTCCCAGGCCTGGCGGCGCGCCTCCATTGGTGCCTCTTCGATATGAGGCTGCACGTCGAAAATCATCGTCTCGCGCTGCGGGGCCCGGTAGCGCGGCCAATCCTCGCGCGGAGCGCCGCCGTTAATGAACGCCCTCCATTGCTCTTGCATATTCTCAGTGACCTCCTCCATTTCGGAGGACTTGCCCATGGTGGTCAAAAAGGACACGCGCGAGGCACCAGGATCGCCAAAGATGTTGGACAACTCCATCGAGTGCATCGCCCCCAACCCCAGCCAGCGCAACGCTGCCGGCGCGAAGTCGAAACGATACATCCACGTGGGGAACCGACGAGCGTGTTCGGAGGCGACACGAACGGTGGGGGCCCAAAAGAGGGCGTCGGTCAGCAAGTCCCCGAAGTCACTGCGCGAGACCGCCCCACCGTAGGCCGCAACGACGTCCGGCGCGCTCTCCGGATCGAAAGACGCCAACAGCCGCAAGGCCGCACGTTCGCGGGAGCGTTGACGTTGATAGAGGAACTTTCCAAAACTCGCCTCACCGGAGTTAGTTCCGATGAGCAGCGGCACCGGGTGCTGGGCACCGTCCTCGAAAGCCTCAATCGGATGCTGGGGAATAAGTTCACCATCCACGGTGGGCGCGTAGCAGGAGTTCAGGTAAAGCAACTCGCCTGCGCGCCACATCATGGATTGACCCGAGCGCACCAAGTCCGCGAAATCCTCACGGCGCAAATCATCTGCCGTGGTATCACGCGGCAAGGCCATTTTGTCCACAAGCTCACGCGCCCAGAACATTGACTGCGCACGAGAATGAATCATGCCAATTGGCGGCGACTGCGCAATGGCGCGGTGAAAGAGGCCCTCCGCGCGGGGCACCGCCATGAGGGTCAGCACCGCTGCGCCACCCGCGGATTCGCCCATAAGAGTCACGTTATTCGGGTCTCCGCCGAAGGCAGCAATATTATCGCGAACCCACTCCAAAGCAAGGACTTGATCCGCCACCGCGGGGTTAGCGCAGGCCTCCCCTCCCAAACTGCGCACGTCGAGGTAGCCCAGCGCCCCTAAGCGAAAGTTGACGGACACATAGACCACGCCCATCTGCGCGGCGAACTCAAAGCCGCGCAGCATGAGCATGTGCGAAGAACCCACGATAAAACTGCCGCCATGTAAGTAGACGACAACGGGGAGCTTCTCCGTGTTTGGGGCAGTGCCAGGGCTGGGTTCGGTGTGTGGGCGGACGATATCGAGGGTCAAGCAGTTCTCTGTGCCTTCGATGCGGTCCGTCCACGAATAGACCGGCTGCGGGGCCACATCTCCGAACTCACGGCAATCCCGAATCCCTTCCCACGCCGGCGCTGGGCGCGGTTCACGGAAGCGATACTCCCCCGCGGTATCGGCCCCAAAAGGAATGCCGCGCCACGAACGCACTGGCATCGACAGTGGCCGGTCCGGGCGCAAGTCCTCCTCAACGCTGCCGCGTACCCACCCAGAGGATGTGAGAACCGTAATCTCATCCGCCAACGCCGTCCGCGCTGCTTCCTGAGCGGCGCGGGCCCGGGCGTGTAAAGACTCAGCAAGCAGGCGGGCCGCAGCCGCGCTTACCTCGCGCGGCGGGAAAGGCTCGTACTCGCTCATGGACCCTAGACTAATCCCCCAGCCTGACTCTGCGCTGGGAACTGCTTTTTCGATACGGTAGTGAACATACCGTTAACAATGTAGACGAAATCAGGTGAAGAACATGTTCGGAATTAGCGAGAAAGAACAGAACACGCCCGTCGAGGTGGACAAGCTCTCTGTGGACGAGAGCAACCGCATTAGTCAAGGATTTCTGGCGGCCACCAACAAGGTGGTGTCGGCGCAATCCTCCATCATCATCGGCTATGTCGACCGTCTAAAGAAGAAGAATAAGGACGCATCTCCCGAGGAACTGCAGGAGCTCATTGACAAGCACTTCCTCAATATCGTCTCCGGCACTGGTGCGGCCGCGGGTGCCTCGGCCGCCATCCCCGGCATCGGCCTGGTCTCCGGCGCGGCAGCCGTTGGTGCAGAATCCCTCGTCTTCCTTGAGGCTGCTGCGTGGTACATCCTGGCCTCGGCGCACCTGCGTGGCGATGATATCCGCGACGAAGAGCGCCGCCGCGCCCTCGTTCTCGTAGTCCTCACCGGCTCCCAGGGCAGTGCTCTGGTGGACACCATGCTTGGCGACGTCACCACGCTCTCCGGTATGAAGTCCGCTGCTACCCTCTCCCGTTTCTCCGGGCCCACCCTCAGTGGCATCAACGGCCGATTGACCAAGCTCTTCTTGAAGCAGGCCCGTAAGAAAGTGAAGTGGGCATGGCTGTCTAAACTCTTGCCGATGGGGGTAGGCGCAGTGCTGGGAACGACGGCCAACCGTAAAATTGCCCGCCAAGTTATTAACCATGCGGGCACCCAACTCTCCCCCCTGCAGGGGGATTAAAACCGGGAAACGCGCCCCAGGGTAGTGAGCAAACTTACGCGGGCCGTATCATATGGGGAGACACCTTTCCGGGTGCCTTTCGTACCCATGGAATGGCCTACTACAGTCGATTAAAGACAAACTTTAAAGCACAGAAAGAGGCGAACACCTGCCGTGAGCAAATCGAGCATCTACGGCCCGAACGCGTGGCTGATTGACGAACAGTTCCAGCAGTACTCAAAGGACCCCAACTCCGTAGATAAGGAGTGGCGTGACTACTTTGAGGCTAACGGGGCTCCCAAGCAAGCCGCACAGCCCAAGGCCTCCGCCAAGGCGTCTGGCTCCACGGCTTCTGCCCCGGCACAGAAGCCGGCAGAAAAGAAGGAAAGCTCCGCTCCTAAGCCTGCAGAGAAGTCCCCTGCTGCTCCTGGTGCTAAGGCACCGAGCGACTCGAAGTCTTCGGCAACGAAGGCGAAGGCAGATCCGAAGAAGTCGGAGTCCCCGCTCGACCGCATCAAGGACGCCCCGGAGCCCGGCTCCCGCGTGCTCAAGGGCATGTTCAAGGCAATTGCCAAGAACATGGACGAATCCCTGGAGATCCCGACTGCTACGACCGTCCGCGACATCCCGGTCAAGCTCATGTGGGAAAACCGCGCGATGATCAACGATCACCTCAAGCGCACCCGCGGCGGCAAGATTTCCTTTACCCACATCCTTGGCTACGCCCTGGTCAAGGCCGTTCAGATCCACCCGGACATGAACGTGCGCTACGAGATTCAGGACGGCAAGCCCACCGTGGTTCAGCCGGAGCACGTCAACCTGGGCCTGGCCATTGACCTTCCGCAGAAGGATGGCTCCCGCGCCCTCGTGGTTGCCGCCATTAAGGAAGCAGAGAACAAGTCCTTCGCCGAATTCATCGATGCTTACCAGGACATCGTTGACCGTTCCCGCAAGAACAAGCTGACGATGGATGACTTCTCCGGCGTCACCATTAACCTCACCAACCCGGGCGGCATCGGTACCCGCCACTCCATCGCTCGCCTGACCAAGGGCTCCGGCTCCATCATCGGTGTCGGTTCTATGGACTACCCGGCTGAGTTCGCCGGCACCTCCGCCGACCGCTTGGCTGACTTGGGCGTGGGCCGCCTGGTTACCCTGACCTCCACCTACGACCACCGCGTTATTCAGGGCGCGGAGTCCGGTGAATTCCTGCGCACCATTGGCCAGCTCATTCTGGACGACGCTTTCTGGGACGAGCTCTTCGAGTCCCTGGGTGTTCCCTACCAGCCCTTCCGCTGGGCTGCTGACGTGCCCAACACGGGCGTCGATAAGAACACGCGCGTTATGCAGTACATCGAGGCCTACCGCTCCCGCGGCCACCTGCTGGCTGACATCAACCCGCTGGGTTGGAAGCAGCCGGGCCTGCCGTGGCCGGACCACCGCGACCTCGACCTGTCTACTCACGGCCTGACCATTTGGGATCTGGACCGCACCTTCAACGTGGGCGGCTTCGGTGGCAAGGAGACCATGACGCTGCGCGAGGTGGTTACCCGCCTGCGCTCCGCCTACACCCTCAAGGTGGGCTCCGAATACACCCACATCCTGGACCGCGACGAGCGCAGCTGGCTGCAGGAGCAGATTGAGGCCGGCATGCCGAAGCCGTCCAACTCTGAGCAGAAGTACATCCTGCAGAAGGTCAACGCTGCCGAGGCTTTCGAGAACTTCCTGCAGACCAAGTACGTGGGCCAGAAGCGCTTCTCCCTGGAGGGTGCGGAGTCCCTCATCGCACTGCTGGACTCCATCGTGGACACTGCCGCTGGCCAGGACCTCGACGAGGTCGTCATCGGCATGCCGCACCGCGGCCGCCTCAACGTGCTCTTCAACATCGTGGGCAAGCCGCTGGCCGATATCTTCGGTGAGTTCGATGGCAACTACAAGGGCGGCCAGCTCGGCGGCTCTGGCGACGTGAAGTACCACCTCGGTGCTGAGGGCGAGCACCTCCAGATGTTCGGCGACGGTGAAATCAAGGTCACCCTGGCCGCTAACCCGTCTCACCTCGAAGCCGTTGACCCGGTCATGGAAGGTATTGCCCGCGCCAAGCAGGACATCCTGGACAAGGGCCCGGAGGGTCACACTGTTGTCCCGATCATGCTCCACGGCGATGCTTCCTTCGCCGGCTTGGGCGTGGTGCAGGAGACCATCAACCTGTCTCAGCTGCGTGGCTACACCACCGGCGGTACCGTCCACGTTGTGGTCAACAACCAGGTGGGCTTCACCACTACCCCGGATTCTGGCCGTTCCACGCACTACGCCACCGACCTGGCCAAAGGCTTCGACTGCCCAGTCTTCCACGTCAATGGCGACAACCCGGAGGCAGTTGTTTGGGTAGGTAAGCTCGCTACCGAGTACCGCCGCCGCTTTGGCAAAGACGTCTTTATTGACCTCGTGTGCTACCGCCTGCGCGGCCACAACGAGGCCGATGACCCGTCCATGACGCAGCCGCAGCTCTACGACATCATCGACAACCACAAGTCCGTACGTGAGCGCTACACCGAGGAGCTTATCGGCCGCGGTGACCTGTCTGATGAAGAGGCAGAGGCAGCTGCACGTGACTTCCATGACCAGATGGAGTCCGTCTTCGCCGAGCACAAGGAAGCAGAGAAGGCCGGCCCGAAGGAACAGACCGGTATTACCTCCTCCCAGGACCTCACCCGCGGTCTGGATACCTCCATCACCGCCGAGGAGTTGGCGGAGATTGGCGATGCCTACGGCACCCCGCCGGAGGGCTTCGAGTACCACAAGCGTGTGGGCAAGGTTGCCAAGGAGCGCCAGAAGTCCGCCCGCGAGGGCGGCATCGACTGGGGTTGGGGCGAGCTCATCGCCTTCGGTTCCCTGGCTAACTCCGGCAAGGTTGTTCGCCTCGCCGGTGAGGATTCCCGCCGCGGTACCTTTACCCAGCGCCACGCTGTGGCCTTCGACCCAGCCACCGGCGAAGAGTACAACCCGGTTGCTCACCTGGCTACGTCCAAGGGCAACGGCGGTAAGTTCATGGTCTACAACTCGGCACTGACCGAGTTCGCCGGCATGGGCTTCGAGTACGGCTACACCGTGGGTAACCCGGATGCCGTCGTGGCCTGGGAGGCACAGTTCGGTGACTTCGCCAACGGCGCTCAGACCATCATCGATGAGTACATCTCCTCCGGTGAGGCCAAGTGGGGCCAGCTCTCCAGCCTGATCCTGCTGCTGCCGCACGGCTACGAGGGCCAGGGCCCGGACCACTCCTCCGCCCGCATCGAGCGTTACCTGCAGCTGTGCGCTGAGGGCTCCATGACCGTGGCCCAGCCATCCACCCCGGCTAACCACTTCCACCTGCTGCGCCGCCAGGCTCTCGGTGAGATGAAGCGCCCGCTGGTCGTCTTCACCCCGAAGTCCATGCTGCGTAACAAGGCTGCGACCTCCTCCGTGTCCGACTTTACTGAGGTTACGAAGTTCCAGTCCGTTATCAACGACCCGAACTTCTTCGACATCGACGGTAAGAAGGTGGGCGACGCCGACAAGGTTAAGACCATCATGCTGGTCTCCGGCAAGCTCTACTGGGAGCTGGCCAAGAAGAAGGAAGCCGATGGCCGCGATGACATCGCCATCGTGCGTGTGGAGATGCTTCACCCGATTCCGTTCAACCGCCTGCGTGAGGCCTTTGAGTCCTACCCGAACGCTGAGCAGGTTCGCTTTGTTCAGGACGAGCCGGCCAACCAGGGTCCGTGGCCGTTCTACAACGAGCACCTGCGTGAGCTCATCCCGGATATGCCGGAGCTGGTCCGCGTCTCCCGTCGCTCGCAGTCCTCGACTGCAACCGGTAACGCGAAGGTTCACCAGATTGAGCAGAAGAACCTGCTGGAAGAGGCATTCGACATCTAACAGCGTCTAGGCTCTTCCAAGGCCCCGGCTACCACCTCTCTCCCCCCGAGTAGTGGTTGCCGGGGCCTTTGCTATGCCAGCTGCGCCGGTTGGAACCTAGGGATCCTTCTTCGGCTCATTCTCTCTACTCCCCCGCCCGCGAAAAATGAGCACGATAACCCTTAAACCGACCTCGTTGCGCCGCCCATCGTGCTCAATTTTTGCGCTATCAACATTGCGCGGAAGCAACATCAAAGCCAGAAGGTTCCCGTGCCCGCCCTATCCACCGGAACTGGGATGAACTGATTGCCTCCCAGCCGCGACCACGCCACCACTCCACTCGGATAGAAGTACTCGCACCACCTGAGTAGCCAGAGGGCCAGATAAACAAAACAAGAAACGCCCGAGCGTTATGCTCGGGCGTTTCCTTCACGGCCTTAGCAGCCGTGGCCTAGGGCCAACTTGGCCCCAGGGGTCCTAGGTAGTTCTAGGACTCCTTGCGGCGGCGACCAGGGCGCAGCAGCAGTGCTGCACCGGCAATGAGTGCCAGACCTGCGGCTATCAGACCCAGGACGTTCGCACCAGTGCTGGCCAGGAAGCCAGAGTTGGTGCTCTTCTTGGAATCCGTAGTGATCGGGGACTTGCCAGTGTAGCGGCTGGTGTTGTCGCTCTGGCTCGGCTGAACATCCTTGGATTCAACCGAGTTCGACCGCTCGTTCTCCACCGGCGGCTGCGGGTCCTGCGGCTTAAGCTGCTCATTCTCCACCGGTGCCTGCGGCTTAGGCTGTTCAGCCTCACCCGGTGCCTTCGGCTGCAGATCCTTGATGGCATCCCCAGGCTTCTGCGGCTTCAGCGGTAGACCAGGCAGCTTCGGAGCCGGAGTTCCCGGCTGGTTGATGAAGTGACCGATCACTGCAGGTACCAGGACCAGCGGAATGAGGACCGGCCACAGGCTTCCGACCTCCGGAATACGAAGCTCGTTCGGGTCGGACGGAGTGCCCGGCTCAGACGGCTCGCTCGGATCAGTCGGGTCGGAAGGCTCCACCGGAGTGGTCGGATCCTCGGACGGGGTCTCTTCCGCAGTCGGCTCCGCCGGCGTGGTGTCGTCGGTTGGGCTCGGCTTAGACGGATCCTCAGTTTCCGACGGCTGTGGCTCCGGATCCTTCGGGTCGTCAGACGGCTTCGGATTGTCTGAAGTCGGCTCGGTCGACGTAGTCTCATCGGTCGGGCTCGGCTTAGACGGATCCTCAGATTCCGACGGCTGTGGCTCCGGATCCTTCGGGTCGTCAGACGGCTTCGGATTGTCTGAAGTCGGCTCGGTCGACGTAG
>NZ_JASPGN010000009.1:98185-152755 GCF_030232655.1 Corynebacterium sp. MSK218
TCTCATCGGTCGGGCTCGGCTTAGACGGATCCTCAGTTTCCG
Source organism: Corynebacterium sp. MSK218 (assembly GCF_030232655.1). Taxonomy (NCBI): domain Bacteria; kingdom Bacillati; phylum Actinomycetota; class Actinomycetes; order Mycobacteriales; family Corynebacteriaceae; genus Corynebacterium; species Corynebacterium sp. MSK218. The sequence goes on from NZ_JASPGN010000009.1 coordinate 98,228, forward strand.
ACGGCTGTGGCTCCGGATCCTTCGGGTCGTCAGACGGCTTCGGTTGCTCCGGCTCGTCGGTTGGCTCATTTGGCTCAACCGGCTCGCAACCACAGTTGTCGCTGATAACGCCGATGACGGTCTTCACGTTAAAGACGTCGCCGTCCTTCGTGGTGACCTTGACCGGTATCTCCTTGATGGTGCCGCTCGGGGTATAAGCCGGCGGAATAACCGTCAGCTCACCTGTGGTTTCATCAATGGTTACGGTCCAGCCATCCGGCACCTCACCCAACTCGTACGTGTTGCCCTCGGCGTGGCCGTAGTTGATGCCAACCGTCTTGGTGTCACCAGCCTTGATGACATCCGGGTTGTAGGTCGGTGCCTGAATGATCTCCGGGTCATTCGGCTCCGGAGCGATCGGCTCGTCTTCCTTCACGATGAAGACAGCGTTCGTCTCGTACGGCTTGCCGCCCTTCGGGGTCACCGTTACCGGAACCTCGATGTAGTCGCCAGACTTCGCCGTCGACGGTGCGGTTGCCGTCACTCGGCCGTTCTCATCAACGGAGACGGTCCAGCCATCCACGTCCGACCGCACCTCATAGGTGTTGCCATCCGTGTGCTTCTTCACGTCCTGCGACTCAGACTGGCCTGGCTTAACCAGCTCAACACCGTAGAAGGAGCGTTCAATCTCCGGAGCCGGCTCCTTCTCCGTCACCGTCGTGGTGGTGTTGCTGGTCTCGGTAACCTTCTCCGTCGTGGTGACCTTAGAGGTCTCCGTGACGGCCTTGGTACCGATGCGCAGCTTGCGCGGGGTCGGCTCCTTGGTGACGTCCTCAGTGGTTTCTGGGTCACCGACGACCTTGCCGTCCTTGAGCTTCCAAACCTTGGTGACTTCCTTCTCACCGAAGGAACCGGCCTGGTCCTCTACAACCTTTCCGGCCTCAAGGTTCGGGTCAGTCTCAATGAGGGTCTCATACGGAGTCTGCTCGGTGTGCTTATCCGTCAGCTCGGTCTGAGTCGGCGCAGTACCGACCTCGATGATCTGCTTGGTCGGCTTGCTGATCTCCTCGGTGTCATCCTTGGTGGAAATCTCGCCATTATCGGAGGTCACCGTAACGGTGTGCTTGACCTCGCCCGGCTTGCCTTCCTGAACAACCTTGGTCTCACCAGCCTTGAGATCCGGGTTCTCGCGAACCTCGACCTCGAATGGGGTGCTCTCGGTCCACTCCACGGTCTTGGAGGTGGTATCACCCTTGGTGCCGACCTTGATGATCTTCTTGACCGGCTCTGCAATGCGCTCAGTTTCAGTCTTGGTACCGACAACGTTCGAGTTCACGATGGTCTGCGTCGTCGTGACCTTGTCCTTACCCGGCTTGCCCTCTTGGACGGTCTTCTGGGTACCTGCCGGCAGCGTGCCGTCGAATTGAATATCGGTCTCGAAAGGAACGGCAACCTCGGACTCGGTGGTGTACGTGCCCTCAGTCTTAGTGCCCACACGAATTTCAGCTGCAACCGGCTCCTTGGTGCGCTCAGTGGTCACGGTCGGATCGCCATCCGGCTTGCCGTCCTTGATCTTCTGAGTCGAGGTCACAACCTCGGTACCGAGTTCGCCCTGCTTGTCGACGACCTGCTTGCCTGCCTCCAAGTTCGGGTCCGCGGTAATCTTCGTCTCGAACGGCACCGACTTCTCAGTCTTCGTCACGACAGAGGTGTCCGCAGACTTCGGACCATACTCGACGATGCGCTCGACAGGTTCAGTGCGGGCCTTGACTTCCTTAACCTGTGCTTCACCGTTGGTGCCGGTAAAGACTGCAGCATAGGAAGCCTCGCCGTTCTTGCCTTCCTGAACCACCCTAGTCTCACCCGGAGCGAGGTCAGGGTTCGGACGCAGAGTCGTGCCGAATGGAATCGGCTCCTTCCACTCGACCGTATCGGTCGCAGTGGCCTGCTTGGTACCAACGGTGATGACCTCGTCGACAGGCTGCTTCGTAATCTTTTCAGAGACCGTCGGCTCCCCATCTGGGTTCGAGTTGGTGATGTTGCGCTTGATCGTCACCGTCTTCTCACCCGGAACACCTGGCGTCGTCACCTTGGACTCACCAGCAGGCATGTTCGGGTCATACTTGACGACGACCTTGAACGGGGCTTCCGTCTTGAAGGTCTCGGTGTTCGTACCAGTGGTCTTGCCGCCAACGCGAATGATCTGCTTGACCGGAGCCTTAGTCTGCTCCTTGGTGACTTCTGCTTCACCGGAAGGCATTCCGTCGACAAGCTTCTGCTTAGTCGTAACGGTCTCTTCGCCTTCTTCGCCCTTCTTGTCAATGACCTGCTTGCCAGCCTCCAGGTTCGGGTCGTACTTAACCTCAGTCTCGAACGGAACGCGGTTCTTCTCGATGAAAGTCAGTTCCTGATCCGCAAGGCGCGGGCCGTACTCCACGATGCGGGGCTTCGGGTCCTTGGTCACGGTATCAGACGTGGTCTTCACCGTCGGGACACCGCCCGGTTCCAGGGTAGCGTCGAACTTCGCAGTGATGGTGCGTTCACCAGCTTCGCCCTCCTGAACAACCTTCACCTCGCCTGGCTTGAGTGCCGGGTTCGGACGCATGATGGTATCGAAACCAGTAGCCATGGTCCAGGTCATTTCATCGGTAGCCTTTGCGGGCTTGGTACCAATGACGACGACCTCATTGACCGGAGCCTTGGTCTGCGACCACTTGCCCTTTCGGTCCTGTACCTCTGTGCCTGGAACACCTTCGGTTTCGACCTTGTAGGTACCCTGCGGGACGGTGTCATCGAACTTGTACTCAACATCAAACGGCACCTCGCGCGTCGGGGCATCCTGGATGTTGATCGGTGCATAAATCCGATCGGTGGAACCATCGGAGTAGGTAACCGTGACCGGAACCTTGATAGAGTCACCCGGCTTCGCGGTCTTAGGTGCAGTAGCAATTACGTTGCCCTTGTCATCCAGACCGACCAGCCAATTGCCGTTGGCCGTCGCGACCGTGTACGTCGGATTACCAAACTCGTTTTTATCCCCGGTTGCAGTGTAGCCATCAGCCGGAGTGATCTTGTATGGCTGATCCTCCGCCACGGTAATACCTTCAGGCAGCTCAATAGTGAGCGGAGAAGTAACCGTCTCGCCTGGGAACGTAGTCTCTGGTGGATAGGTCGGATCAACCTCGAAGTTCTGAGTCAAGTTCACCACAGTGGTAACTGGAGTCTCGTCGGTCGAACCATCGGGGTACGTCACCGTGACGTTGTGTACGTGCTTGTCACCCGGCTTAGAGTCAGCAGGCGGGGTTACGGAAACTTCACCGGTTTCCGGATTGATCTTGTAGGTCCATCCATCAACGGTGTCCTCAGTTTTCGGCTTGTCGCCGTCCATACCAAAGGAGAAGGTCGTGCCTTCCGGTGCACCGTCACGCGTGACAGGACGCTTCACCTCGGTGCCCGGCTTGGTGGATTCGACCGGGTAAGTAGGCTTGTTGATGTCCTTCTGGTTCCCCTTGACATTAAACGGTGCATAGACCGTGTCGGTGGAACCGTCGAGGTACTTGACGGTAACAGGGACATTCACACCGTCACCAGGTCGAGCGTCCTTCGGTGCGGTAGCGGTGACGACACCGTTTTCGTCGACGCTGACCTTCCAACCATCGACGTCGGAAGGCACCTTGTAGCGCTGCGACGGATCTTTAGCTAGGTCGCGCTCGGGAATCTTTGATTCGTCCGTGATGTCAGACGTAATCACGCCACCCGGCGTCGTGGTCTGCAGCATGTACTGTGCCTCGTAAACCTGACGCATCTCTGCCACAACGACGACGGTGGCGATGGTCTTATCAGACGAGCCGTCCTTATAGGTGACACGAACAGGAATATCCGCGGAACTACCAGGAAGCGCTCGCTTGCTAATCGGGGTAGAGATCACACCCGTATCCGGGTCAATCTTTACGTCTTCCCACTTCAAATTACGCGGAGGCGCAATATAGTCCGGATCATTCGGATCCGTAATGATGGAGAATTTCGGTTCAGAAGCTTCGTGCATGTTAGTGCGGTCAACCTGGCTGACCGCCAAGTCGCCTGGTCGGCCCGTAACTGTCGGATACAAGGGATCATTCGTACGCGCGTAGGCATCGATGACCGTAAACTCTGCCGGAACGGTAGCGGTGGAACCGTCTGGGTAGGTTACTTCTACCGGAACGGTGACAGTCGTTCCGTTCTGCACAGTCACATCCGGGGTTGCGGTAACCGTACCCTTCTCATCAATGTCGAATTTCCAGTCCTGCGGCAAGTTATCAGGCAACTTGTACTTAGCGAGCTTCGGATCGGACAACATCGTATCGATATCCGAAGTCACCTTCTCCCCTGCCTTAGTCACCTGCGCAGGGTAGAAAGCGAAGTCCTTGCCGGTGCCATCACCAATAACGTTGATGGTGCCGGTCACCACCTGTGGGGTAGCGCCCGTAGCGTAGTAAGCCTTCACTGGGATGGTTAGTCGCGCGCCAGGTATAGCTGTTTCCGGAATCGTCGACGTCAGCTCACCAGTCTTTTCGTCAATAGTGACTGTCCAGTCACCATACTTGTACTCCAAATTACCGTCGGGGAAGGTATAGCGATTGGGCTTCTCGTCATCGGCGCGACCGCCCAAGCCAATCTCCGGCAAGGTTGGCTGAAGCGTAACCGTTTCATTTACGTGGCCGGATTCCGCGGTGTAGTCCGGAACCTTGATCGCATTGACGATCTGGAAGGGAACTTCAACGGTATCGGTCGTCCCATCTGGGTAGGTAGCGATAACCCTCGGCAAAATCTTGGTGTTGTTCGCAGCAGCTTCCGGCGACGTCGCCTTGACCTTCACAGTTCCGTCATCATCGACCGTTACTTTCCATCCTTCCGGAACGGACGTAGGGTCAACATCAAAAGACTTGGGCCAGACTGGGTCGTATCCCTCAAAGCTGGGCTTTAAATCAAGCTCGGAAACAAGTTCCTTACCTGCTGGGCCCTCAACCGTTCCCCTGACAGCTAATTCCGTAACCTGAGTATCGTTCGGGTCGATGACAGCGAGCAGCGGAATAATATCTTGCGAGCCATTGGAATAGGTGACGATAATACGGGGCTGAGCGAACGTGCCCGGCATCGGATTGGCTGGGGTCGTGACCGTGACGTCATAGGTGTTTGGATCTAGCTCGGCGTCCCAACCCCTATAAACGTAGCGCTTATCAAGCTTCACCTCGGCTTCGACGCCGCCGTCCTCACGTCTTCTCACTAGGTCAGCAATCTTGTCACCAACTTGCTTATAGGTAAGAGTTTGGGGCCCAGTGACAACTGTATTCGAAGTCTTATCAACGCCAGAGGTCACTGATTGCTGGACCGGAGAATACTCCGGATCGTGGAACTGGGTGTCATCGAAGCTCCACTGATAGTTGCTCACTACGTTGGCCTTATTGTAGCGAGAAAGCGAATTAGAGCTATCAAAAGCACTGCCTTCGCCGTTATTCTTCTCAGCGGCAGCTTGAAGCTGCTCCACAGAACGCGGCTTTGCTAATACGCTAAACCGCATGCCCTGCTGTTGACTCAGCTTCGTGCCCTTGTACTCCGGCATGGTGTAGAAGATATCGCCGGTAGTCTGATCGATACGCAGGCTCGACGTGCCGCCACCGGAAGCAGCGGTGTCGCTCGTTCCGATGAAGCTACCCTGGGCGTCGTAGGCCTCCACAACCATGCGGGACAGGGAATCATCCACGCCCCCGTCTTTAATCGCTGGAACGTTAATCTTGCCGACCTTGAGCTCTTCGCCCGGCCTGATCACCAGCTTTTCTCGGTTCTCCCACGATACCGAGATCGGATTACATTCGATGTTCTCGCTCGGCCACGGGTTTACGACGGCTGTAAAGTTTGCGTTGCCTCCCTGGGTGGCCCTAACCTTTGGGTCGGGATTCTCCTGCTTATAGTTGCCCTGCCAGGCGTAACGAACCGGGTTAGCGGCAGTGGCCTCAGCGAACTGCTTGACTTTCGCATCGGTCAGTTCCGCATAGAGGTTCAGGTTTCGCTGTGGGCCAGAAGCAGTAATACCGAGGATTTCGTCGGCCTTGTGGGTAACTACCTTGTCAACAAAGGTTTGACCAGCATCCGTGGCGGGAATTTGAGCTGCATCGAGGTACGTGCCCATCCTACCTCCGCTGGTAAAGCTCCAATCAGCGAACGTGCGGTCCTTCGAATTATCAAAGGCGACGCTCAAACCCCACCGGGTTTTGTCGGGGCTGCTCGCGCTCGGCTCCAAGGTTTTCCAGCTGAAACCAGCCTGGCTACCCTGCGGAGCGTTCTCCGAGACAACACACGAACCGGCCGGCAGGTCGGAGGCTTTCTGGGCATCCTGCTCCACCGCTCCCGACTTGTCGCGGATACCCCCAGAGAACTCCGCGGCAGTAGCGTCAGGGACCACCGTATTAAAAGAGGTGATACTGAGGCCGCTCAGTGCGAGCGTAATAGCAGAAAGAGCTGCTACCCCTTTACGGGAAGAGCGCCGACGGGCGGAGCCACTTCGTGGTGCATTCATTCCTTAGGTCCTTTCAAATGCAGTACCCTGCCTCACCCAACATTGGGCAACCCGATAGTCGCTGTGACTTATCAAGACATTGCTTCACAAATCCTCTTGAGAATAGACAGGAAAAAGCCAGATGATCACCTTGGATATTACCCGCCGTCACAGAAAATCTCAAGGAAAACAGGCTTTTATCTGGGATTTCTAAGAAAAACTACCTACCTCATGGGAATTATAAATTTTCCTGAACCACCCACCCTGTGAGAAACTGATCCGTTTCTGCACTGAAGGAACGGGCGGTTCGGTGAGACGTCGCCAAGCAGGGCGTGCCCATCGGCGTTTTATACAGTCCTGGGACATCGCTCAGATGCCTGGAGCTTCACCCCTTATGCCTGTCTCTTCTAGGATTCCTCGTGGACCAAATCGGAACCGCCGGAAGAGTTGGAGTCCCCTTCCTCGTTGAGGTTCTGCTGGAGGTTGGCCTCCATCCAGGCACGCACGACTGCCTCAAAGTCGTCGGAGTCCTTCACGTCCTGCACTACCTCGTCGAGGTCCTGCGCGGTAAGGAACTTGGTGAAGGAGGCGACTTCGAGCTTCTCGTCGCGGTTGAACAGGCCATCTTGGTAGACCACGACGTAATTCTGCGGCAGCTCCGGCTTGGCGTTCGGGCAGCCTTGTGCACCGGCGGGTTCTACCACGGACAGCTCCGGCGGCATCGACGCCATGAGCGCGATGTGTGCACGCTCCAAGAAATCTACGTCTTTTGTGCCCTCATCCTGGGCGGCCACGTAATCCTTTGATATCGCGCGGGCCTCCGCTGGGTTGAAGGCGTTCAAAAACTCACCCGTGCAGCCAACAAAGAAGTTGCCGGTGCGGCTCACCCCACCTGTGTGTCCAGTGCCGCGCCGCACCACCATAGGGTCCTGGGACACGGTGACTGCACGTCCTTCGTCGAGCAGGGTCTGGCGGTAGATTTCCGCTAGCACGCGCTGCTTGTGGGACGTCGGGTCAATCATGATGGTGATGGGCGAGGACGCAAAAGGTTGCGGGTCCGGTTTGGGTTCATACTCGGAGCACGCGCTTATCGACGCCCCCACGATCCCCACCATGGCCACCCCAACAACGCGGGAGAAGGTTCGGGAAGGTGCAGCAAGGCGGGACATCAAAATCTGGCGCATTCTTTCTTCTTGACCGGACAAGGCGCAGGGCATCAAGCACAACATGTCACAACTAACGGGCCACAGCGCTTAGCTGCAGCGTCTGGCTGAATCTTACACACCCCGTAGCCCTCATGCGGTGTGGCTCTCCTCAATGGAGGATGACTAGACTGGTGCGAGTTATGACTAGCGCAATTACTGAATCTGCTGTTCGTTCCGCGCTTGAGCGCGTCGACGACCCTGAAATCGGCCGTCCCATCACTGAGCTCGGCATGGTGAAGTCCGTGACTGTCAACGGGGCGGATGTGGACATCGAGCTGTATCTCACCATCGCCGGCTGCCCGATGAAGAGCACCATCGAATCCAACACCCGCGCCGCCGTGGCGGAACTCGATGGCGTGGGCGAGATTTCCATCTCCATGACGCCGATGAGCGATGAGCAACGCAAGGAGCTCAAGCAGAAGCTACGCGGTGGGCAGGCCGAGCCGGAGATTCCTTTCGCCAAACCGGAGTCCACCACGCGCGTATTCGCCGTAGCATCCGGCAAGGGCGGTGTGGGCAAGTCCTCCGTCACGGTGAATCTGGCAGCTGCTCTCGTGGAGAAGGGCCTCAAGGTCGGCATCGTGGACGCAGATATTTATGGCCACTCTGTGCCCAGCCTGCTCGGCTCCACTGCGGGCCCCACCGTGCTTGACGACGAAATGCTGCTTCCCCCCATCTCCCACGGCATCAAGCACATTTCCATTGGTCAGTTCGTGGAGGGTAATGCTCCCGTCGTCTGGCGCGGCCCCATGCTGCACCGCGCACTCCAGCAGTTCCTCGCGGATGTCTTCTGGGGCGACCTAGATGTGCTCCTCCTCGACCTCCCGCCGGGCACCGGTGACGTGGCCCTGTCGGTAGCGCAGCTCATTCCGAATGCCGAGCTACTCATCGTCACTACCCCGCAAGCCGCAGCCGCTGAGGTTGCCGAGCGTGCCGGTTCCATTTCCCAGCAGACGCGCCAGCGCGTAGCTGGCGTCATTGAGAACATGGGTGCGATGGTCATGCCGGATGGCTCCACCATGGACATTTTCGGTGAGGGCGGCGGGCAGGTCGTCGCCGAGCGCCTCAGCGTCCTATTGGGCCACGAGGTTTCGCTCATGGCCTCCATCCCACTGGACCCCGCCCTACGTGCTGCTGGCGACGAGGGAACGCCCATCGTTATCACGGCGCCACAGTCCCCCGCCACCCAGGCCATCAACTCGGTGGCAGACTCCATCGCCGTGCGCTCGGATTCCCTCGTGGGTAAGAAGCTTGGCCTCGGTGTAACCCGTAAAAACTAGTACGTCACGCTTACGTGACGTCTTCCCAGGAGACGCTGCCCCCGCCGGTGGATGCATTCCCGCCGCGCGGGGGTTGCTCTTTCTCAGGGGAGCTGGCGTTGGGGTCGGCGTACACCTGGGAATAATCGAACGTCGGCCGGCCTGGCTGCGGTGCCTGCTGCTCCTGCCGAGGCTGTGCCGCCGGCTGTGGCCCACCGGTCTGCTGTGGCCCACCGGTCTGCTGTGGCGCCTGTCCGGTCTGGGCCGCAGGGGACGGCATGTCCCTTTGAGCGGGGTCCGTGCTGTGTTTGATGTCCTCAGCCATCTTCTTGGGGTTGAAATCATCCCAGGCGGAATCGTCGCCGTCGAAAAGCGCCTTTGTGATAACGCCACGCGGGCCCAGGCGCGTCCATTCCATCGCCTGCCCGAGTGGCACTCGGAGGTCATCGAATTCCGCACCCAATCCGTTCATCTCACCATTGAGCTCCGCTTTGGCATTGTTAATGGCCTTGCGCGCTGCGTAGATGGCCGCACGCACGTCCATAATCACGCCGGGAAGGCGCTCCGGGCCAATGATGACGAGGCCGAGGAGAACAATGGTGATGATCTCCAGCCAACCGATTGAGGAAAACACGAAACTATCTTAACCACTTTGCCGGCAGGATCTGGGACGAGCATGCCGCGCTCGCAGAGTAGGAGCACTCCCGCAGCTCAGCCGCGCTGATTGTGTTTAATGGCGCGCATCACCATCTCCACCTTGTCCAGGAAATCCTGGCGTGGTTGGCAGGCAGGTTCCTCAGCATCAGGTCCCGGACCTGCTCCCTGGTGAGCAATACCTGCCAGTTTGGCCATGAGGGATTCCGGTGCTTTCACGTGCGATTCCACGCTGCATTCGCGTACCCACTCGGAGGCGTTGCGCTGATGGTGAATTTCGGCGCGGCACTCGGCGCAGTGCACGAGGTGGACGCGGACGCGGTGCGCATACTTGGCGGGCATTTCCCCATCCACGAAGGCCACGATGGCTTCCGGGCCCAAATGCCCGATGGTGTCTGCGCGCTGCGCGCGGGCCTTTGCTTTGTCACGGACCTTAGCCTGTGCCTCCGTAAAGATGCCAGGCAAGGAACGGGAACGCTCGTGGGACTTGCCATTTAACGACTCCACGAAACGTTCTCCTTTCGTTCTCAATCCTCGGGCCGCTCCCTCTACCGAGGGGGCTAGTTGTTGGCCCAATCTAGCTTTAGCGCGTACGCAGGAGGCTGCGGGTGTCCGCGTTGGTCTGTGCCTCCTTCTCCAGTGCGGCACGCAGCTGAGAACGACCACGGTGGATACGGGAGCGCACAGTACCCATCTTGACGCCAAGGGTTTCGGCAATCTCGTCGTAGCTCATGCCCACGACATCACAGAGAACCACGGCAACACGGAAGTCCGGAGCCAGGTTATCCAAGGCCGACTGCAGCGCCGGGTCCAAGTTGGCTACCGAGTAAGCCTGCTCCGGGGTCATGTCGGTACCAGGCACTCGTTCGTAATCCTCCGGCAGGGCCTCCATGCGAATCTTGGAGCGGTGGCGCACCATATCGAGGAAGAGGTTGGTGGTGATGCGGTGCAACCAGCCCTGGAACGTACCGGCCTGATACTTGTCCAGAGAGCGGAAGACGCGCATGAAGGTTTCCTGCGTGAGGTCCTCGGCATCGTGCTGGTTACCGGAGAGGCGGTACGCCAAGCGGTAGACACCATCAGCATGCTCGGCCACCAGCTCGCCCCACGAGGGCATGTCAGCCTTACCGGCATCAAACGCGGCAGTACCCGTGAGCTCTTCAGTGTCAGCGGCATGTTCTTCGAGGTTGCTGACCTGTTCGTCGGAGCTGAGAGAGGGTACGTTCTCGCGCTGCTTTTTCGTCATGACGATCATCTTTCTATAGACAGCACGGAAACTCCAGCCACAGTACTGTGAGCACCCTGTGAATCCATACCACGGGTTTCATGCGCTACTCGCGTCACATAAGGCACTGCATCCTGCGCGATTCTTGTCCCACAGCCCCGGTCCTTTCACTATGGTTTTCACTGTGACTACTACGGCTTACGACGCACTGCGATCTTTCATCGAATCCACCAGCGAGGTATCGGAAGCGCTCACCAGCGCCCGCGCCCACGCAGAGGAGTACGGACTGCCGGTTCCGGATGAATCCACCGGACAGCTACTGAGCACCCTGGCGGCAGTCTCCTCTGGAACGACGTCGCGCCCCCAGGCGGTAGCGATTACCCCGGCGGCCTCGGTGGTGGGCCTCTACCTTCTCGCCGGAATGTCGAGCAACGGCATTCTCACCTGCATTGATCCAGAGGCTGAGCACCAAGCGAGTGCAAAGCAGACCTTCCGCGATGCCGGTTACTCCTCCAGCCGCGGGCGCTTCCTGCCCTCACGTCCGCTCGACATCATGGGGCGTTTGGCCAACGACACCTACCAGGTCATCTACGCCGAGGTCCCTGCCCTCGATATGCCCGCACTGGTGAAGGCCGCCTGGCCGCTCCTACACCAGCACGGCACGTTGGTGCTCGCGAACTCGCTGCTGGATGGCACAGTGGCTGATAGCTCGCGCACTGACCGCGACACCGCCGCTGCCCGTGAGGCCGACGAAATTGCGCGTTCCCTCGAAGGCGCGGCCGTCACGCGCCTTCCTTATGGTGCGGGGCTCACCCTCGTGACCAAGCTCTAGTTCACCCAGGCGAATAAATATCCCGGCTCTCCTCCCCCTTGCGTGGGGTGAAGAGGCCGGGATTGTTGTCCTTGCGCCCTCCCTCTAGCCTTAGTCGGGGGGCTGGCTCCGATCTGGGGCCGTGGTGTGGACTGACTTAAACCTTCTCGTTCTTGCCCACGACGACCACGCCGCCATCGGAGACCTTGAAGCGCTGCTCATCGCGCTCACGGTCCACACCGATAATGGCGCCGTCGCTCACAACGACGTTCTTGTCCAAGATGGCGCGGCGTACCACGGCACCGCGGCCGATGCGGACGCCGGGGAGAATGACGGAACCTTCGACCGTTGCGCCGTCGGCCACGTGAACGTCGGAAGCCAGCACCGAGTTGCGCACAGTACCGCCGGAGACGATGCAGCCAGGGGCCACCATCGAGGACTGGGCAATACCGTTCTGCACGAACTTGGCCGGCGGGAAGTTGGAATCATCCGTGGAGTGAATAGGCCACGAGCGGTTGTACAGATTGAAAATGGGGTGCACGGAAATCATGTCCATGTGCGCCTCATAGAAGGAATCGATGGTACCGACATCACGCCAGTAACCATGGTCGCGCTCCGTGGAGCCGGGGACCTCATTGGACATGAAGTCATAGACGTGAGCCTGCTGGCGCTCCACGAAGTACGGGATGATGTCACCACCCATATCGTGGGCCGATTCCTCATTCTTCTCATCCTGCAGGAGAGCCTCAATGAGAGCCCCAGTGGTGAAGACGTAGTTGCCCATCGACGCATAAGTCATGTTCGGGTCATCCGGAGTAGCCGGCGGATCGGCTGGCTTTTCTACGAAGGACGTGATGGTGCCCATGCCGTCTGCCTGGATGCAGCCGAAGGCGGTAGCTTCCGAACGTGGAACGCGAATACCTGCAACAGAGCAGTCCAGACCCGTAGCGATGTGCTCCTCCACCATCTGTGCCGGGTCCATGCGGTAGACGTGGTCTGCACCGAAGACAATGACGTAATCGGGCTTCTCGTCATAGATGAGGTTCAATGACTGCACGATGGCATCGGCCGAACCGTTGTACCAGCGCTTACCACGGCGCTGCTGCGCGGGGACGGAGGCGATGAACTGCGGTGTCGGACCCGACAAGTTCCACGCCTGGGAGATATGGCGGTCCAGGGAGTGGGACTTGTACTGAGTCAGCACAGCAATCTTCAAGAAACCGGCGTTGACGAGGTTAGACAACACGAAGTCAATGAGGCGGTAGGAACCGCCAAACGGAACGGCGGGCTTAGCGCGGTCTTCAGTCAGGGGGAAGAGGCGCTTTCCCTCGCCGCCGGCGAGGACAATGGCAAGGACGTTAGGAAGGCTTCTCACGTCACCCAATCTAACGAGTTTTTCCACATTCTGCAGGGAAAAGATGCAGGTTTTCACCCCCGACATCGGGGCCGCGCAGACTCACGTCTGCCCTACTACTGCCCTTCCGCTGACCTTCTGCGCGCGCGGGGGAAGATCCGTATTCTGGGCAGGTATGAGAGCCGGAATTTTTTCTAAGGAGTACCCGCCGGAAATCTACGGCGGAGCGGGTGTTCACGTTGCGGAGCTGACCCGATTTATGCGTGACATCATTGACGTTTCTGTTCACTGCATGGGGTCCCCACGCGATGAAGAGGACGTCTTTGTGCATGGAGTCGACCCCGAGCTGAAGGACACTGAGGCAAACGCTGCGCTTCAGACCCTGTCCACGGGACTGCGCATGGCTAACGCTGCTTCCGACATTGACGTCGCCCATTCCCACACGTGGTACACCAGCTTAGGTGGCCACCTCGCCGGCCGCCTGTATGGCATCCCGCACGTTGTCACCGCACACTCCTTGGAGCCGCACCGCCCGTGGAAGCGCGAACAGCTCGGCGGAGGCTATGAAATCTCCTCTTGGTCAGAGAAGAATGCCATGGAATACGCCGATGCGGTCATCGCGGTTTCAGCCGGAATGAAAGATTCCATCCTGGAGGTCTACCCGCGTATTGCCGCCGACAAGGTCCACGTCGTCCTCAACGGCATCGACACTGACATCTGGCAGCCGGGTGAGGCGCCGGTGCTGGACAAGTTGGGCGTCGATAAGCAGCGCCCCATCGCCGCCTTCGTGGGCCGCATCACCCGACAGAAGGGCGTAAAACACCTCCTTAAGGCCGCGCAGAGTTTCGATGAGGATATCCAGCTCGTGCTGTGTGCAGGCGCCCCGGATACCCCGGAGATTGCCGCAGAGACCGAGGCGCTCGTCGAAGAGCTACGTGCACAGCGCGATGGTGTGTTCTGGGTCAAGGAGATGCTCTCCCGCGAAGAGATCAAGCAGGTCTACTCCGGTGCAGATGTGTTCGTGTGTCCCTCCATTTATGAGCCGCTGGGCATTGTCAACCTCGAGGCTATGGCCTGCGGCACGGCCGTCGTGGCTTCTGATGTTGGCGGCATCCCGGAGGTCGTCGTCGACGGCGAGACCGGTGTACTCGTGCACTTTGACGCTGCCGATGAAGCCGCGTTTGAGGCCGATATTGCGGCTGCGGTCAACCGCGTGGCTGCGGACGCTGAGCTGGCACAACGCTTTGGAACCGCGGGCCGCGAGCGCGCTATTCGTGAGTTCTCTTGGGCCACCATCGCGCAGCAGACCGTGGACATTTACCGCTCGTTGATGTAGGAAGGACTGCCGTGACGCAACCCCAACAACAACACCGACCAGAAATTCATTTCGTCCCCGATAGCGGTATCCTCGATGCCCCTGCGGGCATTGTTCGCGATGGCGATACGTGGCACTTGTTCCACCAATACCGCCCCGAGCCTGGCCAGCCGGCCCGCTGGGGGCACACCTTCTCCGAGGAAACGCCGTTTGCGTGGCTGGACTGCGATGATGTCCTAGCCCCCGTCGGCGGCGAGCTGTCCCTGCGCGCCGGCTCCGTGGCGGAAGGTCAGGATGCTCTCAACCTGTACTTCACGTCCGTAACGTCAGTGGGCACCAGCGTGCGTTTGGCGCGCTATACCGACTACGCCGACGAATGCATCGTCTCTGACGCCCCGACTGCCTTGGACCCGGACGTGGTCCGCTTCGGCGAGGCGGTAGGAGCACACACTGACTTCGACCGCTTCCGCTCGCCGTCGGTGGTACCGGACTGGGCCAAAGAGGACCGCGAGGAGGGCCACGATGGTTGGCTCATGCTGGCCCTGACCGGTGATGCTGATGCCCCAGTCCCGGTTATCCTCGAGAGCCCTAATGGTGAGTCATGGTCGGTTCTGGGCAAGCTGAGTTTCAACGGTGACCCAGGGTTTAATGAGGGCGAGGTTCCGGCAACCTCCCCCATCCCGCCGGTGGTCTCGCCACGCCTGGTTCGCCTGCGCGATGAAGTCGACGGAGAGATCTACGACGTCCTCTTCGTCACCTTGGAGCGCGCCGGCCGTGACGTGTCCGGCTACATCGTTGGCCGCCTCGATGGCACCGAGTTCACCGTGGCCAAGGGATTCCAGCGCGTGGACTTCGGCCACGATTTCTCCCGTCCGCGCAATACCAACACCACTACGGGCACGATTGCCCAGGAATGCCGCTACGACCGCGCGGTCATTCTGGGACTGCTCAACGGCAATGGCCGCGGTGATGATGCCTCCAAGCACCCAACGTGGGAGGCTGAAGGCTGGGCAAACAGCCTCTCGCTGCCGCGCGCGGTGACTCTGCAGGGCGGTGTGCTCTACCAGACCCCTGCGCAGGGCTTGCCAGATGCGGTGAAGCTGTCTGACTATGCACAGTCCTGGACCGGCGTGCTTGAGGTTCCGGAGAATTCCAGCGTTACTGTGACGCTGCGTGATGGCTCCGGTGACCCAGCCGCCGTTATTCGCCACACTGGGGATGAGATCAGCCTGGACCGCTCGATGTCCAAGGCCTTCGATCACTACTTCAAGGATTCCGCTCCTGCCGTGGCCCCGCTGGCGGAGGGAGACTCCGACACGCTCACTATCATTCAGGATGGTGCGAGCGTGGAGGTCTTCGTCGACGGTGGCCTCGTTGCCATGAGCTCCCGCGTCTACTTCGAGGGCGGCTGCTCCGCCATCGAAGTAGACACGGACGGTGAGGCCGTTATTGAGCAGTCCTGGAACCGCAAGGGTTCCAAGCGCTCTTAATGTGATTCGCTCGCTCGGCGTCTAGGACGCCGAACGCAGCCGGTCCAGGCGCGCATGCGCCGTCACGGTCAGGGACTGCGGCAGGGCGGCCATGCGCTCTGCCAGCTCCTCCGGACTAATGTGGCGCGCCGACGGGCTCATGCCCACCTGGGCTGCAATGGACGCCTTGTCCAAGATAATAGGGAAAGAAATATCCACGGGCTCAGCGGCCTGCTCAAGGAAGCCCTCTGCCTGGGCGTAGAGGCGCTCCACCTTTCCCTCTTCCACGCCTAGGATGCCAAGCGGCTCGCGCAGCTCATCCAGGTGGCCTGCCTGCGGGGTCAGCACGATAACCTCGCCGCCGGGAGCTAGGACTCGCTGGAATTCCGCCGGGTTACGCGGGGCAAAGACCACGGAGATGGCGTGAATCGAGTGATCGCGAATAGGCAGGCGCTCCCACACATCCGCTACCACGGCGCCGACGCGCTCATGGGACTTGGCCAAATGCTTGGCAGCATGCGTGGAAATGTCGAGCCCGACTCCCCGTGCGCCTTCAATGGAGTCCAGGGTATGGGCTAGATAGTAACCAGTTCCGGCACCCACCTCGAGGAGAGTGGGAGCGGTATGTTCGTCCAGACCCGCGGCATGGTTGGCCTCGTCCTGGGTCTCCAGGGAATCCTGCACAGCGCCGGTTACTGCCTCCACGAAGGGCGCAAAGTGACCCATGGCTAGGTAGGTTTCACGCGCTGTCACCATGGAGGCATCATCACCCTGGTGCTTCAGTCCAGCACCGGCCGCCAGCGTGACATAGCCCTGCTTGGCCACATCATAGGAATGGCCGGTCTCCGAGACGAGGCGGGAACAATCATCCGCGCACTGCAGGGCGCTGCCATCGGCGGGATCGGCCAGAATATCGACGATATGTGAAAGCATGTTCCTAGACTAGCTAGAAACTGCGACGAGGAGTGAACCCAGCTGCGCTGCTTCCTCTTTGCTGAGCTCGATGACGATACGTCCACCCCCGTCAGAAGGAATGCGCATGACGATCTTGCGGGACTCCTCTACTGCTTCCATCTCTCCACCAGTAGTACGTGGCTTCATCGCTGCCATAGTGAGTCTCCTTCGACTATTGTTATAACGTCCTTCTAGTCTAGCCCTTTTTCAGGCTCACGCGGCGCGGTCGCGCCAGCCGGCACAGCAGACGAGCCTTCCGGAGTAGTCAGACGACGTTCCACAGCAGCAAGGAGCGCGTCCACCTGGTCTTGGCGGTAGCCACGCGGAACCACGTCAAAGCGCAGGTCATCGAAGCGGCCCTCCTCCAGGGCGCGAAGATTTTCGGCGTCAACATCGACGGCTTCGTCTGGAGTATCCATAACGGTGCCGCGGCCGACAATGCTGCCCCACGCCCACGAACCGATGATGATGAGCGCAATGAGGACAACGATGAGCAAGATCCAGGACATCATGCGCTAAATCCTACCCACCAGTGGCGGACGCTGCGGCACCGGCCCAATGACACCGTCGCGCGAAAGGATTGTGCGCGCCACCACATCCGCCATGGGCGCCAGCTCCCCCAGCGGACGGTTGCGGTGCGCGCGAGTGCCCAGGTCCACCTCGGCGAGGGCATAGGGGCCATAGCGCTTGGCGACGTCCACCAGCAGCCCCGCTTCCACCCCGTACCCTTCCACGAACGGCAGCTCCATGGCGGCCGCGCGCCTTAAGGCGTATTCGCCGCCGAGTGGTTGGTCAATGTGTGCGAGCTCTGGGAAGAACTGCCGCAGCAGCGGCTTGGCGGTTAGCTCGGTCACGCGCCCGCCGCCAGTGGGCTTTCCCTCAAAGCTGCGCTGATAGCGTGCCTTGACCATCTGGATGTGCGGATCGATGAATGGCTCGGTAAGCGCAGAAACCATACCGGGAGCAGCGGACTCGAGGTCGGCATCGATAAACACGACAATGTCGCCCTCCGCTGCCGCCACGCCGCGCCAGAGGGATTCGCCCTTGCCTGGTCGGGGCTCCTCAGACAGGATTTCCCGCCAGTTGAGCACCTGTGCACCCGCAGCCCTAGCCTCAGCCGCAGTGTCATCGCTCGAGTCTGCGTCGATGACGAGCACCTCGTGGGGTTCATCTGCCCGGCACGCGCGCACGACGTGCGCCACGGTGCGCTCCTCGTTGAGCGCGGGGATAACGACGGAAACCTTCATGCCAACCCGCGGGTTGTCGCCAGGGGCTGCATCTCGCCCTGGATGGCAGCAGTCATGCGGATGACGTCGAGAGTCGGCGCCACTTCGTGTACGCGGAAAGCCGCCACACCACGCGCGGCCGACCAGGCCGTCGCCGCCAGCGTGCCCGCCACTCGTTGGTTCACGGCGCGGTTAAGGGTCTCCCCTACAAAGTCCTTGTTGGACAAGGCCATGAGCACTGGCCATCCGGTTGCTACGAGCTCGTCGATGCGGCGCAGCAGCTCCAGTCCGTGAAAGGTGTTCTTGCCAAAGTCATGCGTGGGGTCGATGAAGGTCAGCTCCTCGGGGCACCCGAGGTCTGCGGCGCGCTCGGCCAGGCGCGTGGTTTCTGAGATAACGTCCGCTACGACATCATCGAAGTGCACGCGGTGCGGGCGGGTACGCGGTGTCACACCACCAGTATGCGAGCACACGTAGCCCACCTTCTTCTCCCCGGCGACCTCGATGAGCTCCGGGTCCCACCCAGCCCACGTGTCGTTGACCAGACCAGCTCCGGCCGCAATCGCGGCTTCGGCCACCTCTGCGCGCCACGTGTCTACCGAAATCAGCGCCTCCGGGTGGCGGCGATGCAACTCCGCGATGGTAGGCACGACGCGCTCGATTTCCTCGGTGGCGTCGACATGTTCACCCGGCCCGGCCTTGACGCCGCCGATGTCGATGATGGAGGCGCCGTCGGCAAGCGCCTGCTCCCCTCGCTCCACTGCGGGGTCCAGCTCAAAGGTAGCGCCCTTGTCATAGAAGGAATCCGGCGTGCGGTTCACAATTGCCATGACCTGGGCCAGACCATGGTGGGGGCTCACTTGCCCTCCTGCTCCCGGATGCGCTTATCCGACATCACCTTGTGTGCCGCCACGATGTGGGCCAGCGCCTCATCCGGATCGTCGGTCACGAGGAATAGGTCGAGGTCCTCCGGACTGATGAAACCTCCATCCGCCAGCGTGTTCTTCATCCACTCCACCAGGCCGGACCAGTAGTCGGTGCCCATAAGCACAATGGGATAGTTGGTCACCTTGCCGGTCTGCACCATGCACATGACCTCGAAGAATTCATCCATCGTGCCCATCCCGCCGGGCAGGCAGATGAAGGCCTGGGAGTATTTGAGGAACATGGTCTTGCGCGCGAAGAAGTAGCGGAAGTTCAAGCCCAAGTCGACGTACGGGTTCAGGCCCTGCTCGTGGGGCAACTCGATGCCCAAGCCCACCGAAAGCCCACCAGCTTCGTGGGCGCCGCGGTTGGCCGCTTCCATGATGCCGGGGCCACCGCCGGTGATGACGGCGTACTGGGCCTCTGCTAGGCGCTTGCCGACGCTAACACCAAGTTGGTAGATCGGATCTTCCTCGCGCGAACGCGCCGATCCAAAGACGGTGACAGCTTTCGGGAGCTTAGCCAGGGCGTCGAAACCATCGACAAACTCGCCCTGGATGCGCAAGACGCGCCAGGGATCTGCATGCTGCCACTCGTGATCCGCGCCGGACTGCAGGAGGCGCTGGTCAAAGGTTGAGGATTGCTCGCCGGCGGTGCGGACGAGCAATGGGCCGCGGAGAGTGCGGATTTGCTCGGGGGTCATGGTGGATTATCCCTTCAGGTAGTTCAAGAGAGCGTGAGAGACCTCGGTAATCTGCTCGACGGGGACTTGTTCGTCCTTCTTGTGAGCAAAGCCTGGATCGCCGGAGCCAAAGTTGACGGCTGGGGTTCCCATCTCGGAGAAGCGGGCGACGTCGGTCCAGCCGTACTTGGCGCGGACGTTGCCCCCGACGGCGTCGACAAGCGCACGCGCCGCCGGCTGGCCCAGGCCTGGCATGGCGGCACTGGCGATGTCATCAATCTCAATGCTGACATTTTCATGCTCGCCGATGACCTCCTTCATGTGCGCCAACGCCTCCTCCGCGGTGCGGTCGGGCGCGAAGCGGAAGTTGACGAACATCCAGGCTTCATCCGGAATGGTATTGGTGGCCACGCCGGATTCCAGGTGCACGATATTGAGGCCTTCCTTGTAGGTACAGCCGTCAATCTCCACGTCACGCGGCTGGTAGTTGGCCACGTTCATCATCACCGGGGCCAAGGTGTGCGCGGCATTGGAGCCCAACCAGGCGCGGGCCGAGTGCGCGCGGGTGCCATGTGCTGTCACGCGCAGGCGGATGGTGCCCTGGCAGCCGGCCTCAATCATGGCGCCGGACGGTTCGCCCAGCAGCGCGAGGTCTCCCTGCAACCACTCCGGGTGATCCTTCTGCAGATGGCCCAAGCCGTTGAACTCGGTGGCCACCTCCTCGCCCTCATAGGCGATGACGGTGAGATCGTGCT
This sequence comes from Corynebacterium sp. MSK218, assembly GCF_030232655.1. NCBI lineage: Bacteria > Bacillati > Actinomycetota > Actinomycetes > Mycobacteriales > Corynebacteriaceae > Corynebacterium > Corynebacterium sp. MSK218. The sequence continues at coordinate 118,572 of NZ_JASPGN010000009.1, forward strand.
TGAGCTCCTCTGAGTCATAGAGCTGCGCAAAGGCATTGAGGTAGACGGCCATGCCGGACTTCATGTCCACGGTGCCGCAGCCATACATGGTGGTGCCGTCTTCCGACATGGTGTGAGGCACGTTATCGGCCAGCGGCACGGTATCGATGTGGCCCGCGAGCACGACGCGAGTCTTCAGACCGCGATTGGTGCGGGCACAGACAGTATTGCCGTAACGCTCAACCTCGACCTTGCTCTGGTCCAAGCCGCGCAGAGCCTCTTCGACGGCAGCGGCAATAGCCTCCTCGTGGTGAGAGGGACTGGGGATATCCACCAGTGCCTTGGTGAGCTCAATGGGGTCGGCGAAGAGATTTAAAGTCACAACCCGCCATGCTAGCGTTCCCCGTCAGTTAGTGCATTGCGTAAAGTACTTCCCGTTGCAAAAAATCAACGTTGTTAAAGGTGATCTCACATGGCTGCGGCCACACAACTCAAAACCCGACACCTCACCATGATGGGCCTCGGCTCAGCGGTAGGCGCGGGTCTCTTCCTCGGCGTAGGACTAGGAATCCAGGTCTCCGGCACGTCTATCCTCGTCTCCTATGTAGTAGCTGGCGTCCTCATCGCCTTGGTGATGTGGATGCTCGGCGAAATGACCTCTGCCCGACCTTCCCTGGGAGCTTTCTCTACCTATGCGGGCCAGGCTTTCGGGCCCTGGGCGCGTTTTACTCTGGGCTGGATTTATTGGTTCATGCTCGTCATGGTTATGGGAGCTGAAATCACCGGTGCCGCGGCCATCGTCTCCAACTGGTTTGGCGTGGATCCGTGGATTCCCGCCTTGGTGGCCGTGATTTTCGTTGCGGTGGTCAACTTTGCGGCCGTAGGTGGTTTTGGCGAGTTTGAATTCTGGTTCGCCATTATCAAGGTGGCCACTATCGTGGCCTTTCTTGGCGTCGGTGTACTCATGGCTCTAGGAATTTTGCCCGGTATGGATCTCTCCGTGGCCGGTCACAACTTCACGGAAAACTTCCTACCCAACGGCGGGCCGGGATTTGCTGCCGGCCTTTTGGCCGTGGCCTTTGCTTTCGGCGGTATCGAGTTGGTGACGATTGCCGCGGCCGAATCCGAGGACCCCGCCCACAACGTGGCTACGGCGGTCCGCGCCATCATCGTGCGCATCATGGTCTTCTACATCGGCTCCATCCTTGTCATCACAATGGCGCTGCCTTTTAGCTCCATCCAGGATGCTGACGTCGCCGCTGATTCGCCCTTCACTCTCGTTTTGGCCGCAGCGCAGATTCCCTTCGCTGCCGGCTTTATGGAAGCCATTATCGCCCTCGCGCTGCTCTCTGCCTTCAACGCGCAGATTTACGCCACCTCCCGTTTGGTCTTCGACATGGCCAAGGACCACAGCGCGCACCACGTCTTCTTAAAGACCAATACCTCCGGCTCCCCCGTCTTCGCGGTGCTGCTGTCCATTATCTTCGCCTTCGCATCAGTGGTGCTGCAGTATTGGAATCCGCCGGGGCTGCTGGCCTTCCTCTTTAACGCGGTGGGCGGTTGCCTCTTGGTGATCTGGTGCTTCATCGTGGCCTCCTACATCAAGCTGCATCCTCAGCTCCAGGCCAATGGTGAACTCTCCACGCTGCGCGTTCCGGGCTACCCGTGGCTGCCGTGGCTGACCGTGCTGGCCCTGGTGGGCCTGACTCTGCTCATGCTCTTCGACGCCTCCGCCCGCAACCAAGTCATTGCCGTTCTCATCCTGACCGCCGGGCTCATTGTGATCTTCTACCTACTCCCGGGTAGGAAGAAGCGACACTCAGACGCGTAGCTGCTAGGGTGTGACGCTATGACTACTGCTTCCGCACGTGGCCTGGCAACCATTACCCACGACGGCACCGTCTTGGACGTCTGGTTCCCAGCAGTCCACCTCGATACCCCTGTAGATGCCAGCGGCACCAAGCGCTTGGAGGAGACTCCGCAGCAGTTCGCCGAACTCGTTGGTCCGGATGAAGAGCGCGGCGTGGCCCGCATCGCTGTGGAAACCACCATCAAGGATCTGGACGAAGCCCCGGCCGATACGTACGACGCTTACCTGCGCCTTCACTTGCTCTCTCACCGCGCAGTCAAGCCTCACGGCCTGAATGTCGATGGCATCTTCGGCAAGCTTGCCAACGTGGTGTGGACCAACTACGGCCCCTGCGCCGTTGCCGATTTCCAGATGGTCCGCGGCCGCCTCGCCTCCCGCGGCCCGGTTGTGGTCTACTCCGTGGATAAGTTCCCGCGCATGGTGGACTACGTTGTTCCGTCCGGCGTGCGCATTGGTGACGCCGACCGCGTTCGCCTGGGCGCTCACTTGGCTGAGGGCACCACTGTGATGCACGAGGGCTTCGTGAACTTCAACGCTGGCACCCTGGGCGCTTCCATGGTCGAGGGCCGAATCTCTGCGGGCGTCGTCGTGGGCGATGGCTCCGATATCGGCGGCGGTGCCTCCATCATGGGTACTCTGTCCGGCGGCGGCAAGGAGGTCATCTCCATCGGTGAGCGCTGCCTGCTCGGCGCTAACTCCGGCATTGGTATTTCGCTTGGCGACGACTCCGTTGTCGAAGCCGGCCTCTACGTCACCGCCGGCACCAAGATTGCCGTCTTTGGCAAGATCGCGCAGGCGCTCGATGTTGCTGAGGGCGACACCGTTAAGGGCGCCCAGCTCTCTGGTGTCTCGGGCGTGCTGCTGCGCCGCAACTCCGTGTCCGGCTCTGTGGAGGCAGTGGACTGGAAGTCCGATGCCGTGGCCCTCAACGAGGACCTGCACAAGAACTAAGCGCTGTTACTTGAGGCCCCCGTTTCTGCGGGGGCCTTTCGCGATCGTGGACTTGAGCCCTCCGCTTTGTGCACAAGCGCTATAAAATCGCCCCTTTATGCCCAAACGCCTTGGCAGCTGCCTAGAATGCTAAAGGTGACTGCTCAAAACGATTCTTCTACTCGCTCGCTCGGCAGCGGCCTCAAGGTTCGCCATCTCACCATGATGGGACTCGGTTCCACCATTGGCGCGGGCCTTTTCTTGGGTACCGGCGTGGGCATTTCTGCCGCCGGCCCGGCTGTCCTTTTGGCCTATCTCATCGCTGGTTTCCTTGCCATCCTCGTCATGCAGATGCTTGGTGAAATGGGCACGGTCATCCCCGCCTCCGGCTCTTTCTCCGAATACGCGGAGCACGGCATTGGTCGTTGGGCTGGTTTTACTCAAGGCTGGATTTATTGGCTGGCCACCGTCGCTGTTCTTGGCGCCGAAATCACCGGTGCCGCTGGATTCATCGGCGCCTGGTTCGACTGCCCGCCGTGGATCCCTGCTGCCATCTGTGTCGCGCTCTTCGGCCTCATTAACCTGCTGCGTGTGCGCATGTTTGGCGAGTTCGAGTACTGGTTCGCCTTCATCAAGGTCGCCGTCATTGTCCTCTTCCTTATCATCGGCGCGCTCCTTGTCTTTGGTCTCCTGCCCGGCCACCCATTCATCGGCACGTCGGTCTTCCTCGAAGACGGCTTCATGCCTAACGGCCTCGGCGGCGTCGCCGCCGGCCTGCTTGCTGTAGCCTTCGCCTTCGGCGGCATTGAGGTCGTCGCCATCGCAGCTGCCGAGTCCGAGGACCCCGAGAAGTCCCTCGTCAACGCCGTACGCACCACGATTACGCGCATTTCGGTGTTCTACCTCGGGTCCGTCCTCGTCATCACCTTCCTCCTGCCTTACTCCTCGTTGGGCTCCGCGCAGTCCGCTGCCGAATCGCCCTTCACCATGGTGCTCGACCGCGCCGGCATCCCCGCCGCTGCGCTCATCATGGAGGTCGTCATCGTCCTCGCGCTGCTCTCCGCCTTCAACGCGCAGATTTACGCCTCTTCGCGCATGATGCATTCACTGGCCTCCCGCGGCGAGGCTCCCAAACTCTTCGCTACTACCGATCGTCGCGGCGTTCCCACAACCGCCATTGCTCTCTCCGTGGCGCTGTCCGTGGTCATGGTCGTGCTCAACTACGCCGATACCGGCTGGCTTTTGTCCTTCATGCTCAACGCAGCCGGTGCTTCCCTGCTCATCGTGTGGGTCTTCATTGCAGTCAGCCAATTGCGGTTGCGCCCCCAACTTGAGGCCATCCACCCGCTACCAGTGCGCATGTGGGCCTTTCCCTACCTCACGTGGTTCGCCCTGGCACTCTTTGCTGCCATTGCGGTGCTCATGCTTACCGACGCCTCCGCCCGCATCCAACTCCTCTCCGCCGCCTCCATGTTCGCGGTGCTCGCCGTCGCCGGCGTTATCAACGCAAAGGCCCGCGGCATCGCCCCAACGGCTCGCCTCCCGCTGCCTACCACTGCTGAGCTAGAAACGCGCTAAGCTCAAGCTCCTCTCTTCTCTCCACTACTATCTCTTTCACTGCCGTTCTCTCCCCATCTCTCCTCTCCCCCTGCCGTTCTCTCCCCAATTCTCCCTTCCCCCAACCCTCCCTTCGCGCTCACCAGCGACCACCAGAGCGCCGCTTCGACTCGCCCCGTGAGCGCAAAGGGCGTTTAGGGCTACTCTCGCACCGCCCCGCGCCCTTCCCCATCCCTTCGCGCTCACCGGCGACCACCAGAGCGCCGCTTCGACGCGCCCCGTGAGCGCAAAGGGCGTTTGGGGCTAAAATCGCACCACGCCGCGCCCTTCCCCATCCCTTCGCGCTCACCGGCGACCACCAGAGCGCCACTTCAACTCTCCCCGTGAGCGCAAAGGGCGTTGTGAGCTAATCCCGCGCCTCTTTCCCTCCCTTCGCGCTCACCGGCGACCACCAGAGCGCCACTTCAACTCTCCCCGTGAGCGCGAGGGGCGGTGTTTGTTGGCTGGGGACGGGTCGGTGGCCTGTCCTCAGCTCTACGCGCTCACAACCAGCCTCCAATACCACACTCCCCCATCCGCCGGTGAGCGCGAAGGGAAGTTATCCACAGGAGAACACGAATCGAGCCCTGGGGGCCGCTCGTGGAGGCTAGTTGTCCACAGGCTGAGGTTGGGGTGATGGGGGCGTCGCTAAGCACTGCTTATTTTCGGTGCTATGAGAACATGGACAACCGCAGAATTGCGCGCACAGGGACTCAGCAAAGAAGCTATCAGGCAAAGGCTCCGTGAGCGCACGCTCTTCCGTGTGCATCGAGGGATTTACACCGACGAGTGGACGCCGCTGGCGGTCGCGCGGGCTTTGGTGCACGGGTTGAGCAACATTCATTTCACCGGCAAGACTGCGCAAGAGATTTTCCTTGGGCGACAGCTGACGTTTCCGCTGGAAGCCGAGGGGCCGCGAACTCTTAAGGGGAAGACTTTTCGCGTGACGCATTCGCGGCTTCGCGCAATAACCAAGGTTGGAGGCTTGCCCGTTGTCGAGGCGTTATGGTCGGCGCGTCGAATAGCTGGCGCGAGCGGCCCTTTGCTGGAGAAGCATTATCGCGGCAAGGACGGGCCCGGGCGCTTAGACAAAGACCAGCAGAGGATGCGGCGAGTGCCCCGAAGGCTAAAGGAAGCGATTCGCAACACGCCGATAGGCACGGATAGCCGGTCGGAGCGCGAGCTCAGCCGGAGTTTGCGGGCGAAAGGAATTTACCCGGAACACAATGTGCTCATCGCGGGGTATCGCTTTGATTTTCTCATTGACAAACTCATCATCGAAGTTGATGGCTGGCAGTACCACAAAAGCAGTGAGGTTTTTCAGGCTGATCGGTCGAAACAAAATGCGGCTGTCGCTCATGGTTACACAGTTTTGCGCTTTACTGCCGACGATATCCGCTACCATCTCGATGATGCGCTCGACCTCATTAAAGCGACGCTTGAGCTGCTCAAAGGCCGAAAGCCACAACTGCCCTCGTGCGTGACTCAGCCCTATTGGATGTGGCATTTATGCCTACAACGGTTGCCTTAGTGTCAATTATTCTTTACACTAAGTCATGTAAGCGCGACATACCGTATAGGAGGTTCGATGCCCGACAACCCCAACATGGTCCGCAAATGGCGACGCTGGCTCGAGCTATCACAGGCTGAACTCGCCGAAAGAGCAGGCGTCTCCCGCCAGACCATCGCGAACATTGAACGCGGCAACTATTCCCCTTCAGTGCATCTTGCCCTAGACATCTGCCGTGAACTTGGAAAAACCGTCGAGGAAATTTTTGGAGATGATCAACATGATTAATGCAATTGCCAACTACTCTCTTCGAGAAATCGAACGTGTCTCACACGACGAATACGAGCGCGAGACTTTCTACAAAACCTGCACCATTGCGGCACCCCTAATCCAGTTCCTCGAGCTCGTCGTCGCTGCGATTCTCGCGTGGGTGCTCCCAGGTAAGATGAGTTTGCTTTGCCTCCTTGCCCTCGTGCCTTCAGTTATCGGAAATATCATCAGCACGGTGTGGCTGCGCCGCCGCGTCGCCATCCCGTTCGTTGGCCGCAATTGGCTCGCCATGGTCCTGTACCTCATCCCGCTCGCAGTTATGTTCACCGGTATTGCGTTTAACGCCTATGCACCTGAGCCCGCTGCCTACCTCATTGGCGCTGGAGCTGGTGTCATCACGGTGGTAATCCTGACGCCTTTCATCCGACGTCGCCAGCATCGTCGCGACCAGGCTCGCCTCGACGCCGAGCTCGAGGACTAGCCGCTTACATTTTCCGGCCCGCCCTTCGCGCTCACCGCGGACGGCGGGTGTTGCTGTTTTCTCATTCCGGTGAGCGCGAAGGGTGTCGGCTGCTGTTCTGGTGGTGGCTGCTGTTCTGGTGGTGGCTGCTCTTCTTGTACTACCTGCCCTTGGCGCTCACCGAATGCAAGATCCTCGCAGAATGAGTGTTTCCCGTGAGCGTGAAGGGAGAGATGGGTGGAGGCCCCGACCTTCGCGCTCACGGGAGTAGCACAAAGTCCCCGCATCCGAACGCCTGTGAGCGTGAAGGGTGGCGAGGCTTAAAAGCAGAAGGGGTGAAGGGTGGCGAGGCAGCAGAAAGGCCGCGAGGCGGTGAAGCCGTATCGAGAAGCGGCAACGAGGCTTATGCGGGCTCAGTCTCGTGGACTACTACTGGCTGTTTAGGCTTGGAGCGGAAAGTCCACAGCTTGTTGAACACAAAATTGATGGGCATGGCCACCACGATGGAAATGGCATTCGCCCAGTAGTACATCGTGCGGAAGCCGGTGGTGTCATCGAAGATATGAGGCGGAAGCTGCAGCGGCGAGGTCGGATTCATGAGCAAGTACTGCACCGCGAGAGTTACCAAATAGGCGCCAAATCCGGTGATGAGGAATGGCAAGAATCCGCGCAACCACGACACCTTGTTCACGGACTTGAAGGTCCACATGCGGTTGAGCTGGTAGTTCCACGTATTGGCCACGAGGAAGGCGATGGTGGAAAAGAGCATGAACCAGCGCACGTGGAACTGGGTGCCAAAGAGGTTGAACATCGCATCATGCGGGGTGGCACCAAACCATGCCAGGCCGCACTTCGCGGCCACGATGGAGGTCGCAATGTTGACCAGCGTGCCCGAACCGCCTACCAGTCCGAACTTGATGAACTGGCCAAGGTTCGAGGCAAAGCGAGCAAAGCTCAAGTCCGCCATGGACCCACCCTTCATGCAGAATGCTCAATATTGATGAATAAAACTTCGTACGAGTTTAGTCCCTCGCCTAGCCCAAACTAAAAACGCGCGCCGTACGCACGCTGAAACACACGCTCACGGCCACTGATGGGGTCAGGAAAGCTCATCGCGACGTGCGCAAGCTGCAGCGGTGAAGAAAAATCGTAAAGCGCCAGCCTGCGGTCGACGGGATAGGTATCATCGCCCAGAATCGGATGGCCCAGGTGATTGAGCACCACGCGAATTTGGTGGGTATGGCCGGTGAGGGGCCAGACGTCGACAAGCGTGCCCTGCGCACGCACGCGAGTCTCCGTGAGAGTCCCCGAAGGATCCACGCGCACTTGACGCTCACCGCGCACACGCCGCATGCCTAGGCGGACCGTACCGTCAAAAGAAAAGGGAGTGGCCACTCGAGCTTGATAGTGCTTCAGCACCGCGCGCTCCTGAAAAAGACGCTGGTAGCTAGACCGTGTGCGGGGATTTCGCGAGCACAACACTAGCCCCGCAGTCAGCCTATCCAGACGGTGCAGCGGCACAATCTCGTCCTCCCCGAAATCGACGCGCAGGCGGGTCTGCAGGGTTTCACGCACGATGCGCCCATTTGACGTCGTGGGTAAGAAGTGCGGCTTATCGACGACTATCAGGTCCCCGTCCTCATATACCACCCGGTAGTCAAAAGGAATGGGTTCTTCACGCGGGATAGAAGGGTGATACCACGCCAACGTGGGCCCAGGAAGTAGAGTGCCTGGCTCCAAGCGGGTCCCGGACGAAAACGCGGAATCGCCCGCCTCCCCTGCCCAGTAGGTAGGAGAAGCAGGCACGATGCCAGTAAGCATCACCTTGCGCGGGCTAATACCTTCGCGCGCTGGTGGGCGAAAGGCCATTTACGCAGCCAAGCGGGCCACAGCTGCGGCGATGCGCTCATCAGTGCCGTTCAAGCCAATGCGCACGTACTGTTCGCCGGCGGGACCATAAAAATCACCGGGGGCGACGAGGATGCCACGTTCTGCCAGCCAATCGACGGTCGCCCGGCAATTCTCACCACGCGTAGCCCACAGGTACATGCCGGCCTCCGAATGCTCGATGGTGAAACCGGCGTCGGTCAGCGCGCGCATAAGCTTGGCGCGGCGGGTGGCGTAGCGCTGGCGTTGGAGGGCTTCGGAGGGGTCGTCGTCAAGCGCGGCGACCATGGCGGCCTGGATGGGGCCCGGAACGATGAGCCCTGCGTGCTTGCGCAGCTCCAGCAGCTCGGCGATGAGTTCGGGATCGCCGGCAAAGAAACCGGCGCGGTAGGACGCCATGTTCGCGGTCTTGGACAGCGAATGCATAGCGATGAGCCCGGTATTGTCACCGTCGGTCACGCGCGGGTCCAGGATGGATACGGGCGGGTTCGCGTCATCCCAGCCGAGGCTCATGTAGCACTCGTCGGAGGCCACGATGGCATTTTTCGCGCGCGCCCAAGCGACGATTTCGCGCAGCTTCTCGACGCCCAACACCCGGCCCGTCGGATTCGACGGCGAATTGATGAACACGAGCGAGGCGTCCTGGAAGTCCTCGTCCGCACGAAGGGGCTTGGCGCCAGCCAGAAGGGCACCGACCTCGTAGGTGGGGTATGCCACCGTAGGGAAGGCGACGGTCTGGCCGCGCATGCCCAGCAAGGTGGGCAGCCAGGCGATGGCTTCCTTGGTGCCGATGACCGGCAGAACCGCGTCCACCTGCATGTGGTAGCGGCGTTCCAAAGCCTTCGCTATGGCCTCCCGCAGCTCCGGGGTGCCCTGCGTCTGTGGGTAGCCAGGAGCTTCCGCTACAGAAGAAAGAGCTAGCTGCACACCGGGTGCGACCGGATCAACTGGGTTGCCTACAGAGAGGTCCACGATTCCATCCGGGTGGGCCTGGGCCTTCTTCTTGGCATCAGCCAAGGAGTTCCAGGGGAAATCCGGAAGAGCATCTCCGAGCGGCGTGCGGCTCATGGTCTACTCCTGGTTCTGGGGCGGGAGTGCGGCAATCATCGGGACGTCGAAGTCCTGCGGTCCCAGCGCAGCCGCGCCGCCCGGGGAACCAAGATCATCGAAGAAGGCAGCGTTGGCGTCGTTGTAATCAAGCCACTCATCCGGAACATCGTCCTCGTAGAAAATGGCTTCGACCGGGCAAGCAGGCTCGCAGGCGCCACAGTCCACGCACTCGTCCGGGTGGATGTAGAGCATGCGCTTGCCCTCGTAGATGCAGTCGACCGGGCACTCTTCAACGCAGCCGCGGTCCATCACGTCGACGCAAGGCTGCGCGATGGTGTAAGTCATAAGGGGTTCAAACTCCTGTGTGTCACGGGTTTTCTACGAATAACAGTATGCTACTCCGGCTTAAAAAATGGCCAAACGCTACCCGCGATTCCCGCTGTCAACAGGAGCAGGCTAAGAATATTATTGGCCAGCAAGGAACCATCACCGATGGCTCCTCCCAGCAGGAATGCGAAGAATCCGCCCGCCCAAGCGAATCCCGGCAACCCCGCGATGTAGGGATTCTCACTCCATAGCCGCGCTGTGCGCGTGAGCACCCCATTGAACCAGAAGGCGATGAGGATAGTGATGGGGAAAGAAACGCTGGTTCCGTCGAACCACGGCACGCGTGCGGTGAGGTACACCACCTCGAGGGTCAGCGAGCATAGTGCTCCCAACACCAGCCACACGAGGCCACCTATTTGCTCGCCGCGAGAGAAATCTGTGCGGATGGCGCGCTCGTTCACTTCTCCCCCAGCAACGTATCCTGTGCAGTCCCCTGACCTAGTTGGTAATACTCGTGGCGCAGCAGCGGCATGGTGAGCAGGTTGGACAGCGCGTAGGCAGCGGGTACTTCAGCGGGGTTACTGAGTCCAGCCTGGGCGGCCTGCGGATTGACGGGGGTGAGCGAGCCATCAGCCAGCCAGATTTGTGTGGCGTGGGCAAGCATGGCGGCGCGTTTGGAGGCGAGGGGGACGTCGGCAAGCGCATAGGCCACGTCGAAACCTTCGGTGGTGAAGTTATCCAGGTAGGCCTTATCCGGCAGGCTCCAGCCCTCCGGCGGGGTGATGGACTCCAGCGCGCGGTAGTGGGCAGCGCGCTCGAAAATGGCCCACCAGATGCGCTGCTCGGGCGCCGCGGCCGCATGAACCGCGCGGTGCACCGCAATGTGGTCCGGGTGGCCATAGCCGCCATCGGGGCCATAGGTAAGCACGGCATGCGGCTGCAAACGCTCCAGGTGAGCCTTGAGCAGGGATGCGGCCTCATCGACGCGGTTGACCAGCGCCTGCGGGTTCTCGTGTGCGGGTGAACCCGCCATGCCAGAATCGCGGAAGTGTCCGAACCCGCCGAGCTGGATGCCGCGAACGCCCAAAGCGTCAAGAGCACGTTTCAGCTCCCAAGCGCGGAAGCCGCCGAGGCGATCGCTTTCCGCCAGCGACTGGTAGGGCTCGCCGATGACCTCGCCTTCCTCGCCCAATGTCGCGGTAATGACGGTGACGTCGGCGCCGCGGGCAGCCATATCCGCTAGGGTGCCGCCGGTGAAGAGCACCTCGTCATCCGGGTGTGCATGCACGGCTACGACGCGGTAGCCGGTGAGATCTTTAGTCATCATCTATCCTCCACTGCGGTGCGCTGACGAGGCCTGAATCCCAGTCCTCGATGCTTTGTCCGGGCCCCACGATACCTTTGCCCAAGGCGTGAATTCGCACCTCATTCAGCAGAGGGACAAAGAGCACGTGCTCCGCATTAAGCTGCTTCACCCGCTCCTGGGCAGCCATGGGGTCAAGGGAACCATCGAGAATGTCCGCCGCGGTCTCCTCTGCCTGTTCAGGACAGAAGCCGCTGAGCTCACCTGCAGGGCTGCCCGACGTCGCACAGGTGAAATAGTCCGCCATGCTCAACGAATCCTTGCCATTCTCGTCCCAGGCCAGGACCACGTCCACCTTGCCGGCGGGAAGCAGCTCCGTGGTAATGGTACTGAGGCGTTCGGAGACAATCTCAACGTCGATGGCCTTCGACTGCAACACATCCGCGATAGTGTTGGCTGCCGCCAGCGCAGTGGGGTTGAGCGGATCGACGGCGATGCGCAGTGGCTTGCGGCCAGCGCGCTCGCGTAACGGAAAGAGCTCGACGGGGTCGCTAAAGGGATTGTGGCCGGGCTCTAAGTTGGAGGAGCGGCCGGTGGCCAGACGCGCGATCTGCTCGGTGTCGAGCAAAGACGCCAGAGCGCGGCGTTGGGCTTCTTCCGGCAAAGCCTCCTCGAGAGTGGACATCTGCACGCGCAACTGGCGTGGGCGCGTCACTACCCCGGTGTTAACGTTGTTGAGCAGGCTCAGGCTCTCCAGACTGGTCTGCTGCGGAGTAAAGTCCGCAAACCCAATCTGGTGCGAGCGCAGCATATTCACAGCCTGGGTGGTATCCCGAAGGGCGCGGAGCTGGATGACGTCAATGGTCGCAGGGTCCTCACCCCAGAAGCGGTCATTGCGATTCAGCGTGATGACGCCGCGGCTGCGGTCCATGCCGGCCACCATGTAGCGCCCAGCCGACGCCGGAATGCCCTCCGAGAGAACGGAGGCAAACTCCTTGTCCTCCAGCAAATGTGAGGGCAGCAAATGGGCGAAAAGCTTGTGCCAGTCTTCGACGCGCTGCTTAAAGTCCACCGTTACAACGCGGCCGCTTCCCGACGTCCTCACTGCCGATATCGCCTGATACCCCGACGCCGAATTTACCCCAGGTGTGCGGGTAATCTGTGACCACAGGTAGTGGAAATCTGAGCCGCTGATAGGCGTGCCGTCCGACCACTGTGCAGGCCCGGCAATGGTGTAGCGCACGCGCATGGCGACGTTACCTGAGGCATCGATCTCCTCTGCCGATTCCAGCACGTCCGTATCCATCTCATCGCCGTGGAAGGCGGAGGGAAGGACGAGCTCCGCAATCTGGCTCACCAACTCCGAGTTATGTGCGATGAGGTGCGGATTAAGGCCGCCGCGCAGTGGGTCTACGCCGATGGCCACGGTGCTGCGCTCAGGCAGCACATCCTCCTCCGGATCCTCCTCTGGAGTGGGGCTTTCCGTAGTTGACTCGGTGGGCGACGCACTCTGCTCGTCCGCCTCCACGACGGGCGGTGGTCCAGGATTAGCCTGGCAAGCACTCAACCCACTGACCAGCACACACGCAGCCAGCAATCGGGAGAAACGGACCACGCCACCACACCTTCAACGCTTTACTTGTTGAGCTGCTTCGCGCGAGCAGCGGCACGCTTGCGGTCGGTCGCGGAGAGTTCGACCTTGCGCACGCGCAGCACCTTCGGGCCAACCTCGACGCACTCGTCATTGCCACAGAACTCAAGCGCCTCATCGAGAGACAGGGTCTTCGCCTTGGCCAAAGTGACGGTGGCATCCGCGGTGGCGGAGCGCATGTTGGTGAGCTTCTTTTCCTTTGTGATGTTGATGTCCATATCTTCATCACGGTTGTTAGCACCAACGACCATGCCTTCGTAGGCCTCCATGCCCGGCTCGACGAAGAAATCGCCGCGGTCAGCCAGCTGCTGCAGAGCGTAGGCAGTGATCTGGCCGGAGCGGTCAGCCACGAGCGAGCCGGTTGGGCGGGCCTTGATTTCGCCAGCCCAGACGTCTAGGCCATCGGAGATGGAGTTAGCGATACCGGCACCGCGGGTCTCGGTCAGGAACTGCGTGCGGAAACCAATCAGGCCACGGGCAGGGATGCGGAAGACCATGCGGACCCAGTCGCCCTCGCGCACGTCCATGGACTGCATCTGGCCCTTGCGGCCAGCCAGCAGCTGGGTGATAGCACCCTGGTGCTCGGAGGGGGAATCGATGGTGAGCATCTCGTAGGGCTCCATGGTCTTGCCATCGATAACCTGGGTGACCACCTGCGGCTTGCCGACGGTCAACTCGAAACCTTCGCGACGCATGTTCTCAATAAGCACGGACAGAGCCATCTCGCCGCGGCCCTGAACCTCCCAGGCATCCGGGCGGTCGGTCGGCAGCACCTTGATGGACACGTTACCGATGAGCTCCTGGTCCAGACGGGCCTTGACCATGCGGGCAGTGAGCTTGTCGCCGCCGCCCTGACCAGCCATAGGAGAAGTGTTAACGCCAATGGTCATGGAGATGGCCGGCTCATCAACCTTGATGCGCGGCAGCGGCTTCGGGTCCTCCACGTCGGCGATGGTGTCACCAATCATGATGTCGGAAATACCGGAGATCGCAACGATGTCACCGGCGATAGCCTCGGTATCGGGCTGGCGCTGGAAGCCGACGGTGCGCAAAAGCTCTGCCACCTTGACGGTCTTGGTATGCATCTCACCTTCATCATCGTAGTGAATCCAGGCCACCTGCTGGCCCTTCTTGATGGTTCCGGAGTAGATGCGCAGCAGAGCAATACGGCCCAGGAAGTCATCGGAGTCCAGGTTGGTCACATGGGCCTGCAGCGGGCCGTCGACGGAGGCGGAGGGCTCGGGGAGGACGTCGTAGATGACGTCAAAAAGCGCCTGGAGGTCCTCGGCATTCGGAACGTTGCCGTCGCCCGGGTTCTCGGTGGAGGCCTTGCCCTCGCGGCCGGAGGCATAGAGCACCGGCAGGTCCAGCAGCTCCTCAGCGGCCGCAGCGGCTTCCTCATCTTCGAGGCCGGCGGCGATCTCCAACAGAAGATCCTGAGCCTCACTGACAACCTCATCGATGCGGGCATCAGGGCGGTCGGTCTTGTTGACGCAGATGATCACCGGCAGCTTCGCCTCAAGTGCCTTGGTGAGGACGAAGCGGGTCTGCGGGAGGGGGCCTTCGGAGGCGTCGACGAGCAGCACGACGCCGTCCACCATGGAGATACCGCGCTCAACCTCGCCACCGAAGTCGGCGTGGCCCGGGGTATCGATGACGTTGATGATGAGATCTCCGCCATCCTTGCCCAAGCCCTTGCGGTGAATAGCAGTGTTCTTGGCCAGAATGGTGATGCCGCGCTCGCGCTCCTGATCGTTGGAGTCCATGACACGATCCGAGTGTTCGCCATGGTCGCCGAAAGCGCCGGACTGCTCCAGCATGCCGTTGACGAGGGTGGTTTTACCGTGGTCAACGTGTGCGACGATGGCTACGTTACGGAACTCAGTATTACTCACGTGTGGGGTGCTCCTTCAAGCATGATGCGTTAGCAGTGTGAACGGCCCTCAAATATACTCGCTCCCCTACATCGATGCACCATTGCGCCCCTTGTGTAACGAATTCATATTGAGTGCCGACATACCTCACAGTAGAGCTCGTTTCGAGTTGACTACGCCGAAAAAGTGAATATTGTGTCAGCAGATACTGTTGTGGCTCGTGTGACTAATGTTATTTGCGCGTGCCGTCTCGATGCACAAGGAAATCTATGGCTCTCGACGAACAGCACTCCACCGGCAGCGCCGCCCACCGCGGCCTTGCCGGAATCACTGCTGCCGTGATGCTGGGCCTGCTCAGCGTCACTCCCGCGCATGCTGACGCACCCGATCTCTCCTCCTTGGCCGCTGTCGCCCACAGCAGCAGCCCACTGGACGGCCTCGGCCGCCCCACCCCGGAGACTCAGGAACGCGTTCGCGCTTTCGCTGCACAGCCATGGCTCCCCCAGGATGCCCGTAGCGTCATCCTCACCGCACTTAATTTCACTGCAGGTGAAGACGGTGAAGGTGGCGTGGCCATGCCGGAGGGCAACAACCCCGCCTTCCGTCAGTTCTACTGGCCTACGGTCTCCGCGCAGTGCATCGGCGGGCAGGGCGATTCCGTCGGTTCGGCCATCGCTGTGCCCGGCCCTACCGATATCCCGGCGCCTGGCGCCGGGGAAGGCGAAACCGTCTTCCTCTTCACTGCCTTGGGAACCCCAACTGCCGCCGAGCAGCAGGGCTCGATGAACGTTCAGTGGTTCAACCTGGATACCCTCCAGTTTGGCACCACCCCACTGTTCAACAACGGCATCAACGCCGATGGTCCCACCACGGTTTCTGGCCGCGCCAGCACTGGTAAGGGCACGGTCGTAGCTATCCTGTCTGGTTCGGTCAACACTGCTGACTCCTCATGTTCTTTCCCACCCACCGCGGCCTTCCTCGAGGTGAACTAATGAGTACTGATCTTCATCCAGTCAAGCAGGAGACCTTTAATACGGCGGACAACACTAACGTTGACCCCAAGGGATTTTTGCGGGAGGTAGACACCTACCGCGTCACCGACTTCGGCCTCTACATGGCCCGCGGCGCTAACCACCCGCGCTTTGGCTACCTCGAATCGTGGCTCCTGCCGGAGCTCGGCCTGCGTGCCAGCATCTTCCACTTCCGCGAAGGCGTTGAAGTGGAGCAAGACTTCTACTTTGATGTCGCCGATATTGATATTGACGGCGACGTGTGGACCACGCGCGATCTGTATGTTGACCTGGTCTCCACCTCCGGCGAACCGGTCGACGTGCTTGATATCGACGAGCTCGCCGCCGCCACCTCCACAGGCCTCATTAGCGCTGAGGAGGCTGAGCGCGCCATGGAGCGTACCCTCACGGCCGTCGAAGGTATTACGCGCTATGGCGATGACGCCATGAACTGGCTGCGCACGTTGGGCATGGAGCTCACGTGGGCTGAAAATGTGGAACTCGTACCGGCCGAGTAACCTAGGGAAAGCACTTTTCTCCCTACCTCAAAAGGATGTAAACCATGGCCGGTGGCCTGTTCGCCCTGCTTGACGACATCGCCCTCATCGCCCGCTCCGCTGCCTCCAGCGTTGATGACGTGGCAGCGCTGGCAGGCAAGACATCCATGAAATCCGTTGGTGTGGTCGTCGACGATGCTGCTGTGACCCCACAATTCGTTGATGGCGTAAAACCGCAGCGCGAGCTGCCCATGATTTGGCGCATCACCAAGGGCTCGCTCATCAACAAGCTCATCATCATTTTGCCCATCGCGCTGATCCTCTCCTGGATTGCTCCGTGGGCCCTCACCCCGATTCTCATGTGCGGCGGTACGTACCTCTGCTTCGAGGGCGCGGAAAAGATTATCCACTTCCTCTTCCACCGCGGTGAGGAGGAAAAGAAACCCGTCCGGGAAGAAGGCGCAGACGCCGAAGATTCCCTGGTGCGCTCCGCTATTACGACCGACCTAATTCTCTCTGCGGAAATCATGGTCATCTCCCTCAACGAGGTCATTGACCAGCCTTTCTGGATGCGTCTCGCCTCCCTCATCATCGTCGGCATCATCCTGACCCTCGGCGTCTATGGCGCGGTCGCCGTGCTGGTGAAGATGGATGACATCGGCATGGGCCTACTGGAGCGCAACAACGGCGAGTCCGCGCTCGGCACCGCCCTGGTCAAGGGCATGCCCGTGGTCCTCGACATCATCGGCGTCATCGGTACCGCCGCGATGCTGTGGGTCGGTGGCCACATCGTCATTAAGGGCTTGCATGAGTTCGGTGCGGAGCAGCCCTACGGCTTCATCCACAGCGTCACCGAAAACATCAGCAATGGCGCACTGACGTGGCTGGCAGATACCGGCATGTCCATGGTCTTCGGCCTCATTCTGGGCACCGTCGTGGCCACCGTCATCATGGCGGTCAAGGCCACCGCGGAGCGCGTGAAGTAACGCCTACATAAACAGCAACAGCGACACCGCCATGATGGCCATACCGGCGATGAGCCCGTAAATGGCGAAGTGATGCTTGCCGGTCTCCTCCGCGGTGGGCAAGAGCTCATCGAGGGAGATGAAGACCATGATGCCGGCGATGGCGGCGAAGCTAAAGCCCATCGTCACCGGCCCAATAAAGGGCATAAGAATAGCAAAGCCAATGAGCGCACCGACAGGCTCCGCGAGACCCGAGATGGTGGCCCACCAGAAGGCTTTCTTTCGCGAACCCGTCGCCGCGCGCAGAGGCACCGCCACAGCAATGCCCTCCGGAATATTGTGAATAGCAATCGCCACAGCAATCGGAATCGCAATTTCGGGTGCCTCAAGCCCAGAGAGGAACGTGGCAAACCCCTCAGGGAAGTTATGCAGCGCCAGCGCGAAGGCGGTAAAGACTCCCGTCTTCATGAGTCTCCTGCGGCGTGCTTCCTCTTCCGTTGTCGCCGGCTCGTGCGGGTTGATTTCCTCCGGCACGGCGCGGTCAATGATGGCGATGACAGCAATGCCAACAAAGAACGCAATAATCCCCGCCCATGTGGCAGCCTTTTCAGTGCCGTAGGCCTCCCCCAGTTTGGCAATGCCTTCCGGGAGAATCTCCATAAAGGACACGTAGAGCATCACTCCCGCTGACAGCCCCAAGGCGGTCGCCATAAACCCCGGTCCTGGCTCTCGCTTTCCGACGGCCAACGCGCCCCCGATGGACGTCGACAAGCCAGAAAAAAGCACGAGACCGAATGCGAAAGCGACGGTGGCTAGTTCCATAGTGGGAAACTATAGCGCTTCTGAGTCATCGTCCGTGGACGCCGCCACAGAGGTGATTCTCCCCTCTGCGTAAGATTGAAAAAGTCCACCATTCTCCCAACAACACGAGGTGACTTCGCACAACCATGGCGCTGTATCCGCTGGCCCCCTCTTACTTCGGTGTTGAGCACGTGGCGGTCCTCGACCACGTCAGCCTCGGCACCGCGTTGAGCATCCCGGGGTTGGCATCGGAGCCTGTGCTTGTCGACGTCTCCCTCATCCCCGACCCCACCACCCGCGGTTGGCGCATCCGCTCGCCTTTTGGCTTCTTGGGAGCGCTCGATGGCGAGGAGTCCGCGGAGTATCCCTCACTGGCTCGTCTGCGTTCGGCCGGCCTGACTCCGTCGACGCATGCGACTGTCGAGATTATCGACGGTGCTGTCGACGTGGCAGTCGCCCTCGGCCTCGATCCCTGGATGATTCCCGCAAACAACCAGCCGGAAGGCACCGCCTTGGTCACCGGCGGGCACGGCGCGCTTATCGACGTCTCCGCCGGCCAGCTCACCGCCCACCAACTCCGCGAGATGGGCACCCAACAGCTCATCGTTTCCCTTGTCCTCCTCGACGACACCGTGCTCGCTACCCACGGTGACCTCGTCTTAGGCCCGTGCACATCTCTAAGCGACGCTCCCGCCCTCGCCGCCGCCTTCGCGGCTGCCGCCTCTTCCGACATAACTCTCGCCGCCCGCGCGTATGCCGCTGCCGGCCGCTTGGCCATCGACCTGCCCCTCGATACCAGCGCACTCTTTTCCCCTGCGATTCCCCCGCTACCGCTTTCCCCCGATCGTCCGGCCATTCCGCCTGCTCTCGACCTCACCGCCGACTGGGAGGTCACCGCCCCGGCTGACCCTCTTGCGTCCCCGCTGCCCACCGGCCCGCGCACCTTCATCTCCCCGAACTCTTAGCCCCCGCCGCCGCTCGCCTACCACCAAGGGGGCAAAGGCACCTTTTAACAAGTACCTTATGCACTTACCCTTACGCTTCGACCTGGGCTTTCTCCGAAACCTCCCCACAAATGGTTCCCCTACTTTGGTCCCTTTGCCAGTGCGGGGTTCTCACACTCCGGCGGCCGCGTGCAGTCGAACCGTTCGCGTTACTGAATCTCGCACTCAGGCCACTTCGAACGGCTCAATACTGCTGACTTCTTCAGCGATTGAATCCTCTGCTAGTTCGAGCTCGTATCGTCCCTGCAAGTTCACCCAGAACTGCGGTTCTACCCCGAAATACCTTCCTAAACGCAGCGCGGTGTCTGCCGTAATTCCGCGCTTGCCGTGGACAATCTCGTTAATCCTGCGCGGTGGGACTCCAATGGCCATAGCCAACTTATGTTGGGTAATCCCAAATGCCTTAATGAAGTCTTCGTTGAGTACTTCTCCAGGATGAATAGGTGGATACAACTTGGTACTCATGCCGCTCCTTAGTGATAATCCTCTATTGCCACATCCGCCGGGCCCGCTTCGGTCCAGCGAAAAGTAATCCTCCATTGTTGATTGACTCGAATGCTCAACGTTCCCTCTCGTTAAATCGTACCGATCCCTAAACCTAAACCGCACACTCAATTCTGGACACATCCCCTCATGGCCGTGGCAGACCAAAGGCACCTTCTAACAAGTACCTTATGCACTTATCCTTACGCTTCGACCTGGGCTTTCTCCGAAACTTCCCCACAAATGGTTCCCCTACTTTGGTTCCTTTGCTCCTAGCACCGCACCATTGCTCCCCCGCGTGAAGCCACCCACCAGCACCTAGAGCACCGCCCTCTGCCCGTCCACCAGGCGAGTCACACCGATCGAATCGAGGTGTTCCAACAGCGGGATGGCAACCCGGCGCGTCGTCTCAAGGGCTTTGCGCGCAGCCGAAAGCGTAAAGGGCTGCTCCAGCTTGGAGATCACGGCCTGTGCCTCACGGGGCGCGGAAGGCAGCAGCACCACTCCTCCCTGCAGTCGGAGCAGACGCCCAGCACGCTCAGCTGCAGCAAGCTCTTTGACACCCAGACCTAGGTCCTTAAGGTCCTCAGCCTCCGGTGCTGCAAAAGGCTGATCGCGCAAGCGGCGCTCGAGCTCGGCAACGCCTCTTTCTGCTGGCCCCAAATCCACGCCCTGACCAGGCAGGCGGAGCACGCCGTCGACCGATTCCACCTTAGCCGCAGCCACCGCTAGTCCCAGAAGTGCGGGCTCAGTGAGCTGCAAAGCATCCATGGCAGCTGGCCTCGAAAGCCCCGGTGCAAGCGGGTTCGCCGCTGCATGTTCCGTCACCGCGCGCAGCAACTCCCGCTTCCAGAGAGACACCTGGCCAGCAGAAATCCACCAATCCCGAAACTCAATGATTCCTGATGGCCGTTCCGATACAGAAAATCCGTCGCGGATGAGGTTATCCACGCGGTCGTAGCCGCTACGCTTTAGCCAGTCAGCCGGATCCTGCGGAATCACCTGCGCCAACTGCTCTGCCCGTTTCTTCGCGTCCCCGCGCCGAGAAAGCGAAACGGGGTGCACGTCCACGACCTCTACTCCGGCCACCACGTGCCGCCCGCCAGGGCTGCGCACCACAAACCTATCGAGCAGAGTAAGCGGCAGCGACTTTTCAAGAGTCAGACGAGCGAAGTCGCCTCCCAGCGGGCGCAGCTGCGCACCTACCCCAGCAGTGCCAGTGTGGACCACAAGGTTTCGAGGCAGCTCCGCCATATCAGTACCAAACGTGCGCCGCACATCCACTGTCTCAAGTACGCGCCATGCGCCAGGACTGAGCAGCGCATCGCCACGGTGAATCTCCTCCGCATCTACCCCGCGGAGGTTCACCGCCACGCGGGAGACCGGCCCCACCGAGGACGCAGAAGCATTCTCACTCTGCAGTCCTCGGACCGCGACCTTTCGGTCCCGCAGCATGAGCTCATCGCCCACCGCTATCGTGCCCGCCGCCAGCGTTCCCGTCACTACGGTGCCCGCGCCTTTGACGCTAAACGCACGGTCTACCCACAGCCGCACCCGGGCATCCTTATCCGGCACTGGCGTGCCTGCAAGGAGTGCATCCAAAGACGCACGTAGCTTATCGACGCCCTCCCCTGTCTTCGCCGAGACCTCAATCACGGGGGCATCAGCTAGCCGTGTGCCAGCCAGCTCTGCCCGGACCTGTGCTACAACCTCTGCTCGGCGCGTCTCATCCGCCTTATCGGCACGGGTCAGCGCCACCATGCCATGCTGCACACCGAGCGCGCGCAGCGCATCGCGATGGTCGGTAGACTGCGCCTGCCAGCCTTCGTCGGCAGCGACGACGAACAGCACCACGGGGGCCGGCCCCACCCCAGCTAGCATGTTGCCCAGGAATTTCTCGTGGCCCGGCACATCCACAAAGGCCACGTCCGCGCCAGAATCCAGCCTGGTCCACACAAATCCTAAATCAATAGTGAGCCCGCGACGCTGTTCCTCGTCCCACCGATCCGGCTCCATACCGGTCAGCGCTTTGACCAAACTAGACTTGCCGTGATCCACGTGGCCCGCGGTAGCAACGACAAACACCTACATCACCGCCTGAATCGCCACGATAAGCTCAGCATCCTGGCTCTCTGGCACACACCTCACGTCCACGAGGCAGTGCCCTTGGCTCACGCGTGCCACCACAGGTGTGGCCCCCAGACGCAGCGGACGTGCTAAGTCCTCCGGCAACGCCACGGCCCACCCAGGCAGCGGCACCTCTGGGGCACCGCCGCCGCCCACGCGTCCGTCGTGTTCGATGACATCTGCCCCGACCGCGGAGGCAATCTTCTCAGTGCGTTCCTTGTGGCGAGAAGCAGAGATATGCAGCGCCTCGTGCACCGCGTTGGCCGAGGTCGAGATAGCCGCCTCCACAGCATTAAGGCGTAGCTTGTCAATGCGCACCGCCCGTGCCAGCGGGTGTTTCTTGCAGGCAGCAATGGCTTCCTTCGTGCCCACGAGCACGCCTGCCTGCGGACCGCCGAGCAACTTGTCCCCAGAGAACAGCACCACGTCGGCGCCATCGCGCAGGGCCTCGCTGGCAGACGGTTCTTCCGGCAGCACTTCATCTGGCGTGAGCAATCCCGAACCGATATCCACAATCAGTGGCAGATCCGTCAATTGACGCAGCTGCTCCACAGACACAGAAGAGGTAAAGCCACTAATGAGGAAGTTCGAAGGATGCACTTTGAGAATCGCGCCCGTGTTCTCCCCCAGGGCGCGTTCATAATCTGCAAGGTGTGTACGGTTCGTCGCTCCTACCTCGTGCAGACGCGTAGCCGTGGATTCGATAAGCTCCGGCAGTCGGAAGCCCGCGCCAATCTCAATGAGCTCCCCGCGGGAGATGATAACTTCCTTGCCGGGCGCCAGCGCCGCCGTGGCCAACAGTAACGCGGAAGCACCGTTGTTCACCACAAGCGCATCCTCCGCACCAGGGCACGCGGCTAGTACAGCCTCAGTAGCTGCACGTCCCCTGTCTCTGGAGCGCAGCCCACTGTCCAGGTCCATCTCCACGTCCGTATAGGACGCCGCCGCCACGAGTGCATCCACCGCTGCCGGCGGCAACGGCGCGCGGCCCAGGTTCGTGTGGACGATAACGCCCGTGGCATTAATAACCGGGCGCAAAGAAAAGGGCTGTACATCCTCTAGCCGCGCAGCCAGCTCCTCTTCGATCTGGGAGGGCGCGAGGGAGGCGGAGCGGACGTCGTCAAGCACGGCGTCAATAACCGCTCGAACCCTATGCGGTGCCACGCGCTCTTGGGCTTCCTGCACTGCCGGATAGTGGAGGATCACATCCATCTTCGGGATGAAGCGGCGGGGGTCTGTCGTCATAGGTCCTCCTAGCAGCACGGATGGCGGAGACGGACAGGAATCGAACCTGCCAGACCGAGATGCTCGGCCTCACCGGTTTTGAAGACCGGGGCGCCCACCAGGACACGTACGCCTCCGTCTGCTCACCTTACACGTGGCTAAAGTAGTACTTATGGCTGACATTAAACTAACGTCCTTTGCCGCCGGTGGCGGCT
The DNA here is from genome assembly GCF_030232655.1 of Corynebacterium sp. MSK218. Taxonomy (NCBI): domain Bacteria; kingdom Bacillati; phylum Actinomycetota; class Actinomycetes; order Mycobacteriales; family Corynebacteriaceae; genus Corynebacterium; species Corynebacterium sp. MSK218. The sequence goes on from NZ_JASPGN010000009.1 coordinate 141,605, forward strand.
GTGCATGCAAGATTCCCCCGGGCGAACTCGAGTCTGCCGTGGAGGGACTCGTGGGCACCGCAGACCCCAACGTGCTGGTCGGGCTTGACGACGGCGACGATGCCTCCGCCGTGCGTATCCCCAACGGCCTGGCGGTCATCTCCACCGCGGATTTCTTCACACCGATGCTCAACGACCCCTACGACTGGGGCCGCGTGGCTGCTGCCAATGCGCTTTCCGACGTCTACGCCATGGGCGGCACCCCCATTACCGCCATCAACCTCGTGGGTTGGCCGCGCGAGGTGCTTGGTCTCGACATCTTGCGCGAGGTCCTGCGCGGCGGCATGGACGTGGCATCTCAAGCTGGTATCTCCATCACCGGTGGTCACTCCATCACCGCACCGGAACCCACCTATGGTTTGGCAGCCACGGGCATCGTCCACCCAGACAAGATTTTGCGCAACGACGCCGCCGAGGCCGGCCTTCCCATCACCCTGACCAAGCCAATAGGCGTGGGTATCCTCAACAACAAGCACAAAGCCACCGGCGAAGTCTCGCAGGCCGCGGTGGACTCCATGACCACGCTCAACCGTGAGGCGGCCGCTGCCGCGGTGGCGGCTGGAGCGCGTGCCGCCACCGACGTCACCGGTTTCGGCCTCTTGGGCCACCTGTACAAGATGTGCCGCGCCTCCGGAATCGGAGCGGAGCTGGAGTTTTCCGCCGTTCCCGCCATTGAGGGCGCGAAGGAAGCCTTGGCAGAAGGATTTATCCCCGGCGGCTCGCGCCGCAACCTGGACTGGGTACGCCCCCACCTCGACACTGATCTAAGCGAGGAGGACTTGGTTTTCCTCGCCGACGCCCAGACCTCGGGCGGCCTCCTCGTTATCGGCGAGGTTCCTGGCTACCCGGTTATCGGCCGGACCGTTGAGGGCTCCGGGATTACTATCCGCTAGTCACCGTCGAGCGCTTTAGGCCCTCTGCCCTGCGGCGTGCCTCCGCGCGGCGCTTCTGCGGCCCGATGGTCGTCGACGGATCCTTGACAGCCTCATGGCCGGCATTAAGCACGCCGAAGCGCGTGCAGGCTGAGCCTGCCATCAGGGCCAGGCCCGAAGCTACCGATACCGCCCGCGATTTCGTCAGTGCTGCTACTGCGGCTCCCACGCCGCCAGCTGCAATGAATGCCTCGGAGGCCTCCATGAGCTTTCCTGGAATCCCCTCATGCAGCGGGCGCTTGGGCTCGGGCTCCATGTTGTCTTCCATAACTCGCGTAGCCACCAGGTCACTGGCAGCAGCGGCCATACCAAGTGCGCGTGCGGGCGCAGCACTCTCTACCGGGGTGAACACCATGGCAGCGCCCGAAGCGGCTGCCGATGCCGAGGATACGAACACGTACGGCAGGTGCTTCTTCGCATCGTTCCACGTTGGGTTCGACGTATTCGCCAGCAAGACGGCGGTATATCCGGCCAGCGGGCCACCAAGTACTCCGGCCACCGCGCCTGCAGGACCAGCTGCCTTGTCGAGGAGGCCCCGAAGCCGAGTGGGAAGCACTCCCCCAACTAGCTCATCGGCTTCCACAACCGCCGGGAGTGCAGCGGCCGAGGCAAAGCTGCCCAGGATCCACGAGCCGATAGACATCGGTGAGGTCACCTTGAATACGCGGAACATGTTGAGCAATCGCTCGGGGCGGCCCAAGTCCAGAATCAGGAACACCGAGCCTACCGACGCTGCCGAGAAGGCCGTCAGCCTCGTCGAACGTTGCAATTCCCTATTACCAGTCGCCTGCGCACCTGCAGCTAACAGGGCCGAACCGCCCGCGAGGCCACCAAGGAAAAGGTAGCCGCCAATCGGCCACTCCCACGGCGGAGCCTTGACCACGGGTTTGCCGTAATAGGAAGTGAACTCGAAGTCCTCCGCCATGCGCTGTTCTTTGGAGCCGTCCTGGGCGCCAGCACCTACTCGCTTGCGCTTCTTACCGCTCTTCTTGCCACGAAAGCGACGCGGCTCTTGCGGCGGGCGGTACTCGTCGAATTCGCTCATTTGCGGCCTCCCAACGCGAATGCTCCTGCTACGGCGAGCGCCATTCCTCCGATGGCTTTCACCGCGGTCTTGTACATCTGCGGCAAGTCTGCCGTGGGCACGCGAGGATCCGGCGGCAGACCATAAACCTCCGGCGAGTCAAGCAACAGGAAAATGGAACCGGTACCGCCGACGCCATCCTCACTATTCGCTCCATACAGACGTGCCTCAGTAAGCCCTTGCTCATGCAACACGCGAACGCGTTCCTGCGCTGCGGAAAGCATCTCCTCATAGGGGCCGAACTGGATGGAATCCGTAGGGCACGTCTTCGCGCAGGCGGGCTGCTCACCAATCTTGAGGCGGTCGTAACACATGGTGCATTTTTGGGCGACGCCAAGATTCTTAATAGGCATGGACTGTCCCGGCACATGGTCCGGACCCTGCGGTTTGAGCTGCTTGAGCTTGGCCAACACATTCACGCCCGCGTGATCAGGTACCTCATAGTCCACCGCGGCTGTCTTATCTGCTTTGAGCGTGACGCCTCCATCATCGCGGCGCTCAATCACGCCGAAGGGGCAGCCGGCCACACAGGTACCGCAGCCATTGCACACGTCATCCTGCACCACGACGGTTCCGAACTCCGAACGGAACAACGCTCCCGTCGGGCAGACATCGAGGCAGCCCGCGTTGGTGCAGTGCTTGCACACATCGGACGACATGAGCCAGCGGAAGTCGTCGGTATCCGGTGGCGTCGTCGGTGCTTTACTCGTCGGCATCCCCAGCGAGATGAGTTGGCGGCCTTCCTCACGTGCCTGTTCAATGCGATCGTTGTTCTGCTCAACAAACGCCACGTGTCGCCACGTGTTTGCGCCTAAGGAACCGGTGTTGTCATAAGAGTTACCGGTCATCGCATAGCCCTCCACTGGGTTGCGATTCCACTCTTTACACGCCACCTCGCAGGCCTTACATCCAATACAAATGGAGGTATCGGTAAAGAAGGCCATGCGCTGGTAGGACTCGTAGCCGTGCTGGTCGGCTTTTTCCGTTAATGCATTAGCCACGGTGCCTATCCTTCCTTGCCTTCGTAATCCGCCACGTTGCCTGCGGTGGAATCATTACCGGTGTTGTCCTCGGCTGCCTGTCCTTCGGTGGTGAATTCATCACCGACGTCGAGTATCTGGTTGCCCGAATCCACCGTCAGGTTGGCCCGCTCTTGGTACTCCCGCAACAGCTTGACGCGTGCTTCTCCACGCGGGCGCCGTCCCGGCTGAATATCGCAGGCACCCACCTTGGAGTTCTGAATGAACACGTTCGGTTCCAGGGTCAGGCCCAACAGATCATTGGCGCCGTCACCAGCCACATCGGTAGTCTCCGATTCTCCGTAGTGATACGGCAGACCAATCTGGTGGAACTCCTCACCATTAATGGTGAGCATCTCCATGCGGTCAGTCACCAGCACCTGCGCTTCGATGACGCCACGCGGCGACACGATGGTGGCCCACTCGCCGTTGACCAGGCCACGCTTTTCTGCCAAGTCCTTATCCACTTCGCAGAACAGACCTGGCTGCAGCTCCGCCAAGAACGGCAGGCGGCGCGACATTGCACCCGAGGTGTACATCTCCGTCAAACGGTACGTGGAGAACACAAACGGGAACACGTCTGCGCCATACTCCCCTGGCTCCGGGCGTGAGAGGTTGTCCTTACGCCTAATGGTCAGGCGTGTTGGCGATTGCTGCTGTTTGTACAGCGCATTGGTGACCGGGGATTCCTGCGGCTCGTAGTGAGTCGGCAGCGGACCATCGGACAATCCCTTCGGGGCGAAGAGCCAGCCCAATCCATCTGCCTGCATGATGAACGGATCATCACCGTTAAGAGCATCCGGGCCCACTGCATCCACGGGCGCGACATAGTCTGGGCGCTTCGTGGCTGGGAAGTCCGGTACGTCGTCACCGACCCACTTGCCTTGGGCTTCATCCCACCACACGTACTTCTTGCGCTCCGACCATGGGGAACCATCCGGCTTCGCGGAGGCACGGTTGTACAGGATACGGCGATTAGCCGGCCAGACCCAGCCCCAGTCGAGTGCAACCTCGTTCTGCTCGGAGCCCGGCACCTTCTTCGCGGCATGGTTGATGCCGTCCTTGTACACGCCGGTGTAAATCCAGCATCCGCCAGACGTCGAGCCATCGGCACGCATCTCTGTGAAGGCCGGCAAGAGCTGGCCCTTCTTCGGCCCATCGAGGTAGTAGCCGTTGATCTCACGCAGGATCTCATCCGAGCTCGGGTCGCCGTGCTCATCCTCCGTGTAATCCCACGTCACGGCCTTCACCGGCAGATCGCGCGGGTCAGTGGAGTCCGCGAGGCGCTCCCTAATCTTCTTACCCAAGTGATAGAAGAACCACGCCTCACTGCGTGCTTGGCCCGGCGGTGGAGTCGCCTGGAAGCGCCACTGCACCATGCGCTGAGTCTGGGTAAAGGTGCCGGACTTCTCTACGTGGGTAGCTGCCGGCATGAGGAAGACCTCAGTGCCAATCTCTTCGGTCTTGAGCTCGCCATTCTTGATTTCTGGGGAGTCCTTCCAGAAGGATGCGGTCTCAATCTCCTGGAAATCCCGCACGACCAGCCACTTCAAGGAGGCTAGTCCGCGACGCTGCATACCGCCGTTGGACTGTGCTACCGCAGGGTTCTGGCCGAAGACGATGTAGCCTTCCACCTCCTTGCGCAGCATGGCAAGAAGCGTCTCGTACGTCGAATGCGCACCGGACAAGCGCGGCATGAAATTAAAGCCCCACTCGTTCTCCTCGGTGGCGGCGTCACCCCAGTAGGACTTCATCAAAGACACGGCATAGTTTTCACCTATCTGCCAGAAACCCTTCTGGTCGTCCTTGCGGAAGGAATCGAGGTACTCGCTCCAGTTCGCTTGGTCCACGTGCGGCATGGGAAGGTAGCCCGGCAACGAGTTGAACAGCGTGGGAATATCCGTCGATCCCTGAATCGAGGCGTGTCCACGCAGTGCCATAATGCCCGACCCCGGACGGCCGACGTTTCCCATGAGCAGCTGCAAAATTGCCGCCGTGCGGATGAACTGAGCGCCCAAAGTGTGCTGGGTAAAGCCCAGTGCATAAGCAAAACAGGTCGTGCGCTCCGGCGTGGAATTCTCCGCAATGGAGTTAGCCAGGTAGTAGAAGTCCTCCTGCGAAATACCACAGGTTTCCTCCACCATCTCCGGGGTATAGCGCGAGTAATGGCGCTTGAGAATCTGGAAGACGGAGTTCGGGTCCTGAAGGGTCGGGTCCTTCTCAACATTCCACGAGGAACCCTCAGGTTTTTGCACGTACTGCCACGAATCCGTGACATACTTGCCGGTCTCCGAGTCATAGCCAGAGAACAACCCCTCCAGGTCTTCCGTGTCCTGGAAATCGGAGGAAATAATGGACGCCGCATTAGTGTAATTCACCACGTAATCGTGGAAATACAGGTCATTATCCAGCACATACTTGATGATTGCACCAAGCAGCACCACGTCCGTTCCACCGCGAATGCCGATGTGGCGGTTCGCAAACGCAGACGTGCGCGTGTAGCGCGGATCCACGTGGATAATGCGTGCACCACGTTTCTTGGCTTCAACCACCCACTGGAAACCCACGGGGTGGCACTCAGCCATGTTAGAACCCTCAATGACGATGCAGTCCGCATTCGCCATATCCTGCAGCGGTTGGGTTGCGCCGCCGCGGCCAAACGACGTTCCTAGACTAGGAACGGTGGCGGAGTGTCATATGCGCGCCTGGTTTTCGACCTGAATCGCGCCGGTTGCCGTAAACAACTTCTTAATGAGGTAATTCTCCTCATTGTCCAGCGTCGCACCACCCAGTCCGGCGATGCCCATGGTGCGGTTAAGGGGACGCCCCTGCTTATCGACGTCCTCCCAATGCCTCTTTCGCGATTCCACAAAGCGATCCGCAATCATGTTCATCGCGGTCTCTTCATCGAGCTCTTGCCACTCGGTGGCATAAGGGGCACGGTACTTAATCGTGGTGACGCGCGAAGAAGAGTTAATCAGCTGCTCGGAAGCAGAACCCTTCGGGCACAAACGGCCACGGGAAATCGGGGAATCTGGGTCGCCCTCAATCTGGATGACGCGATCATCCTTAACGTAGACACGCTGGGAGCAGCCCACCGCGCAGTAAGGGCACACCGATTGCACCACACGGTCTGCGTCGACAGTGCGGCCGCGAAGATCCTCGCTTTGTGCCGACTGCGTCGACACGTCGCGACCGAAGGCATCCTTGTTGCGGATCTGGCGCACGACTGGCCAGTTCAGCGGACTAAATCGAGACATACCCTCAAATCTACTTCCTTCTACCCCGATTTGCTAGACGCCCTCGATAATCACAAAAAGGGCCTGAAGCCATCTAGCTTCAAGCCCTTTTCTTTATCCCGATTTACTTGCGGGTGTCAGTGATACCGTCGGTATCAATCTGCTCCTTGCGCAGCTCCTCGGTGTGGGTCTCAGTGTCCTGGATGGTCTCCTTGGACAGGTTGACCTTCTCCACTGGGACGGTCTTCTTCTCGACGTTGACGCGCTCCTCGTGCAGGGTGACGGAAGCCTCTTCGGTGGTGTTGTCACCGATGGTGCCGGTGAAGTTAGCGGCGTCAGCCTCAGAGATCGGGGTACGCTCGACGCGAACCTCTTCGCGCTCGACCGGAACCTCAACGGTCTCGGTGTCGGTCACGACGTACTTGCGCAGACGTGCCTCACCGGTAGCAACGCGCTCCTTGTTTACATCGAGGCGCTCCTCGGAACGGATGAGCTCACCGTCGTTGTTGGTGATGTTGTGGCCAGCGGTAGCACCTGCGGTGGTGTCGGTAGCAGCGGCGCGGTCGGTCTCAACGCGGTCAGTGGTAACGGTCTCGTCCTTAGCGTGTGCACCTGCGCCAGCACCGGCAACGCCAGCGCCTGCAACACCAGCACCTGCACCGGCAACACCAGCGCCGGTGGTGGTACCAGTACGCTCGTCGCGGTAGGTGGTGACGTCCTGAGCGTTCTCCAAGTTGTAGTGCTTAAAGATATCGGACTGAGCCTCCGGGGTCAGCGGCTTATCGGAGTCGAAGTCCGGAGCATCCTCAATACGGTCCTTGGAGAAAGCCAGCTTGAGCTCATCACCGTTGAAGTCGTGGCCACGGAGCGGAACCAGGCTGGAGTTCATGCCGAACAGGCCGTGGTTGACCTCAACGAAGGTCGGCTGGCCGGTCTGCTCATCAACGAAGACCTCCTTGACGGAGCCGAGCTTCTCGCCGGCCTTGTCGTATGCGGTTGCGTCGAAAAGATCCTTGATGTTCTTACCCATTGTTCTTTAAACCTTTCTACAATTGGTCTATCTATCGGTGGCAAACTTTTCCAGTCGAGCGCCACCCCCGATATTAAGGATGTAGGGGGTGGCGATTTGCTTTTTCGTTTGCTCTGGACTCCACGATACGGACAAATCAACAACTCGCCACCTCGGTGACCCAATTTGATGAGTTTTCACGCCTTTGTCGCAGGTCACATAACCTATAACGATTGAATAACGCAATCATTTATGCACCATAGTGGACCGTTTTGCGCACCCCCTTTGATCAAAGCGAAGCGACAGACAATCGCTATCCCGCATGACAGTCAGGCAACCTGCACCTCTATCCCACTGGCGATGACACCAACTTTCCACGCAAACCCCTACCCCCTCCACAGGAAATTCCAATCCCCGACCGGTACCCCTAAATCTCAGAAATTACCCGTAATGGTCTACCAGGAAACGAACACTTCTACCCCTCTAGGTACCCTGAACATCATGAGCACACATAGACACTTTGAACTCAAGGTCCCCGGCGGCAAACTCCTCGTCGTCGATATCGACGTAGATTCCGCTAACGCCATTACCAACGCCACAATCTCTGGCGACTTCTTCCTTGAACCCGAAGAAGCCTACGACGCCCTTAGCCCAGCCCTCGTCGGCCTCACCACCGCCTCGAGCACCGCCGACATCCAATCCCGCCTCGACGCCGCCTTGGAACGCATCGACGCGCCCGTGGCTCTCCATGGCTTTGACACCCAGCACCTCGCAACGACAGTCAAGAGAGCGTTGTCCGATGGCACCGATTTCACCGACCATTCATGGGAGATCTTGCGACCCGGCGTTCTTCCCACTCCGGTCAATGTCGCTCTCGACGAAGTCCTTCTCAATGAAGTTGCTGAAGGAAAACGGGGACCCACGCTCCGCTTCTGGGAGTGGGAAGACAAAGCAGTCGTGTTCGGTTCGTACCAGTCCTATGCCAATGAGCTGGATCAGGAGGGCGTCGACAAGCACGGCATCATCCCCGTGCGCCGCATCTCCGGCGGTGGCGCCATGTTTATGGAAGGCGGCAACTGCGTGACATATTCCCTGTACGCGCCGGAGTCCCTCGTAGCCGGCTATTCTTACGAGGCCAGCTATGAGTACCTCGACCAGTGGGTGCTCGCCGCACTGAGCAAGCTTGACGTGAATGCGTGGTATGTCCCTATCAATGACATCACGTCGGACGGCGGCAAGATTGGTGGCGCGGCCCAGAAGCGGCGCCAAGGTGCGGTGCTGCACCACACCACAATGAGCTACGACATTGATGCAGACAAGATGCTGGAGGTCTTGCGCATCGGCAAGGTCAAGGTCTCATCCAAGGGCCTGGCCAGCGCAAAGAAGCGCGTCGATCCACTGCGCCGACAGACCGGCGTGCCGCGCGAGAAGATTATTGACACTATGGCGCGGGAGTTTGCCACCCGTTATGGTGCCGTTGAGGCCGAGCTTTCCGACGCCACGCTTGCCGACGCCCACCACCTCGTCGACACCAAATTCCTCACCGAAGCCTGGACTAAGCGCATTCCTTAAGTTGCGTGGGAATTTACATCCAGCGTACTGTGTTGATATCTCTAGCGAACCGATCTGTTCGCAATGTGCGAACCAATTGGTCTTTTCTATACAACACTGTCTAGAAGGAATTTCTCGTGTCTGATACTTCCTCCCGCACTCTGCCCTCATGGGCCACCGGCTTTGGCGCTCAAGTCATCGCCGGCCTCATCATTGGCCTTGTCCTCGGATTCATTGCTTCCGGTATGGAGTCCTCCTGGCTCTCCGATACCCTCTCCGGCATCGGCGGCGCCTACGTCCAGCTACTTAAGGTCATGGTCCCGCCCCTTATCTTCGCCGCCGTGGTTACCTCCGTGGCGAACCTGCGCAAGGTCGCAAACGCTGCTTCGCTCGCCATCTCCACCCTCGTCTGGTTTGCCATCACGGCTTTCTTCTCGGTTCTCGCCGGCATCCTGGTAGCACTCGTGATGAAGCCGGGTGTGGGCACGACTGTCGACGCCTCCACTGCCGCCGATCCTTCCCACGTCGGTTCCTGGACCGCATTCCTCCAGCAACTTGTCCCCTCCAACTTCTTCGGACTCACCGCGTCCTTTAGCGACGACTCTGTTTCCCTCAGCTTTGGCGCACTCCAGCTCCTCGTCATTTCCCTGGCGCTGGGTATCGCCGCTGTAAAGGCTGGCAAGGCGGCCGATCCTTTCCTCCGCTTTACCGAATCCTTCCTCAAGGTCATCCAGGTGGTCCTGTGGTGGATCATTCGCCTCGCCCCGATCGGCACCGCGGCCCTCATCGGTAAGGCCGTGACCACCTACGGCTGGGATGCCATGAGCTCCCTGGGCAAGTTTGTCCTGGCAATGTACGTAGGCCTCGCCCTCGTTATCGTCGTCGTCTACCCAGCGGTACTCATCTATAACCGCATCCCAGTCATGGGCTTCTACAAACGTGTATGGCCGGTGTTCTCCCTCGGCTTTGTCACCCGTTCCTCCATGGGCGTTATGCCCGTCACCGAACGCTTCACTGAGAAGGCTATGGGCGTGCCGCGCGAGTACGCCTCCTTCGCCATCCCGCTGGGTGCGACGACCAAAATGGATGGCTGTGCCTCCGTCTACCCGGCCATCGCGGCAATCTTCATTGCTCAGTTCTACGGCATTGACCTTTCCCTGACCCAGTACCTTCTCATCATTTTCGTTTCCGTCATTGGCTCCGCCGCTACCGCTGGCACCACCGGTGCGACCGTGATGCTCACGCTGACCCTTTCCACCCTGGGCCTTCCGCTGGCCGGCGTTGGCCTTCTGCTCGCCATCGAGCCCATCATCGATATGGGCCGCACCGCCGTCAACGTCACCGGGCAATCCCTGTGCGCCACCATTGTGGCCAAGCGCGCTGGGATTCAGGACCAGGCCACGTGGAACGCTGCCGAAAACGGTGTCTCCAGCATCATGAATGACGACGAGAAGCAGCACGTAGGCATCTCTGCCTAACACCCCGCCGGGCATACTCCGGCAGTCTAACCTCCCTAACTCTCAAAAGTTCCGCCCAAGAATTTGCGCCGACTTTTGGCCGTTAGGGAGGCTCCTTTCTATCTCCCTCCAGAATCGTGCATCCTCTCCCCTTCGTCGTTTCAAACGACGCGCTCATTTTGCGCTTTGCTCCATAGAGCTAATACTCAAAATCTTTGTGTCGTCGTGTGGGACGACGAGTCTTTTTCCGTGTCCTGAGTTATTGAATGGATTCTCGGGGTGTCTTCGTCGTTTTATTCGACGGCTGGGAGTTTAGAAGGGGATGTCGTCGGTGGTGTCGGCGTTTTCGCCGCTTTGGGCTGCGGCTTCTGTTGCTTCGGTTCCTGCTGCTTGGGTTTCTTCTTGTTGTTGGTGGTAGTCGTCGAGGGCTTGTTTGAGTCTTTGGGCTTCTTCTCTTATGCGTGTGCGGGTGGTGGTGATGTGTTGGCCAACGGTTTGGGCCCAGCGTTTCTGCTTAGGCGCTAATGGACCTTCTGGCTCGGTCATACACCAGGTGCCGTCTTGAAATAGCCAGATAATATCCCCGCTATTGGGGTCCAGAAGGTAGTAAAGAGTGCCATCAGTTTTCATGTTGTGATGCTTCTGGCACAAACACGCCAGGTTACTGGGATGAGTGGCACCACCATCGGCATAGTTGTGCCGGTGGTCAAGCTGGGTGTGGTGGGCTGGTTCAGTACATCCGTCGATGCGGCAGGTGCCGTCTCGTCCTTCGACTTCTTTGCGCATGCCAACACCTGGCCGATAGGAATCAGTTTCTTCAC